>NZ_JBVVXU010000019.1:0-100441 GCF_055902035.1 Leisingera sp. SA215 | reverse complement strand
GCTCAGCAGGGTGTCGAGGCTGGCCTTTGCGTCGCCGTAGAACATGCGGGTGTTTTCCTTGAAGAACAGCGGGTTCTCGATGCCGGAATAGCCGGTGCCCTGGCCGCGTTTGGAGACGAACACCTGTTTCGCCTTCCAGCATTCCAGCACCGGCATGCCGGCGATGGGCGAGTTGGGATCCTCCTGCGCTGCCGGGTTCACGATGTCGTTGGAGCCGATCACGATCGCCACATCCGTCTGCGGGAAGTCCTCGTTGATCTCGTCCATCTCCAGCACGATGTCATAGGGCACCTTGGCCTCGGCCAGCAGCACGTTCATATGGCCCGGCAAGCGGCCCGCCACCGGGTGGATGGCAAAGCGCACGGTCTTGCCTTTGGCGCGCAGGCGGCGGGTGAGCTCGGCGACGTTCTGCTGCGCCTGCGCCACCGCCATGCCGTAGCCGGGGATGATCACCACAGAGTCGGCCTCCTCCAGCGCTGCCGCCACGCCGTCGGCGTCGATGGCGATCTGTTCGCCGTCGATCTCCATCGCCGGGCCCGCCGCGCCGCCGAAACCGCCAAGGATCACGCTGACAAAGGAGCGGTTCATCGCCTTGCACATGATGTAGCTGAGGATCGCACCCGAAGAGCCGACCAGCGCGCCGACCACGATCAACAGGTCATTGCCAAGGCTGAAGCCGATGGCGGCGGCGGCCCAGCCGGAGTAGCTGTTCAGCATCGACACAACCACCGGCATGTCGGCGCCGCCGATGCCCATGATCAGGTGGTAGCCGATAAACAGCGCCGCCAGGGTCATCAGCAGCAAGGGCAGGAAGGCACCGGAGTTGAAATACCAGATCAGGCTGAGAAAGGAGAGGCCTGCGGCGCCCGCGTTCAGCATATGGCCGCCCGGCAGCTTGGTTGCGGCGGATGTGACCTTGCCCGCCAGCTTGCCGAAGGCAATGACCGAGCCGGTAAAGGTGATCGCGCCGATGAAGATGCCGAGGAACAGCTCAACCCGCAGAAACGCGATCTCGGCCGGGGTCTTCTTGGCAATCAGCTTGGCAAAGGTGCCCAGATCCCCGGTGCTGCCCGCGGCCAGGGTCGCCGCCGCATTGCCGATCTCGAAATGGGCGATGAAGCCCACAAACACTGCGGCCAGGCCGACCAGCGAGTGCATCGCCGCAACCAGCTGCGGCATCTCGGTCATCTGCACCTTTTTCGCGACATAAGTACCGATCAGGCCGCCGCCCGCGATCAGCAGGACCGACAACAGCCACAGGCCGGAGCCGGGGCCGATCAGGGTCGCAAAGACCGCCAGAGCCATGCCGGCAATGCCGTACCAGACCGCGCGTTTGGCGCTTTCCTGACCCGACAGACCGCCCAAGGACAGGATGAAAAGAACAGCCGCAACAACGTAAGCGGCGGTGGTGAAACCGTAATCCATTGTACCTGCCTCGCTTTAAGATTTCTGGAACATGGCGAGCATGCGCCGGGTGACGAGGAAGCCGCCGAAGATGTTGATCCCGGCCATGAAGACGCTAAGCGCCGCCAGCAGGATCACCAGCCAGCTGCCGGAGCCGATCTGCATCAGGGCGCCCAGGATGATGATCGAGGAGATCGCATTGGTCACCGCCATCAAGGGCGTGTGCAGCGAGTGCGCGACACCCCAGATCACCTGGAAGCCGACAAAGCAGGCCAGCGCAAAGACGATGAAATGCTGCATGAAGCTCGCGGGCGCAAACAGCCCCACCAGCAGCAAGAGCGCGCCGCCGCCTGCCAGCAGGGTGACCTGGCTTTTGGTCTGCGCCTTGAAGGCCTCGACCTCCTGGGCGCGTTTTTCCTCCGGCGTCAGCTCCGGCACCACCTCCTTGGGCTTGGCCGCAATCGCCTGAACTTTCGGCGGCGGCGGCGGGAAGGTGATCTCGCCCTCAAAGGCCACGGTGGCGCCGCGGATCACGTCGTCTTCCATGTCGTGATTGACCAAACCGTCTTTTTCCGGCGTCAGGTCAGTCATCATGTGGCGGATGTTGGTGGCATAAAGCGTCGAGGCCTGCGCCGCCATCCGGCTGGGGAAATCGGTGTAGCCGATGATGGTGACGCCGTTGTCGGTCACGATCTTCTCATCCGCGACGGTCAGCTTGCAGTTGCCGCCCTTTTCCGCCGCCAGATCGACGATCACCGAGCCCGGCTTCATCGCCGCAACCATGTCCGCGGTCCACAGCTCGGGCGCTTCGCGGTTGGGGATCAGCGCAGTGGTGATGACGATGTCCATTTCCGGCGCCAGCTCGCGGAACTTGGCCAGCTGCGCTTCGCGGAATTCCGGCGAAGACACAGAGGCATAGCCGCCGGTGGCGGCGCCGTCCTGCTGTTCTTCCTCGAAATCGAGATAGACAAACTCGGCGCCCATCGATTCCACCTGCTCGGCCACTTCAGGCCGCACGTCGAAGGCATAGGTCACCGCGCCCAAGCTGGTCGAGGTGCCGATCGCGGCAAGCCCCGCGACGCCTGCGCCGACCACCAGCACTTTTGCGGGGGGCACCTTGCCCGCCGCGGTGATCTGGCCGGTGAAGAAACGGCCGAAGTTGTTGCCCGCCTCGATCACCGCGCGGTAGCCGGCGATATTGGCCATGGAGCTGAGCGCGTCCATCTTCTGCGCGCGGCTGATCCGCGGCACCATTTCCATCGCGATCACATTGGCGCCCTTGGCCTTGGCCGCGTCCATGCCCGCGTCATTGCCGGCCGGGTTGAAGAAGGAGATCAGCGTCTTGCCCTTGGTCAGCCGTTTCAGCTCAGTCTCATCCGGCTGGCGCACCTTGGCGACAATATCGCAGGCTTTCCAAAGCGCTGCCGGCGTCTTGATGATCTCGACCCCCGCCGCCGCATAGGCCGCATCGGAAAAGCCCGCCGCCGCACCGGCCCCCGCCTCGATCGCGCAAGAATACCCCAGCTTCTGCAACTGCGTCGCGGACTCCGGCGTCAGCGCCACGCGCGCCTCTGCTTTCGCCGTTTCCCTCGGCGTTCCAATAAGCACTTTGATGTCCTCCCTTTGCGCAGCCCAGGCCGTTGAAACGGGGGCCGCGATTGAGGAAGAGTATTTGATTCTTTTACTTAGTAGTCAATAAATTTTACAATTCAGATTTTTTCACTTTAAAAACAGATGATTAATCCATTCAAATTTCGTGTTTCTGTATTTTTTTTGATCTACTGATAAAAAATATTTGACAGCCACGGCCCTTCTCCACAGTCTGAGAGGCACAGGGAGGACCCCATGAACACCGAAAAGCTCAGCACAGGCACCGCCTGGGCGGAGACCGGAGATTTGCGCGCTCTGATGATGCGTGCCGCCCGGATCCGCGACACCCACTGGGGCCGCACGGTCACCTATTCGCGCAAGGCCTTTGTGCCGCTGACCAACATGTGCCGCGACACCTGCGGCTATTGCACATTCGTCAAGCATCCGGATTCGCCGGAAGCCAACATCATGACGCCGGAACAGGTTCTGGCAACCGCGCTGAAAGGCGAACGCGAGGGTTGCAAGGAACTGCTGTTCAGCC
This sequence comes from Leisingera sp. SA215, assembly GCF_055902035.1. Lineage (NCBI taxonomy): Bacteria > Pseudomonadati > Pseudomonadota > Alphaproteobacteria > Rhodobacterales > Roseobacteraceae > Leisingera > Leisingera sp. SA215. Next base: position 96,906 of record NZ_JBVVXU010000019.1, on the reverse strand, counting down.
TCGGCGAGAAGCCTGAGTTGCGGTACGAGAAAGCCCGCAAGGGCCTGGAGCGGCTGGGGTATACGCGCCTTTCCGACTATTTGCGCGACATGTGCAAGCTGGTGCTGGAGGAAACCAGCCTGCTGCCGCATGTGAACGCGGGCACGCTGAGCGATGACGAGATCGACGTGCTGCGCCCGGTGTCGGCCTCGATGGGGATGATGCTGGAAACCGTCAGCCGCCGCCTGACCCGCAAGGGCCAGCCGCACTATGCCTGCCCCGACAAGGTGCCGGTGCAACGGCTGCGCACGCTGGAACGGGCGGGGCAGAAACAGGTGCCCTTCACCACCGGCCTGCTGATCGGCATCGGAGAGAGCTTTGCCGAACGCATCGAGGCGCTGCACGCGATCAACGACGCCCACGCCCGCCACGGCCACATCCAGGAGGTCATCATCCAGAACTTCCAGCGCAAGCCGGATATCGAGATGGCCAGCCACCCGGAACCAACGCTGGACGACATGCTCCGCACCATCGCCGCCGCGCGGATCATCCTGGCGCCGGACATCAGCCTGCAGGCACCGCCGAATCTGAGCGCCCGCCATATCGCCTATCTGGAAGCGGGCATCAACGACTGGGGCGGAATCTCCCCCGTCACCATCGACTTCATCAACCCGCAGCACGAATGGCCGGAGATCCGGGCGCTGGCACAGTCCTGCACCGAAGCCGGATTCGCGCTGCGCGAGCGGCTGACCGTGTATCCCCGCTACCTGACTTGCGAGCAGGACTTCATCAACCCCGCCATTCTGGCCCGCGCCGCCGGCATGGCCGGACCCGGCGGGCTGGCCCGCGACCAACGCCACATCGGAGCGACAGCATGACCCATCAGCCCCCAGCCGAGAAGTTTGCCACCCTGCCCGCGGTCATCGCCGGAGCCTCTGCCCCGGTCCGCTCCATTCTGGAGGTGGCACTGGAAGGCGGCGAGGTGTCTGAGGCGGAAGGCGCCGAGCTGTTCCGCACCACCGGTGCCGATGCCGAGGCGGTCTATGCCACCGCCGATGAGCTGCGCCGCCGCGCCAATGGCGACCACGTATCGTTTGTGGTGAACCGCAACATCAACTTCACCAACATCTGCTACATGGGCTGCCGCTTCTGCGGCTTTGCCAAGCGCAGCGAGGACAAGGACGCCGAGTGGCTGGAGCCGGAACAGATTGTCGAGCGCGCGCAGCAGGCCTGGGACCGCGGCGCCACCGAAGTCTGCATTCAGGGCGGGCTGCACCCCAAGATGGAAGGCACCTACTACCGGGACATCGTGCGCGCCATCAAGGCAGCCCTGCCGGACATGCACATCCACGCGTTCTCGCCGTTCGAGATCTGGTATGGCGCGTCGAAGACCAAGATGTCCTATCACGACTTCCTGGCGGATCTGAAAGAGGCCGGGCTGGGGTCGATGCCCGGCACCGCGGCGGAGATCCTGGATACCGACGTGCGCCTGCAGCTGACCAAGAACAAGCTGAGCGCCGAAAAATGGGTGGAGATCATCCGCGCCGCGCATGAGGTCGGCATCCCCACCACCGCCACCATCATGTACGGCCATATCGATGCGCCTGAGCATTGGGCAGGCCACATCCGCCTGCTGCGCGACATTCAGAAGGACACCGGCGGATTTACCGAGCTGGTGCCGCTGTCCTTTGTGCATACCGAATCGCCCCTGTGGGCGCAGAACCCGGACAAGGTGCGCCCCGGCCCCACCGCGCTGGAGGTCGATCTGATGCACGCGGTGGCGCGCATCATGCTGCATGGCTGGATCGACAACATCCAGGTGAGCTGGACCAAGCTGGGCGCGGCCCGCGCGCAGCAGATGCTGTCGCGCGGGGTCAACGATCTGGGGGGCACGCTGATGAACGAGAGCATCTCGCGCGCGGCTGGGTCGGGCCACGGGCAGGAGATCACGGCCCGCGAGCTGACGCAGATCATCCGCGCCGCGGGCCGGGTGCCGGTACGCCGCAACACGATCTATGAAATCCGCGACATCTATGATGACCACGACCCCGAGGAGCTGGCGCCGCTGGTAGACCGGCAAGGCAGCAACCCTCTGGCATTCCTAGAAATGTTCCCAGATCGCACTGCGCTGGAGGCGGCGGAATGAGCGCCGCGGGCAAGCACAAGGTCACGCTGCTCGCCGGCGGTGTTGGCGGCGCCAAGATGGCCGAGGGGCTGGCGGCGCTGCCGGATGTGGCGCTGTCGGTCATCGGCAATGTGGCCGATGATGACGAATTCCACGGGCTGTGGGTCTCGCCCGATATCGACACGCTGACCTACAGCCTGGCGGATGTGATTGATCGCAACCAGGGCTGGGGCGTGGCGGACGAAAGCCACCGGGCGCTGGACACGCTGACGAAACTGGGCAACGACACCTGGATGTCGCTGGGGGATCGCGACTTTGGCCTGCACATCCACCGCACCATGCGGCGGCTCAAGGGCGAGCGCCCGAGCGTGATCGCCCGCGACGTGGCCCGCGCCTTTGGAGTCGAGGCAGAGATACTGCTGCCCACGGACGACCGGGTTCAGACCCGGGTGCGCACGGATGCGGGCTGGCTGAGCTTTCAGGAATATTTCGTGCGCGAACGCTGCGCGCCGGAGGTGCGCGAGCTGGCCTTTGAGGGGATCGAACAGGCCCGCCCGACGCCAGAGGCGCTGGCGGCCATTGCCGGGGCGGATCTGATCGTGATCGCGCCGTCGAATCCGCTGGTCAGCATCGCGCCGCTGCTGGAAACCCCAGGAATCAAGGCCGCCCTGCGCGCCGCAAGCGCCTTCAAGGTGGCGGTCAGCCCCTTCATCGCGGGCAAGGTCGTCAAAGGGCCGGCCGACCGGATGATGGCGGCGCTGGGGCTGCGGGCCGATGCGGCGGGCGTGGCCGAACGCTATGCTGGGCTTGCACAGACCCTGGTGATCGACCATCAGGATGCCGCTCTGGGCGATGACATCCGCGCCTTTGGCCTCACCCCTGTGTGTTCGCATATCCTGATGAAGGACAAGACGGACAAGGCGCGGCTGGCGCGCGAAGTGGTGGACCTGGGGCTGGCCCCCGCCGTGGCGGAGGCAGTGGCATGAGCGCCGCGGCACAAGGTGGCAAGCGCCTGGTGGTGATCCCGATGAAGGATCCCGCCCGCGCCAAGACCCGGCTGGACCCGACGCTGACGCCGCAGAAACGCGCAACGCTGGCGCTGACCCTGTTCCGCGCCACCGTGACCCGCCTGCAAGAGGCGCTTGCGCTGCTGCCCGGCGCCGGAGTGGAGATCGCGGTGGTGACCTCGAGCCCGAAAATCACCCGGCTGGCGCAGGCCATGGGGCTTTTGCTGATCGACGAGGGCCACCGCCGCGGCCTGTCGGAGGCGCTGGATATGGCGGCGGATTGGGCCACGGCCCGCGGATACGGCGCCATGTGCGCCCTGCCCGGCGATCTGGCGGCGCCGCTTCCGGCTGAGCTGGCACGGCTGCTGGTGCATGATCTCGGCAATGGCCAGATGGTGCTGTGCCCGGCAGCGGATCTGGGCACCAACGCGCTGCTGGTGCCGCTGCCCTGCCCGTTCCGCTTTGCCTATGGCGTGAAATCGGTGGTTGCTCACCGGCAGGCGGCCGAGGTCGCAGGGCTGTGCCCGGTGATGCTGCCACTGGCCAGCCTGCGGGCTGATGTGGACACCGTCAGCGACCTGCAAGACCTGCTGAGCCATCAACCCCAGCTTCTGATGCAGGAGGGTGCCCGATGAGCCTGTCCGTCTCGATCACCGCCGTGCCCGGCATTCCCGACATTCAGAACGGCGACGATCTGGCCGCAATTCTGGGCGATTGCATGGAACAGGCCGGCCTGTTCCCGCAGGAGGGCGACATCCTGTGTATCGCGCAAAAGGTGTTCTCCAAGGCGGAGGGCTGCATCATCCCGCTGTCCACGGTCACCCCCTCGGAAGAGGCGATCAAATACGGCGAGGAGCTGAACAAGGATCCCCGCAAGGTCGAGATCGTACTGCGCGAAAGCACCCGCGTGGTGCGGTCCTTCCGCCGCCCCGATCAGGTCAGCGGCACGATGATCTGCGAACACCGGCTGGGCTTCATCTCGGCCAATGCGGCGGTGGATGAATCCAACTTCGGCGAGGAAGACGCCGCCATGGTGCTGCCCGCCGACCCGGACGCGAGCTGCGCGCGCATTCAGCAGGGCTTTGCCGAGCGCTTTGGCGTGCAGACCGGCGTGGTGATGACCGACACCTTCGGCCGCCCCTGGCGGCTGGGCCAGATCAACGTGGCGATCGGCCTGTCGAAGGTGCCCGCCACCATTCAGGAGCAGGGCAACCTGGACGCCTGGGGACGGCCGCTGATGGTTACGGAACCGGCGCTGGCGGATGAGATCGCCGCCGCCTCGGGGCTGGTGGTGCGCAAGAACGGAAAAACACCGGCGGTGCTGCTGCGGGGGCTGGGCTGGCAGCCAACCGACAGCCGCGGCGCCGACATAATACGAAAAAAACAGGAGGATATGTTCAGATGAAAATCGCAATCATTGGCGGCACCGGGCCGCAGGGCCAGGGTCTGGCCCTGCGCTTTGCCCGCGCCGGGATCGCCGTGGCGCTGGGGTCGCGTGATGGCGCGCGCAGTGCCGGCATCGCGGCCGACCTGATGCAGAAACTGCCCGCAGACGCCGCCCAGATCGAAGGGCTGGACAATGAGGCCGCCACCAAAGCCGCCGATGAAATGGTGGTGCTTGCGGTGCCGTTTTCAGCCCATAACGCCACGCTGGAGGCGCTGAAACCGCATCTGGCCGGCAAGATCCTGGTCGACATCGTGGTGCCGCTGAAAGAGGGCGACCCCAAAAAGGTCGAGATGCCGCCGGAAGGCTCCGCCACCGAGGCCGCGCAGGCGCTGCTGGGGGACGACATCCCGGTGATCGGCGCGCTGCACAACGTGTCCGCCGCCACGCTGAACAACCTGGACTGGCCGATCAACTGCGACATTCTGGTCTGCGGCAACAGCCTGCCTGCCCGTAAGAAGGTGATCGAACTGGTCCGCGCGCTGGAGGTCGAGGGCTACAACGCCGGCGACGCCGAGGCGGCGCGCTGCATCGAGGCAATCACCCCGATCCTGATCCGGCAGAACATTTCCAAGGCGGTGCCGTTTACCCACGCCGGTATCCGCATCTGCCCCCCCGCACATTAAAATTCCAACGAGGAGGAAAACACACATGGAATTCGGAATTTGCTTCAAGGGGTTCGTTGAACCCGACCGCGCCCGCGCATTGGTCCGCCAGGCGGAAAACGCTGGCTTCACCTACTGCTGGTTCTACGACAGCCACATCCTGTGGCGCGAAAGCTTCGTGGCGATGGCGATGTGCATGGAGCACACCACCAGCATGCGCTTCGGCCCGCTGGTGACCAACCCGAACTCGCGCGAGTGGTCGGTCGCGGCCTCGCTGTTCGGCTCGCTGGCGAAACAGTCCGGCGGCCGCTTCGACATTGGTCTTGGCCGCGGCGACAGCGCGGTGCGGGTGATGGGCAAAAAGCCGTCAACCCTGAAGCGGCTGGAAGAATTCACCCATGTGGTGAAATCGCTGATCCGCGGCGAGGAAGTACAGTACGGCGAATGCCCGGAGCCGGTGAAATTCCCCTGGGCCAACGGCTATGAGCTGCCGGTCTGGATCGGCGCATACGGTCCCAAGGCGCTGGCTTCGGCCGGTAAGGTCGGCGACGGTGTCGTGCTGCAAATCGCCGAGCCCAAGATCATCAAATGGCTGGCAGATCAGGCCAAGGCCGGTGGCGAGGCGGAAGGTCGCGACATGTCCAACTACCGCGTGATGGCTGCGGCACCCGCACACACTGGCCCGATCGAAGAAGGCATCGAGAAGACCAAATGGTTCCCCGCCATGGTCGGCAACCACGTCGCTGACATCGTCGAGAAATACGGCACCGACGGCGATCAGGTACCCACCAGCCTGACCGATTACATCAAGAACCGCAAAGGCTATGACTACTCCAAACACGGCCAGAGCGATAACCCCTATCTCGATTTCATCACCGAGGACATCATCAAGAGCTTCTGCGTACTGGGCACCCCGGACGAGCATATCGCCAAGATCCGCGACCTTGAGGCGGCCGGCACCACCCAGTTCAACATCTACCTGGACAGCGGTGACGAGGAAAAGATCATCGCCGATTACGGTGACAAGATCATCCCGGCATTCAGGGAACAGGCTGGCGCCTCATCCCCGATGCTGGCTGCGTCCTGACCTGTCTTCCTTGACGTCATAACCTGCCGGCGGACAGTCCTCTCTGTCCGCCGGCGCTTTGATACGCGCGGCTTCCCGGATTGAAGCCTCCGCCCGCGCCTGCTGGCCTTAGCCTTCGAATTATGACATGACGGCGCCAATTCATATTAGAACGAAGTGGCAATTTTCGTATGGCACGCATGTCGGCAGAGAAACCAAAAACAAAAATTCAACTGCAAAAGACAGAGCAGATCATGGCAGCCGCGCTAGAGGTCTTCTCCCGGCACGGTTCGTCAGGCGCGTCGATCAATCTGATTGCCAAGACCGCCGGGCTGACCACGCCCAACTTGCTGTATTACTTTGAAAGCAAGGATGCGATCCGCCGGGAACTTCTGGCCCGCACGCTTCAGTTGTGGATGGCGCCATTGAACATGCTCAGCCCGCGCGGCGAGCCGATTGACGAAATCTGCGAGTACATCCGGCGCAAGTTGGAGATGTCGCGGAGTTTCCCCAAGGAAAGCAAGTTCTTCGCAAATGAGGTCCTGAGTGGCCTGCCGCGATCCCGCAGCGAGATTTTCGGACCGTTGAAAGACCTGTTCAACGCCAAGGTCGTGATGCTTGAAGACTGGATGCAAGACGGGAAAATTGCGGCCGTCGACCCGCATCACCTTCTGTTTTCGATTTGGGCGACCACGCAGCATTATGCCGATTTCGACGTTCAAATCGAAGAGATCGCCCCAGCGAAAGCGGAAGACCGGTACGCCGAAGCCGAAGTATTTCTGCTGGAGATGTATAGAAAGCTGCTCACAGTCTGACCTGCCAGCGCCGTTTCTTGTCCCGGCGGGCTTGCCGAAATCCGTGCCTGCGCCGAAAGGCCGGCGGGACGCAGCTGCCCCGCCCGGACAACCGGGGTGACGGCCGGACGGCAGGAGCGGGCAGACCGAAGTATTCGATGTGCTGCGAGCTCGCCTTGGCAGCCGGGCGGCGTTCGAACCGCTGGCGCGCCCGCCCCTCACTCTCGTAAAGCTCTCCCAGGTCCATCATAGGTTTGGTCATCGGGGTCTTCCTTCGGTTCAGCTTGGCTTTCACCCTCCCATTCCCGAAGCAGCCTTTCGTTATAACGGCTTAACGGAATCAATTGCTTGCCATGAAGCCAATTTGGAACCGCCGCCAAGCCGCAAAGCCAGACTTTCCCGCTTGACAGAACAAATCCGGTTTGCCTAAGTCCCGGCTATTCTGGTCCGGCTGGGAGACCACCCGGGTAAAAGGGAACACGGTGAGGTGTAGCCAACAGGCGCCGAATCCGTGACTGCCCCCGCAACTGTGAGCGGAGAGCAATGCTGCGAAATGCCACTGCCCCGAGGGGCGGGAAGGCGCGGCAAAGCCTCGACCCGCGAGTCAGGAGACCTGCCAGGATGATCACCCTATCCCGGTGCGGGGCGCGCCGTAGATAACGGATTTCCGTAGTGGTGGCAGTTTTCACCGTCTGCGGAGGCAAGGCCTTTCAAAGACCCGACCCGAATACACTGCCCGCTTGGGCAGTCACTTGGCCTGCGCTTGTTGCGCGGGCCGGGAGGAATGGAATATGCGCAAGGCAAGCTTGTCCCTGGCCGCGGCCCTGGCCGCCACCCCCGCAATCGCAACCGCCCAGGATTCGGATGTCACCGATCTGGGCGAAATCATCGTCTCCGGCGGCTTTACTCCGGTCGAGGCCCAGAAATACGGCCGCTCTGCCTCGGTCCTGACCAGCGAGGAGATCGAAGACCGCGGCATCACCACCGTTCAGGACGCGCTGCGCTCGGTTCCCGGCCTGATGGTGAGCGGCTCCGGCGACAGCTTCACCCAGGTCCGCATCCGCGGCGCCGAAGCCAACCACACGCTGATCCTGATTGACGGCGTCGAGGCTTCCGGCGGCGACAGCGAATACATCCTCTCCGGGCTGGACACCGCCAATATCGAGCGCATCGAGGTGCTGCGCGGCCCGCAATCGGTATTCTACGGCTCCAACGCCTCGGCCGGTGTGATCAACATCATCACCAAGACCGGCGGCATCGGCACCGAATACGGCGGCAGCGCCGAGGCCGGCAGCGACGGCTACCGGGCCTCGGCGCGGGTGTCATCCCGCACCGGACGCGGCGGCGTCTCTTTCAGCCTCGCCCATGACAACGACGACGGCTTCGACACCTCCGGCGATGGCGGCGAAGAGGACGGCATCCGCCGCAACACCCTGCAGTTGAAGGGCGATTACCTGGCCACCGGCCGGCTGAAGCTCGGCTTCAACTTCCGCACCTCGGATGAGCGCTATGACAGCGACAGCACGTCTTTCACCGCAACTGATGCCGCCAGCTATGTCGTGGATGATCCCACGCAGTTCAGTGACCGGGATGAGCAGCAGGCCCAGGTCTATGCCGAGCTGGACACTTTGGGCGGCCGCTTGAAGCACCGGCTGTCGCTGGAGCGCACTGACTTTGACCGCTCCTTCAATGGCGGCACCCCGACCGAGACCAAGACCGAAGCGGCGAAGTACCTGCTGAGCTTTGGCCTGGACGGGCAGCCGGCGGATCAGGCGGAGCATCTGCTGAACACAATGCTGGAATGGGAAGAGGATTCCAGCAGCTCCAATTCTGACTTCCGGCGTAAAACCAACTCGATTGCTCTCGAATACCGCGGCAGTTTTGACAACGGCCTGGATCTGCAGCTGGGGGTGCGCCACGACAGCAACAGTGCGTTTGAGGACGCCACCAGCTGGACCGCCAGCGCCTCCTACACCTTTGCCGGCAGCGGCGTGCGGCTGCACAGCTCGGCCGGCACCGGCGTCGTGAACCCCTCTTATTTTGAGTTGTTTGCAGATGAGGACTATGGGTCCTTCACTTACAGCGGCAACCAAAACCTGCAGCCGGAGGAAAACCGCAGTTTCGACATTGGTATTGAAGTGCCCTTCCTGCAAGGGCGCGGGCTGGTCGATGTGACCTATTTTGACGAAACGCTGACGGGTGAGATTGAGAGCTACGTGGTGAACGCGACCACGTTCTCTTACCGCAACCAGACCGGTGACAGCGACCGCAAAGGCGTCGAGCTGGCGGCCAGCCTGGAAGCCACTGATGCCCTCGACCTGCGTCTCTCCTACACCTATCTGGACGCCTCCAACCCCGATGGTTCGGTCGAGATCCGGCGCCCGGAGCATGAGCTGCTGCTGAGCGCCACGCTCGACACCTTTTATGGCCGCGGCTCCATCACCACCGATATCCGGCATGTCGCGGGCAACTGGGACACTCAGTATTTCAACTCCAGCACTGTTGCCGAACTCGACGACTACACCACCGTCAATGTCTCGGCCCAGTATGAGCTGACGGACAACGTGGTGCTGACCGGCCGGGCGACCAACCTGTTCGACGAGGACTACTCGGACGTTTGGGGCTACGCCAAGCGCGGCCGTGCGGCCTATGTTGGCGTAAGAGCCTCGTTCTGATCCATGCGCAGACTGCCCGGCATAGCCCTTGCCCTTCTGTGGGCCGCCACCGGTGCTTTTGCCGGGCCGTCGCGCGTGGTCACGATGAACCTCTGCGCCGACCAGCTGGCGATGATGCTGGCCGCCCCCGGCCAGCTGGCCTCGGTCTCCTATATTGCGCGGGATGCCCGCGCCTCGGCCATGGCAGGCGCGGCCCTGGCCTATCCGGTCAATCACGGGCTGGCGGAGGAGATCTATCTGCTGAATCCGGATCTGGTGATTGCCGGTGCCTATTCAACGCCGGCCACCACGGATATGCTGCGGCGTCTTGGCGTGCCGGTGGTAGTGTTCCAGCCTGCGCTATCGCTGCAAGACGTTCGTGCGCGTATTCTGCAGATGGGCCAGGTACTGGGCCGCAAAGACGCCGCGCAAGTACTGCTGGCGGAGTATGACCAGCGGCTCGCCGCCTTGCAGGACGCCGGGCCTGAGGCACCGCGGGCCGCGCTTTATGCCGCCAACGGCTTCACCTCGGGCAGTATGACACTGGCGGGCCAGATCCTGCGCGCAGCAGGGCTGCGCAATATCGCGGATGAGCTGGGCTATGCGCGCTCCGGCCACATGCCGCTGGAACTGCTGGCCATGTCGGCACCCGATTTGCTGATCGGAACGTCGCCCTATCCGCGCGCCTCGCGCAGCGAGGACAATCTGGCGCATCCGGTGGTGCGCCAACTGGCCGCCCGCAGCAGCGCCGGGCAGATCCGCGATGCGGATTGGGTCTGCGGCACCCCGCATGTACTGCGCGCGGTGGAAACCCTGGCCGAAGAGCGCCGCCGGTTTGTGGAAAAGGAGGGCAGCCAATGACCCGCCTGGGGTTGCCCCTATCCGCAGTGGTGCTGGCGCTGTTCCTGCTGTCGCTCACGGTTGGACCGGCTGATGTCGGCGCCGGCGATAGCCTGGCGGCGCTGTTTGACGATGGTTACGGGCCGCTCACCCTGGTGATGCGGGAAATCCGCCTGCCGCGGGCGCTGCTGGCGGTGATCATCGGCGGCGGGCTGGGGCTGGCGGGGGCCGCCATGCAGGGCTATCTGCGCAACCCGCTGGCCGAACCGGGGCTGATCGGCGTCTCCTCCTCGGCAGCTCTGGGGGCAGTGCTGGCGATCAACACCGGAGTGGCGGCCAGCCTCACCCTGGGCCTGCCGCTGGCCGCCCTGGCTGGTGCTCTGGCAGGTGTCTTTCTGGTGATGGCGCTGGCCGGACCGCAGGGCGGCTCGCTGACGCTGATCCTTGCGGGCATTGCGATTTCGGCGATGGCTGCGGCACTCACGTCTCTGGTGCTGAACTTGTCGCCGAACCCCTTTGCCGCCAATGAGATTGTGTTCTGGATGATGGGCTCGCTGGCGGACCGCTCGATGCTGCATGTCTGGCTGGTGCTGCCCTTTGCGCTGACAGGGGCCGCGGTCCTTCTGACTCTGGCACGGGGTTTGGATGCGCTGACCCTGGGCGAGGATGCGGCGCAGACCATGGGGGTGAACCTGAACCGGCTGCGGCTGCTGCTGGTGGTCGGCACCGCCAGTGTGGTTGGCGGCGCCACCGCGGTGGCCGGGGCCATCGGTTTCATCGGTCTGGTGGTGCCGCATATCCTGCGGCCCCTTGTTGGCGGCCAGCCGTCGCGCCTGCTGTGGGCCTCGGCGCTTGGCGGTGCCATCATGCTGCAGCTGGCGGATATCGCGGTGCGGCTGATCCTGCCCGCGCGCGACCTGAAGCTCGGCGTGGTCACCGCCCTGGTCGGCGCGCCGCTGTTCCTGCATCTGATCTACAAGACACGGAAGGGGCTGGCATGAGCGTGCTGTCGGTCGAAACCCTCTCGGTCACCCTGCGGGGCCGTCCGGTGATCCGCGATGTGTCGTTTGAAATCCAAGCAGGTGAGTTCGTCGGCCTGCTGGGGCCGAATGGCGCCGGCAAAAGCAGCCTGATGCGATCCGCCCTGGGGCTGATACCGGCGCAGGGCCGCAGCTCGCTGGCGGAAATGACCGCCGCAGACCGGGCCCGCGCAGCCGCCTGGATGCCGCAATCGCGCGAGATCGCCTGGCCGGTTCCGGTGGAGCGGCTGGTGGCGCTTGGCCGCCTGCCGCATCTGCCGCAGGGGCTGCGGCTGCCGCCGGGGGATCAGGCGCTGGTCGATCAGGCCATCATCCGGATGGGGCTGGAGCCGTTCCGCCAGCGCGCTGCCTCGCGCCTGTCGGGCGGCGAGCAGGCCCGGGCGCTGATTGCCCGCGCACTGGCGCAGGACACGCCGCTGTTGATGGCGGATGAACCCGCCGCCGGGCTGGACCCGGCGCATCAGATCTCCGCCATGGAGGTCTTTGCCAGCCTCGCCGCCGAAGGCCGCGCCGCGCTGGTCTCGCTGCATGACCTGGGGCTGGCCGCACGCCACTGTACCCGGCTGATCCTGCTGGCCAATGGCGGCATTCTGGCTGACGGGCCGCCCGCCGAGGTGCTGACACCGGCGCTGATGGCCCGGGCCTTCGGCATCTCGGTCTGGCATCAGCACACAGCGCAAGGGCCGGTGTTCCAGCCGCTGGAGGTGCTGTGATGGGCAGAGTCACGCTGGAACGCCCTTGGATCGAATTTGACCTCGGCGCAGAGATGCGGGTGCTGAGCTGGGCTGTGAACCGCCCCGGCCTCGTCACCGCCCGCCGCATCTTGTGGCGCGAGGTCCGGAACAGCGACCTGCCACCGGGTTTGGATGTTCGCGAATGGTTCGCTGCGGAACTCTTTGCGCGGAGCGGCGAGGATGCCGTGGCCTTTCTCACCTCGCGCGATGTGCGCCGCTATTGCGAGGCAACAGCCGAGGTGGAGGGCATTTGCGCCCATGCGGTGGCCACTGTCGGCCTGTCCAATGCCGAGCGCGTAGGCAGCCGGATAGATTACTCCAGCCGCAACTGGGGTACCATCAATGTTGCCGTGCATCTCACGCACGGCCTGACACATGCCGGGCTGATCGAAGCCATGAGCATCGCTATCCAGGCCCGCACCGCCGCGGTGATGGAGGCAGGCATCACCCTGCCCGCGGGCGCCGCAACCGGCACTGGCACCGATTGCGTCGCGGTGGCTGCTCCTGCAGGCGCAAATCCTTATGCCGGCTTGCACACCGCAACTGGCGAAGCCATCGGCAAAGCCGTTTACCAGGCCGTCCGCATCGGCGCGCTGGAATGGAAATCAACCAACAGGAGGGCAGCACATGCCTGAGCTTGAACAGGTTCTGAAAGACGCGCTGATGCAGGAGGACTGCGGCTGGAACATGGGGTCCTTCGGGGCGATTGCCGAGTTCCATCACGTAGCGGGCGACCCGGCGCCGCGGCAGCACCCCGGGCTGATGCAGGTGACCAGCCGCGGCGGGATCCGCATCGAAACCCTCACAGGCGTGCGCCCGGTGGCGTATGAAACCCTCAGCCCCAAGCCGCACCGCTGGACCCAGGCGGTCTCGCTGTGCCTGCCGCGTGATGCCGCTGCGATGAACCAGCGCGATGTGCTGACTGCGCTTGGCCCCGACGACGATGCCCTGCGGGACGAGGACCGCGGCGCCAGACTGTTCGACATGGGGCTGGGCCAGTTTCAGGCGGATTTCTGCATCCGCACCGCCGACCCGGAACTGCTGGCGGTGCTGGATGAAAACGCCGGCCGTTCGTTGTTCGCGCAGGGCAATCCGGCGATGGGGGCAATCCTGAAGCACCATCCCCGCCGGGTGCTGCTGACCCGCCTCGGCCGGGTCGAGGTCTATCAGATGATCGGCGGTCCCGACACCGGCGGCAAATCCCCGGAGGGCCCGCATACCCATGTGCTGCCCAAGCTCCTGAAGGCCGAGCGCACCCATTCCGCCAACACCCCGATCCCCGAGGGCTGGGTGCCCTGCTGCGATGTGCATCCGGAGAACCCGGTGATTACCCGTCTGGGCGAGGACAAAGTGTTCAACCCGGCCGCCTTTGCTGCCTTCCAGGAACTGCTTGCGGCCTGGGGGGCCGACGCATACTGCCAGGGCAAGCAGGCGGTCTGGGAGCTGCTTAATACGGAAACCCCTGCCGAGGCGGCGAAAGAGCCGGAGACCCGCGAAGGCCGGGCCGGCTGGCGCAATGGCATCCGGCAATGGCGGGTTCTGCATGGGCCGGACCGGCTGACCAAAGCCTATGCGCAACATTTTGACCGCGGTGTTGAGCAAACAGACCCGGAAAACCCGGGCCACTGACAGAGGCTGCGATGCCCCTTGTCGCAGAAAGGGAGAGATCATGACGGCGGAAACAGGCCGGGGCCGCAAACCCGGGCCTTTCGGTCAGGCAAATGTTGTCGGGACGGATAGGCCTCCGGCTGTCTCGGGTGTTCGGCCACTTTGTCCGCTATGCTGATCTCGCCAGGCCTCTGCTTACGCAGTTGCAGCGACTATCTCCTTCGACGGGCCGCGGCGCAGCCTCCTGAGCAAATGGCAGAGCTCTGCTCAGGGCCGTCCCCCATCACCCTTGGCGATGAGGGTATCGGTCGGGCTGCGCAGATCGCTGGCAAAGGCGCCGGCCTTGTCCCGCTCGATGAAACTCCTTGCCCGCGCCAGACCGGACAGCCGCCGGACGATCAGCTTGGCAATGGCCTCGGGGCCGGATTTCCCGGCCAGCGCCATGGGGATCTGCGGCGTTCTATTTGAGAGCGGTGCGGATCGTTGAGCGCAACGGGAGCGGCCTGGTCTGCGAGCACGCACCGAAGCAACTCTACACGGACTCACCAGCCAGAAACACCAGCAATTCGTCCAGACGTTCGAGTGTTGAGGCCAGGCCGGTTTCCATGCCCATGTCGATGACTTTTTGCAGATCTTCTGGAGAATTGTAGGAAACCAGCATTTCCACCATCGTGCGCCCGTCCAGATCGGTAAAGGCCTGGCGGATATGCGAGCGGGGCATGTCCGGGTTCACGACGCCGGTTTCGTCGGTGAAACCGTCATAGGCGGTATAGCCTTCGATCGGCGTGATCGTTTGGTAATCCGTGCGGCTCCAATAATATGTGCCTTCGGGGTCGATCATGGCGAAATGCCAGTGGCCGCCATCGCGGAAATCCATGGATTGGGTCTCTGTCGTCAACGGCTTGGGGGCGTACCATTTGTCCAGAAGCTCAGCTTTGGTGTAGCAGTCCCACACCAGTTGCCTCCCGGCGGCGAATTCGCGCCGGACGGTCAGCGTGCTTTTTTGCATGTCGGCGATAAAGTCAAAGCGCAGATCAGGTTTCATTGATTTCTCCTTTGAGCGTTGTCAGCAGATTGTCGAGATTGTCAAAGCGGCTGGCCCAAATGGCGCGTTGGTCACCGAACCATTTCTCAGCGGCCTCCAACTGGTCGGGTTTCAGCGTGCATGTGCGCACGCGGCCCTGTTTCTGCGAGGCAATCAGCCCGGCCTGTTCCAGCACGCTGATATGTTTCATGAATGAGGGCAGCGCCATCTTGAAAGGGGCCGCCAGTTCCTTCACCGGCGCGGGGCCTTCCACCAGACGCTGCACCACGGCCCTGCGGGTGGGGTCCGCAAGAGCGTGAAAGACCGAATCGAGATAAATTGAATGGTTATCCATGCGGCTAACTTTACGGCGCGGCAAACGGTTAGGTCAATGGGTAACTATCTTCAGCTTTCTGGATGCCCGCTTTCAAGAAGATGGCCTATGCAGTTCTCCTCTGCATCACCGCGGCACATCCGTTGCCTTGTGACCCGCCTCCGCACCGCCGGTCCGTGAAGGCAATCACGTTCAAATTTCCCTGGAACTGCCCTTCCAGAATCTGCTTCTCGCACCCCCGCCAATGATGTAGCGTCCCTGGCAGGGGGCGAGCGTGGCGTCGATCCTCTCGAGGTAAGCAACAATCCCCGGGCCCGTTTCAACTTTGCCTGGATCGCCAACTACATAGCAGGTCATGGCTTGTCTTCCCTTGTTGAATATTCAAGCGACGGCGGGACGGTGCTCCACTGCGCACCCTTCCGGCCAAGCCATATCCTGGCCCGGCTCACCCGTGGGATTGATCCTTCTGCTGACACCACGCTGGTTGCCTTGCGCGGCAAGCCTGCTGCGTTCCCAGCTCCCGCGGGCACTGCGCCCCGCTGCATCTGTGGGGCCTGTGAAAGCCGCATCGAAGCATTCTTTCCGGCAAACCAAGAAACTGACGCCATGAAGGCGCGGATCGCAGAGAAAGGGCCTTGAATGACGGTCAAGCGTATTGTTGCAAACCTGCCTGCCGCACAGATTTCCGAGGTGCAGGATTTCTACACCCGCCTGTTTGACCTGGACGTTGTGATGGATCACGGCTGGATCGTGACGCTCGCATCAGGCGCCGCCGCCGCCGTCCAGATCAGCATCGCGAGCCAAGGCGGATCCGGGACCCCGGTGCCTGATCTGTCGATCGAAGTCGACGATGTGGATACGGTCTTCGCACGGGCCGAAAGCCTCGGTCTCGACATCGTCTACGGCCCCGCGGATGAATCTTGGGGCGTGCGCCGCTTCTATGTCCGCGACCCGGCCGGCAAGTTGCTGAATATTCTGGCTCACCCCGGCTGAGTGGCCGCCGCATTCACCCTTGACGCGCAATTTTAGAATACCCTCAGCAAGGCGCTTCAGGGCAGAGCTGCCGCTGAAGCGCATCTCAGCATCTTCCTCCGCGCTGCGCAGCAGCGCCCGGCCCAACCGGCCAAGGGCATGTCAATGCCTGCAGAACGGGCGGGAGCTCCCGTCCGTCCCAGCCCGCATCTCAATACGGCATCGGATGCATCCGGTGTGCTGCGTTGATCTCCTCCAGCACCTCCTGGCTCAGCTCCAGCTCCACCGATTTCAGCACATGCTCCAGCTGCGGCAGGTGAGTGGCGCCAAAGAGTGCCGAGGCCATGAACGGCCGTGTGCGGCACCAGGCCAGCGCCATATGCACCGGGTCCAGCCCATGCCGCCCAGCAATCTCCAGATAAGCCGCCACGGCATCGTATACCCGCGGGGAATGGCGCCCGCCCAGCTCGGGATTGATCGACTTGCGCGAGCCCTCCGGCACCGCTCCGTCCTGATACTTGCCGGTCAGCAGCCCGGTGCCCAGCGGCGAAAACGCCAGCAGGCCGACGTCCTCGTTGACGCTCAATTCCGCCAGATCGGTGTCATACATCCGGCAGACCAGCGAATATTCGTTCTGGATCGAAGCCACCCGCGGCCCGCCCTGCGCCTCCGCGATCCGCAGCCATTGCGCGGTGCCCCAGGCGCTTTCGTTCGACAGGCCAAAGGCGCGGATGGTGCCGCGCTCCACCTCGCGCTGCAGCGCCTCCAGGCAATCCTCCATATTGGCCAGCGTCTCCACCCGGTTCTGGGCCGACGGATCATAGCTCCAGTTCTGCCGGAACATATAACTGCCCCGGTTCGGCCAGTGGAATTGGTAGAGGTCGATGTAATCGGTCTGCAGCCGCTTCAATGACGCCTCGATGGTTGCAGCGATGGTCCTGGAGGAGATCGGCGCCCCGTCCCGCACATGCTGCATCCCCGCGCCGGAATGCTTGGTGGCCAGAATGTACTCGCCCCGCCGCCCCGTCTGCGCATTCCAGGCGCCGATGATCCGCTCACTGTTGCCCAGGGTTTCCGCACTCACCGGGTTCACCGGATACATCTCGGCGGTATCGACAAAGTTCACGCCGCCCTCCAGTGCCAGGTCGATCTGCGCATGGGCCTCGGCCTCCGCGGTCTGGGTGCCGAATGTCATCGTGCCCAGGCACAGCTCCGACACCATCATGCCGGTGCGTCCCAATGGATTGAGTTTCATGCTGCGGTCCCCTGTCCTCGATTTGCCTGCGACCCTAAGGGCTCGTCCGGGAAGTGCAAGCCGCTTGCACATGCGCGGCAAACCGGCCAGCCTCTGTTCAGCTTAAGGAAAGGATACCCGATGCCGCAGACCATCACCAAGGGCGTCAAGGCGCTGCTGACCGAGGCAAACAGCCTCGTCGAAACCATGTCTGTCGAGGCGGCCAAACAAAAGGTTCTGGACGAGGATTACGTCTTCATCGACCTGCGCGACATCCGCGAGCTGCAGCGCAGCGGCATGATCCCCGGCGCCTTCTCCTGCCCGCGCGGCATGCTGGAATTCTGGATCGACCCGGACAGCCCCTATCACAAGCCGGTGTTCAATCAGGACAAAACCTACGTGTTCTACTGCGCCAGCGCCTGGCGTTCTGCCCTCAGCGCCAAGGCGGCGCTGGAAATGGGGCTGAAGCCGGTGGTGCATCTTGAGGGCGGTTTTACCGAATGGGCCAAACAGGGCGGCCCGGTTGTCCCCCGCGAGGGCTGAGATCCGCCGCCCCGTGCATCGTGCGGCGCCTGTCCAGCGGCGCAGGTCCGCAGCAGTGCGTGATTGAGAACAAAAGTCGAACATGTTAATCTGGCTGCATGCCGACTCACCTGCTCACCCGCCGCCGCCACAGATCCTGCCCGGCCCTGTCCGTGATGGAGGGGGTTGCGCTGGAGCATGGCCGCGTGCACGAGGCCTGCGGCCCCGCCCGCCACAGTTTTGCGCTGTGGCTGGCCGCCGCCGCGCAGGAGATCGCACCGGGGCCGGTCCTGTGGCTGTCCCCGGCGCAGGGCAGCAAGCAGCTGAACCCGGACGGGATGGCGGAATTTGCCAGCCCCGCCCGGTTCCTGTTCGTGCAGCCCCCCCGGACCGAGGATCAGCTTTGGGCCATGGAGGAAGCTTTGCGCAGCGGCGCGGCGGCTCTGGTGGTGGCAGAACTGGCTGAGCCGCCCGCAATGACCCCGGTGCGGCGGCTGCATCTGGCGGCAGCGGCCGGCGGGCGCTTCGGTCCGGCGCCGCTGGGCCTGCTGCTGACCCCCGGCACAGGCGGCGCCCAGGGCATCGAAAGCCGCTGGCACCTGGCCCCTGCCCATACCCCGTTGCCACATGATCCCTTGCCCCATGCCGCGCCGGCACACAGGCCCCCGGCCGGTCCGGCCAGCGATGGCACCGCGAAGACCCGGACCTGCTGGACCTTGCAGCGCCTGCGCGCCCGCACCCTGCCGCCTTGCAGCTGGCAGATCACCCGGGCCGCCGGCGGCTGCCCGCACCAATCTGCCCCGCTCCGGCCCGCTCCGCCCTGCCCTGAGCCCCGCGGCATAGCCCCGCACCCATTCCGGAAGCAGCCCGGACCAGCCCTCCCGCCCTGACGGTGCCCTCCCGCGCCCGCAGGCGGACCTGGCTGCGCCGGCACCGCCTTAGCGGCCTTGGGCCCGGCACCGGGCCACGCCCGGTGCCGGGCCCAACAGGCAGAGGCTTTGCCAAAAGCCGGCGCCTGGCGGGAGCCCGCCGCCGTCTCACAAGCGCCCCCCGCGAAAGTGCGCAGCCTGCGGCGGAAAATCCGGCTAAGGTCAGGGCGCGGCATCAAAGGCGCCCTGTAAAAGCGCCCTGTAAAACCAGCCTGTAAAGCCACCCTGCAACCGGAGAAGAAGCCCCCATGAGCAACCACAGGATGCACCGGCGGACCCTGATCGCCTGCCTTGCCGCCAGCCTGCTGGCCGCGCGGAGGCTGCCTGCAGCGCCCCTGCCTTACCGCCTCATACCGGACGCGACCGAAGTGCGCTTTACCTTCCGTCTCAGCGGCCGGCCGCAGCATGGGCGGATCCCGGTCCGCGCCGCCCGCATCCGGATCGATCCGCAAAACCTGGCCCGCAGCCAGGCCGATATCACGCTTGACGCAACCCGGGCCCGGACCGGGCTGATCTTTGCCACCGAGGCGCTGAAAAGCCCCGGCGTGCTCGACACTGCGCGGTTCCCGGAAATCCGCTTCCGCTCCACCCGCATCCGCCTCGGGCCGGACGGGCGGCTTTCGGGCGGCGCGCGGATTCACGGCGGCCTCACCCTGCGCGGCACCACCCGGCCGCTTACCTTGCATGCCGCGCTCTACCGCCGCCCCGGCACCGCGGCGGATGACTTGCGCGAGCTGGATGTGCATCTCAACGGCAGTCTCAGCCGTGCGGCCTTCGGGGCCGCCGGCTATCCGGATCTGGTTGCCGACCGGGTCACCCTCGCCATCAAGGCCCGCATCCGCCAGGCGGCCTGAGCCGCGGGCAAAACCCTGGTCCGCGCCCGGTGCCGAAAAACACCGCCGCGCAAAAATACGACACAGCCGTGACGGAAACCGGCTGGCAAAGCCGCTGCAGCCTGTCATGGTCGCAGCATTATGCGCCTGATCATCTCCTTTGCCGCCCTTTTCTTATCTGTCATCCTGCTGCAGCTCTCGACCGGCGGCGTCGGCCCTCTGGATGCCATTTCGGGTCTGACGCTGAACTTCAGCAAAGAGCAGATCGGTCTGCTCGGCTCGGCGCATTTCTTTGGCTTCTTCATCGGTTGCTGGTGGGCGCCGCGGCTGATGGGCAATGTCGGCCATTCCCGCGCCTTTGCGGTCTGCACCGCGCTTGGCGCCATGGGCCTGCTGGGCCACACCCTGACCGAAAACCCCTATGCCTGGGCGGCGATGAGGATCGCCTCCGGCCTCTGCGTGGCCGGCGCCTATACGGTGATCGAGGCCTGGCTCAACGCCAAGGTCACCAATGAAAACCGCGGCCGCGCCATGGGCACTTACCGGATTGCCGATATGAGCGCCTCGCTGGCGGCGCAGCTGATCATCGCGGTGCTGCCGCCGGCCGCCTATGTCTCCTACAACCTCTTGGCGCTGCTGTGCTGTGCGGCGCTGCTGCCGCTGACCCTGACCAAGGCGAACCAGCCGGAAACCCCGGATGCGCCGCGCCTGCGCCCCAAGCTGGCCTGGCGCTGTTCGCCGCTGGCGGTGGCGGGCGTGACCGTCGCCGCGCTCAGCTCCGCCTCGTTCCGCATGATCGGCCCGGTCTACGGCCAGGAGGTCGGGCTGGAGATCGGCCAGATCGCCTTTTTCCTTGCCTCCTTCGTGCTGGGCGGGGCGCTGGCGCAATACCCGATGGGCTGGCTGGCCGACAAATACGACCGCCGCTGGGTGCTGATCTGGCTCTCCGCCGCCGCGATCCTTAGCTGCGGCATCACCATGGCGGCCAGCGGCACCGGCACCCTGGGGGTGATGCTGACGGCCGCCATCTTCGGCTTCACCACCTTTCCGATCTTCTCGGTCTCCGCCGCCCATGCCAATGATTTTGCCAGCTCCGCCGAGCGGGTCGAGCTGTCTGCGGCGCTGATGTTCTGGTACGCGCTTGGCGCCATCGCCTCGCCTTATGTCTCCTCGGCACTGATCGACAGCTTCGGACCGCCTGCGCTGTTTGCCTATGTGGCTTGCGGCCACGTGCTGCTGATCATCTACGGCCTCAACCGGATGCGGGCCCGCCCGGCGCCGGAAACGCGCACCAGCTACGTCTATGCGCCGCGCACCTCCTTCACCATCGGCCGTCTGCTGAAACGGTCTCGCCAGAGGCGGTGAAACAGGTCAGAAGCCCTGTCCAATTGTTTCGCGCGCGAAACATCCGGACAGCAGCTCTGACCCTTTAAGGATCTGCTTACACTTGCAAAAGTGCTGAAAGCTCCG
The DNA here is from genome assembly GCF_055902035.1 of Leisingera sp. SA215. Lineage (NCBI taxonomy): Bacteria > Pseudomonadati > Pseudomonadota > Alphaproteobacteria > Rhodobacterales > Roseobacteraceae > Leisingera > Leisingera sp. SA215. The sequence goes on along the minus strand of NZ_JBVVXU010000019.1, from coordinate 75,692 downwards.
GCACCGCCACTCTGCCCGTCAGGGCCAGGACAGGGGTGCACGGCGCGCATTTGCCATCGGACAGAACGCCAAACAGCCTTGGCCGGCCCCAGACGGCTTACACCGGCAGGCCATGCGAACAGCAACGCCCTCGTGTCCTTTCAGAGGCTTGCAACAGGTTTCCGCAACCATCGTGCGCGCCGGCCCGCGGTCCGGGTCAAGCCGGATCCGGCCCTGTATCTCCAATTTTCAGGGAAATCCGCAGCCGGGGTTTCCGCCGCCTGCGCCATGCGGTAGACGGGCCTTTGACACTTTACCTGGATGGATAGCATGGCACGCATTCTGATCACTTCCGCGATCCCCTACATCAACGGGATCAAGCATCTGGGCAACCTGGTGGGCTCGCAGCTGCCGGCCGACCTTTACGCCCGGTTCCAGCGCGGACGCGGCAACGAGGTGCTGTTCCTCTGCGCCACCGACGAACATGGCACCCCGGCTGAGCTGGCCGCCGCCAAGGCGGACAAGCCAGTGGCGGAATACTGCGCTGAAATGCACGCCGTCCAGTCGGAAATCGCCAAGGGCTTTGCCCTGTCGTTCGACCATTTCGGCCGCTCCTCCAGCCCGCAGAACCACACGCTGACCCAGCATTTCGCAGGCAAGCTGGCCGAGGCCGGGCTGATCCGCGAAGTGACCGAAAAGCAGGTCTATTCCAATGCCGACGGCCGCTTCCTGCCCGACCGCTATATCGAGGGCACCTGCCCCAACTGCGGCTATGAACGCGCCCGCGGCGACCAATGCGAGGAATGCACCAAGCAGCTGGACCCGACCGACCTGATCAGCCCGCGCTCCGCTGTCTCCGGTTCCACCGACCTGGAAGTGCGCGAGACCAAGCACCTGTACCTGTGCCAGTCGCAGCTGAAGGATGATCTGGACGCCTGGATCGACAGCAAGAAGGACTGGCCGGTCCTGACCACCTCAATCGCCAAGAAATGGCTGCATGACGGCGACGGGCTGCAGGACCGCGGCATCACCCGCGATCTGGACTGGGGCGTGCCGGTCAAAAAGGGCGGTGCGGACTGGCCCGGCATGGAAGGAAAAGTGTTCTACGTCTGGTTCGACGCCCCGATTGAATACATCGCCTGCGCCGGCGAATGGGCCGAGGCCAATGGCAAGACAGACGCCGACTGGCAGCGCTGGTGGCGCACCGACAAGGGCGCAGAAGATGTTAAATACGTCCAGTTCATGGGCAAGGACAACGTCCCCTTCCACACCCTGTCGTTTCCGGCTACCATTCTGGGTTCGGGCGAGCCGTGGAAGATGGTCGACCACCTGAAGTCGTTCAACTACCTGAACTATGACGGCGGCCAGTTCTCCACCTCGCAGGGCCGCGGCGTGTTCATGGATCAGGCGCTGGAGATTCTGCCGGCCGATTACTGGCGCTGGTGGCTGCTGTCCCATGCGCCCGAAAGCAGCGATTCCGAGTTCACCTGGGAGAACTTCCAGCAGTCGGTGAACAAGGATCTGGCGGATGTGCTGGGCAATTTTGTTTCCCGCATCACCAAATTCTGCCGTTCCAAATTCGGCGAGGAAGTTCCCGCAGCCGGTGAATACGGCGAACAGGAACAGGCGCTGATCGCAGAGCTGACAACCCGCATCCGCGCCTATGAGGGCCATATGGAGGCGATGGAGGTCCGCAAATCGGCGCAGGAGCTGCGGGCGATCTGGGTGGCCGGCAATGAATACCTGCAATCCGCCGCGCCCTGGTCGGTGTTCAAGCAAGACCCCGACCGCGCGTCTGCGCAGGTGCGCCTGGGCCTGAACCTGATCCGCCTTTATGCGGTGCTTTCGGCCCCCTTCATCCCGCAGGCCGCGGACACGCTGATGGCGGCGATGAATTCGGACAACCGCAGCTGGCCCGAAGATGCTGCGGCCGCCCTGTCGGCGCTGCCCGCGGGCCACAGCTTCACCGTGCCCGAGGTACTGTTCGCCAAGATCACCGATGAACAGCGCGAGGACTGGCAGGAACGCTTCTCCGGCACCCGAAGCTGAGCCATTCAGCTCAGAATTTCTCAAAGGCCGCCCAATGGGCGGCCTTTTGCGTTTCCCCTATCCCCTGCTGCCGCCGCAAAAATTATTCCCTACTAAAAAACTCGGATTGACATATCCGAGCAAATAAATCAGGAATATGGCATTCCAGCCAGCCTGACTCGGGTCAGGCGAGCCCGAGCGACCTGTAATCAACCGAGATCGCCCCCATGCCGACCAGAGACAGCCGCCCCAGCGGCCCGCAGACCCCAGAGCTGGAGCCCGAGGACATGCGCCAATTTTGGCCGCAGCTCTTTGCGCCGTCCGGCGCTCTGTCCGGTTTTTGTCTGGAATGGCTTCTGGACAGGGCGGAATTCAGCAATGGGCGAAAGATATGAACCAGATTGCCTCCAAGCCGGTGCCGACCACCGCAACCACCGAAGTTTTCCCCACCTACCACGCCGAGGATCTGACCCGCGGCGGCGCGCAGGCCCGCATTCTGCTGAACGGGCAGATCTATTCGCTGCGCATCACCCGCGCAGGCAAGCTGATCCTGACCAAGTGAGCTGACCGGCATGAGCACTGCGCACCCCTCTCCCCGCGGCGGCGTGACCGTCGGCACCCTGTCCGAGCTGCCGCCGCTGGAAGCCGGCGCGGTGATCTATCTGCGGCACTGGTTTTCCGGTGCCGAGACCCGCGACCGGATGCGCCGGGACTTCGAGGTGAACTTCGGCCCGGAAATGGCCGAAACCGCGTTTGAGGCCTTTGGCTCTCTTTGCAATTTCTGCGCCGCCCATGGCCGCCGCCCGCTGGTGCGCCACGGCATGACCTGCAAATGCCTGGGCGCGGATGAAAACTGCTTTGCCAACCTGCTGGCCTCCGCGGCCGAGGGGCAGCGGGACGATGCGCAGATCCTTGCCGCGCTGCTTGTGACGCCGCGCAAAGCCTCCGAGCTGACGCGGCTGGCGTCCGATTGCGGCTTGCTGATGCAGCAGATCATGGCGCCGCGCCCGCCGCTGCAACCGGCCCGGCCCGCCACCGCAACGCTTCACTGAATTGAATACAGACCTAAGGACTTAGCTGATGAAATCCCTGTTTCTCACGGGCACTGCCCTTGCCGGTCTCGCCTTTGGCACCACCGCCGCCGCCGCCTCCGGCAAGACAGACGTGCTGACCAATTACGCCAATATCGCCGAGGCCAAATACCAGGACAGCCTGGCCACCGCGCAGCTGCTGAAAGCCGCCGTCGATACACTGATTGCGCAGCCGTCGCCCGAAAACCTGGAAGCTGCGCGCAGCGCCTGGATCGCCGCCCGCGTGCCCTATCAGCAATCCGAAGTGTTCCGGTTCGGCAATGCCATCGTGGATGACTGGGAAGGCAAGGTGAACGCCTGGCCGCTGGACGAGGGCCTGATCGATTATGTCGACGCCTCCTATGGCGGGCCGAGTGACGAAAACACCCTGGCGGCGCTGAACGTGATCGCCACCCCCAGCTTCGAGCTGTCGGGCAAGGCGATCGACGCCGCCAAGATCACCCCCGAACTGCTGGAAGGCGCCCTGCACGAGGCTGATGGTGTCGAGGCCAATGTGGCCACCGGTTACCACGCCATCGAATTCCTGCTCTGGGGCCAGGATCTGAAGGGCACCGAACATGGCGCCGGCGACCGCGCCTGGACCGACTATGCCGTCGGCGATGCCTGCACCGGCGGCAACTGCGGCCGCCGCGGCGAATACCTGCAGGCGGCCACCGATTTGCTGATCTCCGACCTGGAGTGGATCGCCGCGCAATGGGGGGCCGGGGGCGACGCCCGCACTGCGCTGCTGGCCGACGAAAACGCCGGCATCACCGCCATGCTGACCGGCATGGGGTCGCTGTCCTATGGCGAACAGGCGGGGGAGCGGATGCGCCTGGGCCTGATGCTGAACGACCCGGAGGAAGAGCATGATTGCTTCTCCGACAACACCCACAACAGCCACTACTACGACGGCCTCGGCGTGCAGAATGTCTATCTGGGCGAATATGTGCGGGTGAACGGCAAGCTGGTCTCCGGCGCGTCTCTGTCGGACCTGGTTGCCGCCAAGGACGCCGGCCTGGACGCCGAGATGCGCAGCAAGCTGTCCACCACCATGCGCGCGCTTGGCCGCATCAAGACCGCCGCCGAAGCAGGCCTGTCTTATGACCAGATGCTGGCCCGGGGCAACAAAGCCGGCGAAGCGCTGGTGATGGGCGGCGTCAACGGGCTGATCGACCAGACCCGCTCGATCGAGCGGGTGGTAGCCACCCTGGATCTGGGCGGCGTTGCCATCGAAGGCTCCGACAGCCTCGACAACCCCTCTGCGGTTTTCCAGTAGGAACCCCGGCAGCTGGCAACGGCGGGCCGCGGTTTCTGCGGCCCCGTCTTGCAGGCGGGATGCTGCCTCACGCTGCAATCCCAAGTATTTTACTCTGGAAAAACCTTGAATCCCCAGCAAATCTGTCGGATATATTTCCCAACGGAATCACTTGGCCATTCAGGCCGCCGGGCAAGGACGCGAACCGCATGATCGTTTGCCACTGCACACAGATATCGGACCATGACATCCGCGCCGCTATCGACTGGATGCGAAATGCTGATCCCGAAACGATAATCACTCCGGGCAAGATCTATCACGCCCTGGGGAAAGCCGCCGATTGCGGCGGTTGCATGCCTCTTTTCCTCGACACGATGCGTTCCAGCAGTAATCTGGAAGTACCTGCGCAGCTTGCAAATTTAGGCGCAGCATCAATTCGGGAGAAAAGTAATGAAGGGCGACGCCAAGGTCATCGACTATCTCAACAAAGCGCTGCGCCATGAGCTGACCGCGGTCAGCCAGTATTGGCTGCACTACCGGCTGCAGGACGATTGGGGCCTGGGCAGCATGGCCAAGAAAAGCCGCGAAGAAAGCATCGAGGAGATGCAGCACGCGGACAAATTGATTGAAAGGATTCTGTTCCTCGGCGGCCACCCGAACCTGCAGAAGCTTGACCCGCTGCGGATCGGCCAGACGCCGAAAGAGACCCTCGAATGCGACCTTGCCGCCGAAGTGGACGCCCGCGCGCTTTACAAGGAAGCCCGCGAAGCCTGCAACAAAGCGGGGGACTACGTCACGCAAAAGCTGTTTGAAGAGCTGATGGCGGACGAAGAGGGCCATATCGACTTCCTCGAAACCCAGCTTGAACTGCACGACCGGATCGGTGCCGAAAACTATGCCCAGCTCAACGCCACCAAGATGGCCGAGATCGAAGACTGAACTGTTTCTGGCTGCCGCATTTGCGGCGGCCAGCCCCGTTGCGGCGCTGGACCTGGCCAGCCAGTACCAGGCCGAGCCGCACCTCTCCCCCCTGCCCCGCACCGACGCCGAACGCACCCGGATTGAGGCCGTGACCGCGCCCGCCGCGGATTTCTCTGCGCCCGAACGGTTCGAAGACCTGCCTGCCGGTGCTGCCACCGTGCGGACGCGGCCGGATGACGAAGCGTTCTCGCAGCATTCCGCCAACCTCAGTTTCGAGCAGGAGCTGGAATTCAAACTGGGCAATGGCCTGTTCAAGAAGATCTGGGTGTTTTCGCCCGCTTCCACCCTGGCCTCTGACGGTCTCGGCCCGCTCTATAACGCCCGGTCCTGCCAGCGCTGCCACCTGAAGGACGGCCGCGGCCATGTGCCGGAGCAGCCGGACTATGCGTCCGCCACCATGTTCCTGCGCGTCTCGATCCCCGGCCCCGTGCCGCCAGAGCTGCGGGCGGTTCATGACTACATCGGCACCGCGCCCGATCCGAACTACGGCACCCAGCTGCAGGATTTCTCCGCCCCCGGCATCGCGCCGGAATACAAGCTGCAGGTCGCATACGAGGACTTCGAAGTTGCCCTGAACGGCGGCGAAACAGCAACATTGCGCCGCCCCGGCTACACCGCTGCAAACCTCGGCTACGGCCCGCTTGCCAAGGGCGCCATGCTCTCCCCCCGGGTCGCGCCGCCGATGATCGGGCTGGGATTGCTGGAGGCCGTCCCCGCCGCCGACATCCTCGCCCACGCGGATGAGGAGGACGCGGATGGCGACGGCATCTCAGGCCGTGCCAACCTTGTCTGGTCGCGCGAATTCAACCGGATCATGCTGGGCCGCTTCGGCCTGAAAGCCGGAATGCCGACCGTGCACGAACAATCCGCCAGCGCCTTCGCCGGCGATATCGGCATTTCCACCCCGCTGTTCCCCGCCCACCCCGGTGAATGCACTGCCCGGCAAACAGCCTGCCAGTCCGCGCCGCATGGCGGCGGTGATTCCCGTGAAACCGAGATCGACCAGCCGAATATGGATCTGGTCGCCTTCTACAGCCGCAATCTGGGCGTGCCCGCCCGCCGGAACGCGGATGACCCGACGGTGCTGCGCGGCAAGCAGCTGTTCTATGACAGCGGCTGCGCCTCCTGCCACGTCCCGAAATATGTGACCCACCGGCTGGCCGGCCGCCCGGAGCAAAGCTTCCAGCTGATCTGGCCCTACTCCGACCTGTTGCTGCATGACATGGGCGAAGGCCTTGCCGACCACCGCCCCGAGGCCCGCGCCACGGGCCGCGAATGGCGCACCGCGCCGCTCTGGGGGATTGGCCTGACGCAGCAGGTCTCGCCCCGCGCCACCTTTTTGCACGACGGCCGCGCCCGCACCCTGCTGGAGGCGGTCCTGTGGCACGGCGGCGAGGCGGAAGCAGCCAAAACCCGGGTGGTGGAGCTGCCGCCGGAAGACCGTGCTGCCCTGATCTCATTCCTGGAGAGCCTCTGATGCGCGCCCTTTCTTTCGCTGTTGCCTTGGCTGCAGCCCCCGCCGCGGCCTCAGACCTGTCCAGCGCCATCACCGATCAACTGATCCTCCCGGCCTTCCAGACGCTTGCAGAGGAGGCGCAGGCACTGGCGGAGACGGCAAAGGCGGATTGCACCCCGCAGTCCGGATCCCTGCGCGCAGCCTACGGCGCCGCCTTCGACGCCTGGATCGCCGCCAGCCCCTACCGTTTCGGGCCGACGGAAACAGACAGCCGCGCCTTTGCGCTGGCATTCTGGCCCGACAGCCGCAGCAAAACACCCAAGGCGCTAGCCAGTCTGATCCGCAGCGAAGACCCCGGCATCTCGGACCCGGCGCAATTCGCAAGCTACTCCATCGCCGCCCGCGGCTTCTATGCCTTGGAATTCCTGCTTTATGATCCTGAGCTCTCCACCGAAGGCAGCGCCGGCTACCGCTGCGCCCTGACCCGCGCCATCAGCACCGACATCGCGGCCACAACCCAATCCATCAAAATGGACTGGGAACAGAGCTACGCCGCCGAAATGCGCAGCCCCGCCAATCGCTACCAAAGCGACGAGGAGATCACTCAGGAACTGCTCAAGGCGCTCACCACCGGCCTGCAGGTGCTGGACGACATGCGTCTGGGGCGTCCGCTGGGAACATATGACAGGCCCCGCCCGGCCCGCGCCGAGGCCCGCCGCTCCGGCCGCAGCCTTCGCCATGTGCTGCTGTCCCTGAACGCGCTGGAGCCGCTGGCGCTGGCTCTGGCGGCCCCCCATGCGGACCTTCAAACCGAATTCACCGCTGGTTTTTCCAAAGCCCGCAAAAAGGCCGAGACCCTCGACGACGCCGTCTTTGCCGGCGCGGCCGATCCCGCCGGCCGCTTCCGCATCGAATCCCTGCAGCAGGAGATCAAGGACCTGCGCGCGCTGGTGGCGGGGGAATTGGGCCCGGCCCTGGGTGTTGAGGCAGGCTTCAATTCCCTGGACGGCGATTGATATGGCGTCCCGCCGCGGTTTTTTGGCCGGCCTTCTGGCCACAGGCCTTGCCCCGCAGGCCAGTTGGGCCAACGCCGGCAGCCCCGCCTTCCTGTCTGCCGGCAAGGACGCCAGCGGCGCCTTCCTGCTTGCGGGCCTCACAGAAGACGGCGAAATCCTGTTCCGCCACCCGCTGCCGGGCCGCGGCCACGCCGCAGCGGCGCATCCCACCCGCCCCGAGGCGGTTGCCTTTGCCCGCCGTCCGGGCCGCTTTGCCGATGTGATCGACTGCCGCACCGGCACTGCCATCGCCCGGTTGGAGCCACCCGCTGGCCACCATTTCTATGGCCACGGCACCTTCTCCCCCGACGGCGCCCGCCTGTTCACGACCGAGAACGACTATGAGAACGCCCGCGGCATCATCGGAGTCTGGGATGCCGCGGACGGATACAAGCGCATTGGCGCCTTTGCTTCCGGCGGCATTGGTCCGCACGATATGCTGCTGCGCCGGGACGCGCCGGGGCTGGTCATCGCCAACGGCGGCATTGAAACCCACCCCGGCAGCGGCCGCGCCAAGCTGAACCTTCCGGACATGCGCCCGAACCTCAGCTACTTGGGTTTTGACGGCACCCTGCAGGACCAGATGGAACTGCCCCGCAGGCTGCATCTGAATTCGATCCGCCACCTCGCCATGCGCATCGACGGCACCGTTGGTTTTGCCATGCAATGGCAGGGGGATCCGGGCGAACAGGTCCCCACCGCGGGCTTGCAGCTTCCCGGCAGCCCCGCGCGTCTGCTGGCGGAGGATGATCCCCGGGTGCTGAACATGAACGGATACGGCGGCTCCATCGCCTTTTCCGGCAATGGCACGCAGATCGGCGTCACCTCCCCGCGCGGCGGGGTGCTGCAGGTGATGGACACTGTCGGCGGCGCGCTGCTGAACGAGCACCGGATGCACGACGTCTGCGGCCTTGCCGCCTCCCCCGGCGGCTTCACCACCAGCACCGGCACCGGCCGGTTATATGCAATCTCGGACGCAGGCCAGCATCCGCTGCACCGGTCAGAGCTGGCCTGGGACAACCACCTGATCCGGCTCCGCTGAGCCAGCCAAGCTGCTTCATCCAAAGGCGCGCCCCACACTGCGAGCCTTTTTTCGTTTTCACCACACACAAAACCAAAACGAAAACGATAGGTGACATTTCACGCGCGATCCGCTAAAGAATCGCAGCGAAAGGAAAGCCTATGGATGCCGCCAGCCGTCAAAACGAAATCATTGCCTTGCTGAACCAGCAGGACCGGGTGGAGGTTGACGGCCTGTCCCAGCGCTTTGGCGTGTCGTTACAGACGGTGCGGGCCGACCTGCGCGACCTGTCTGCGCGCGGCGCCTTGTCCCGCGTGCATGGCGGCGCTGTCCGGCTAAGCTCTGCCGCCAGCCAGGGCTATGAGGACCGGCGCAAGCTGAACGCGGGCAACAAGCTGGCGATGGCGGCGCTGGCAGCTGAACTGATCCCCGACAATTGTTCGCTTACGCTCAACATCGGCACCTCCACCGAGCAGGTGGCACGGGCGCTGTCCGGCCACAGCGGCCTGACTGTTATTTCCAACAATATCAATATTATCAACCTTATGATGGGCGGTCAGGCCAAGGAACTGATCCTGGCCGGTGGCACTGTGCGGCAAAGCGACGGCGCCATTGTGGGGGAGGACGCGGTTGAATTCCTGTCCCGCTTCAAGGTCGATTTCGCCGTCATCGGCGCCTCGGCGCTGGATCCGGACGGCGCCGTGATGGACCACGACGCCCGCGAAGTCTCGGTCGCCCGCGCAATCCTGAAAAACGCCCGTCAGCGGGTTCTGGTTTGCGACGGCAGCAAGTTCGCCCGCTCCGCGCCGGTGCGGATCTGCGATGTGGCAGAGCTGGACGTGATGATCACCGACCGCCCGGTGCCGGAACAATTTGCCGAGGCCGCGCAGGCCGCAGGCACCCGGATCCTCACCGCCGGACAAAACGAAAGCAGCGAAAATGACTGATGCACCTGTCACGGACCTTTTCATCATCGGCGGCGGCATCAACGGCTGCGGCATTGCCCGCGATGCAGCGGGACGCGGCCTGTCGGTGACATTGGCCGAAATGAACGATCTGGCCTCCGCCACCTCCTCGGCCTCGACTAAACTGTTCCACGGCGGCCTGCGCTATCTGGAATACTTCGAGTTCCGCCTGGTCCGCGAGGCGCTGATCGAGCGCGAGGTGCTGCTGAAGGCGATGCCGCATATCTCATGGCCGATGCGCTTTGTGCTGCCGTTTCACAAGGACATGCGCTTTGACAGCGAAACGCCCGCATCGAAACTGCTGACAACCTTCATGCCCTGGATGCGCGGCCGCCGTCCGGCCTGGCTGATCCGGCTGGGGCTGTTTCTCTATGATTCCCTGGGCCAGCGCGGCATCCTGCCCGGCACCGCCAAGCTGGACCTGTCCCGCGACCCGGCAGGCCGGCCGCTGAAAGACAAGTTTCAGACCGCCTTTGAGTATTCCGACTGCTGGATCGAAGACGCCCGGCTGGTGGTGCTGAACGCCCGCGATGCGCAAGCGCGCGGCGCCAGCATCCTGACCCGGACCGAGGTCACTTCAGCCGAACGCCACGCCGGCCACTGGGTGATCCGGACCAAGAACCGCGCCACCGGCGCAGAGCAGGACCACCGCGCCAGGATGCTGGTCAATGCAGGCGGCCCCTGGGTCGCCGATGTGCTGCACCAGAAGCTGGGCCTGAGCAGCCGCGAAAACGTCCGTCTGGTGCGCGGCAGCCATATAGTGGTGCCGAAACTGTTCGACCACGGCCGCTGCTATTTTTTCCAGGGCAGTGATGGGCGGATTATCTTTGCTATCCCCTATGAGCAGGATTTCACCCTGATCGGCACCACCGATGCCGACCACCCCGACCCGGACACCGCCCCCGTCTGCACCGAAGCGGAGCAGGACTATCTGGCTGACTTCGCATCACAATACTTCAAACAGCCGCTAAGCCGCAACGACGTGGTCTGGACCTATTCCGGCGTCCGGCCGCTCTATGACGACGGTGCCAGCTCCGCCACTGCAGCAACCCGCGAATACGTGCTGACACTGGATCAGGCCAAGGCGCCGCTGCTGAATGTCTTTGGCGGCAAGATCACCACCTACCGCAAGCTGGCCGAGGCGGCGCTGGCGAAAATCGGCGAGGTGTTCCCGCAGCTGCCCTCTGACTGGACCGCAGGCGTTGCCCTGCCCGGCGGCGATTTTGCGGTGGAGGATGTGGAGAAACTAAAAGCCAAACTGGCCGCAGACTATCCGTTCCTCACCGCCTATTGGACAGGCCGGATGATCCGCGCTTACGGCACCGAGGCATGGGAGGTTCTGGGCGCCGCCAAAACTGCCGCGGATCTGGGGCAGGACTTTGGCGCGACCATCACGGCGCGGGAGCTGGACTGGACCATTGCCCGCGAATGGGTGCGCAGCGGTGATGATTACCTGTGGCGGCGCACCAAGCTGGGGCTGCGATTGGATGAGGCCCAGCGCGCGGCGGTCGATGCCTACATCCAAGGCAAAGCGGCTCAACTCGCGGCATAACGCGAAGGGCAGCGCCCGTCCCGGCGGGGTGGGAAGCGAAGCGCCCGCCCCGTAGGGGGCGGGACGGGCGCTGCCCGGCCTATCGGCCGGGCGGGACATTCTGAAAGCGTCTTAAAACTCGACGCCCTTCTGCGCTTTTACACCGGCGCGGAACGGGTGCTTGATCTGCCCCATCTCGGTCACCAGATCGGCAATTTCGATCAGTTCTTCCTTGGCGTTGCGGCCGGTCAGCACCACATGGGTCATCGGCGGCTTCTGCTCCACCAGGAACTCCAGCACCTCCTCCAGATCCAGATATTCATAGCGCAGCGCGATGTTGATCTCGTCCAGCAGCACCATGGTGTTGCGCTCGTCCAGGATCATCTCCTTGGCCTTTTCCCAGCCCTTCTGGGCGGCGGCAATGTCGCGGGCCTTGTCCTGGGTCTCCCAGGTAAAGCCTTCGCCCATCGCATAGAACTGGCACAGGTCGCTGAAGTTTTCCTCGATCAGGGTGCGTTCGCCGGTCTGCCAGGCGCCCTTGATGAACTGCACCACCGCCGATGGCATCCCATGCGCAATGCAGCGCATGATCATCCCGAACCCCGAGGACGATTTGCCCTTGCCCGGCCCGGTGTGGACGATGATCAGGCCCTTCTCGCCCTCCTTGGTCTTCATCATCCGGTCGCGCGCGGCCTTCTTCTTGGCCATCTTGGAAGCGTGACGGGCGGCTTCTTCCTCTGAGATGCCGGTTTCAGACTTTTCGCTCATGGGGGCTCTCCAGCTGTTTGACCCATGTCTTGACAAAGAAGGGCACGATAGCGCAAGGGGGTTTCGCTGGTTCCTGCGAAAGCAGGCGAAGAGGGAATGTGAAGGCCATGCGGGCCGAAGCACAGCCGCCCCCGCGACCGTGACCGGATGAGGCCGCCATGCCACTGGGTGATCCCCGGGAAGGCAGGATGGCCGGCAAGGCCTCGTGCCTTGGCATCCGCAAGCCGGGAGACCTGCCAGCGAAGGAGAGTTCAACGGGCGGGCGGGGTGTTCCGCGACCGGTTGAGGGGCAGCCACGCATTGCCCCCTTCTGGCCATGTCCCTGCTTGCCTGACGCGACAGGAGACGCGCCAATGGCAGAAGACAAGGCGGCCCCCCCCGCCAGCACCCCGGGACCGGTCACGCTGACGGTTTGCCTTACCTGCCGCCGCGACGGCGCCGACCCGGAGGCCGCCCGCCCCGGAGCCATCCTGCACGCCGCGCTGGAAGAGGCCGGAATGCCCGACGGCGTCCGCCTGCGCGGTGTCGAATGCCTGTCCTCCTGCAAGCGCGGCTGCGCCGTTGCCCTGATCGGCGGCGCCGAGCGCTGGACCTATGTCTACGGCGACCTCGACCCGGACCAGCATGTCCCCGAAATCCTGGAAGGCGCTGCAGCCTATGCCGGCACCGCCGATGGCCTCGTGCCCTGGCGCCAGCGCCCGCAGACCTTCCGCAAGCAATCCGTTGCCCGCATCCCGCCGGCCAAGTTCTTCTCCGAGGAGTAATCATGAGCGATCTCAACAAGATCCCCGTCACCGTCATCACCGGTTTTCTGGGCGCAGGTAAAACCACGCTGATCCGCCACCTGATGCAGAACCCCCAGGGCAAGCGCCTGGCGGTGGTGGTGAACGAGTTCGGCACCGCCGGTGTGGACGGCGACATCCTGAAATCCTGCGCCGATGAAAACTGCCCGGCGGAAAACATCATGGAGCTGGCCAACGGCTGCATCTGCTGCACCGTGGCCGATGACTTCATCCCCACCATCGAGCAGCTGATGGCCCTGCCCGAGCAGCCCGACCACATCGTCATTGAAACCTCCGGCCTGGCGCTGCCGAAACCGCTGCTGAAGGCGTTTGACTGGCCCGCAATCCGCTCCCGCATCACCGTCGACGGCGTGATTGCCCTGGCCGATGCCGAGGCTGTCGCCAAAGGCCAGTTCGCCCCCGATCTCGACGCCGTGCAGGCCCAGCGCGAAGCGGACGACAGCATCGACCACGAAACCCCGCTGTCCGAGGTGTTCGAGGATCAGATCTCCTGCGCCGACATCGTGCTTCTGTCCAAGGCCGACCTGGCCGGCGACGCAGGGGTCGAGAAGGCCCGCGCGGTGATCGAGGCCGAGGCGCCCCGCAAATTGCCGATCCTGCCGATGAGCGAAGGCGTCATCGACCCGCGCATCATCCTGGGCCTGGGCGCCGCTGCCGAGGACGATCTCGACGCCCGCCCCAGCCACCATGACGGCCACCACGACCACGAGCATGACGATTTTGAAAGCATCGTGGTCGAAATGGGCGAAGTATCCGACCCGGAAGCGCTGCAGAATGCGATCGTGAAACTCGCCCGCGAGCGCAACATCCTGCGCGTCAAAGGCTATGTCGCGGTGGAAGGAAAGCCGATGCGGATGCTGGTTCAGGCCGTGGGCGAGCGTCTGCGCGCCCAGTACGACCAGCCCTGGGGCGCGCAGCCGCGCAAAACCGCCCTGGTGGTCATCGCCGAGCATGACGACATCGACGAGCAGGCTATCCGCGCCGAGCTGGGGGCGTAAGCTGATGCTGGCTTGGGGCGATGATAGCTGCTGTCTTGACCGGCCCTTGGGCCGGACAGCCCCCGGCTCCCCCCCCGGGCGGGGGCTTTACCCCCACCCGCGGCCGGGGGCTGTCCTCCGCGCGTCACGGCGCCCATCGCGAAAGGCCTGACCCATGCACGTCGTCTTCCGCGAAAGCCACGGCCTTGACGAGACCGATACCCCGCAAGACCTCGGGCAGACGCCTGCGGACCTTGTGGTGCTGTCCTTCTCCGACAGCGACCTCGGCGCCTTCGCGGCGGGCTGGCACCGCGCGGACGGCAAGCTGCCCTCGCTGCGCGTCGCCAATCTGGTTGCGCTCAAGCACCCGCTGTCGGTCGACGTCTACGCGGAACAAACGCTGGAGGGCGCCAAGGGCGTCCTCGTCCGCCTGATCGGCGGCGAAAGCTACTGGCCCTACGGCCTCGCCACCCTGCAGGACCTGGCCCGGCGCAAGGGCATTGCGCTGGCGATCCTGCCCGCCGACGGCCGCGAGGACGCACGGCTGGATGAGCTTTCCACCCTGCCCGTCTCCACCCTGCGCCGCCTGCAGGCGCTTTGCGATGCCGGCGGCGCGGTTGCGGCACAGGCAGCCCTGGCCCAGTTGGCTCTCGCGGCCGGCCTCTACGCTGGTCCTGTCCTCGGCCTCAAGACGATGCCGGAACATGGGTTCTACGATCCGGAAAGGGGCGTGCTGCCCGACCTGCCGGCGCAGGACAAACCGCTGGTGCTGGTCAGCTTCTACCGCTCCTACCTCACCGCCGCAGACACCGCCCCGGCCGATGCGCTGATCAAAGACCTGCGCGGCCGCGGCTATGCCGCCTATGGCATCTTTGCCGCCAGCCTCAAGGCCCCGGCCGCCGCAGACTGGCTGCGCGAAAAGCTGCCCGCGCTGAACCCGGCGGCCATCATCAACGCCACCGCATTTTCGGCCCAAGGCACCGACGGCAGCGCCTCTCCGCTTTCCACCACGGGCTGCCCGGTATTTCAGGTCGCGCTCTCCACCGCCCGCAAAAAGGACTGGGCCGAGGCCGGCCGCGGCCTCTCCCCCGCAGATCTCGCCATGCATGTGGTGCTGCCCGAGGTTGACGGCCGCATCTTTGCCGGCGTCGTCAGTTTCAAATCGCCGGGCAAGAAAGACCCGGACCTGCAGTATTCCCGCTTTGCCCACCGCGCCGATCCGGGCCGCATCAAAGCCGCCGTCGACCGCGTCGAAGGCTGGCTGCGGCTTGCCAATCTGCCGAACGCAGACAAACGCCTTGCCCTGATCCTGTCCGCCTATCCGGGCCGCGACCACAACCTCGCCCACGCGGTGGGGCTGGACGCGCTGGCCTCTTGCGACGAAATCCTGCGCGAACTGGCAGCGCAAGGCTACGCTGTCGAGGCGCTGGAAAACACCGGCCTGCGGCTGATGCAGGAGACTCTCAGCGTCCCGCTGGAGGAGTACTTCAAGGCCCTTGCCACCCTGCCGCAAGACCTGCAGGACGCCCTGGCCGAGGCTTGGGGCAGCCCGGAAGAAGACGCGGACTGCCGCGATGGCGCCTTTCATTTCAAGGCCCTGCGCGCAGGCAATGTCCTGATCGCGCTGCAACCCGAACGCGGCGAGGTGAAAACCCGCGTCGATGACTACCACGACCTCGACCGCACCCCGCGCCACGCCTATGCCGCCTTTTATCTATGGCTGCGCGCGCAAACAGACGCCCTCGTCCACATCGGCGCCCACGGCACCCTGGAATGGCTGCCGGGCAAGGCGGTGGCCCTTTCCGGCAGCTGCTGGCCCGAGGTTCTGACCGGCCCTCTGCCGGTCGCCTATCCCTTCATCGTCAACGACCCCGGCGAGGCTGCACAGGCCAAGCGCCGCATCGGCGCCATCACCCTTGGCCACCTGCCGCCGCCCTTGGCGCAGACCAGCCTGCCCGACGGCATGGCCCGGCTTGAAAGCCTGCTGGATGAATACTCCACCGCCGACGGCCTGGACCCGGCCCGCCGCGACCGGCTGATCGGCGATATCCGCGCCGAGGCGCAAGGCACCGGCGTCGAGGCTGATCTGGGCCTTACCCCCGGCACCTCTCCCGCCGAGGCGATCACCCGCATCGACGCCTTTGTCTGCGACATCAAGGAAAGCCAGTACGGCGAAGGGCTGCATATCTTCGGCACCGGCCAATGCGGGGCAGAAGAACGCGCCGGCCTGATTGCGGCCCTGGGCGGCAAGATCGTCCCTCCCGGCCCATCCGGCTCGCCGTTCCGGGGCCGCGACGATGTGATCCCGACGGGCCGCAACCTCTTTACCACCGATCCGCGCGCGGTGCCGTCGCGGGCGGCGCATGCGCAAGGGGTCAAATTGGCAGAAGAGCTGCTGCGCCGCCACCTGCAGGACCACGGCGACTGGCCCAAGGGGCTGGTGATCGACCTCTGGGGCTCCGCCACCATGCGCACCGCGGGCGAGGAATTTGCCATGGCCCTGCAGCTCGCAGGCCTCGCCCCCAAATGGGACGAAGGCTCCGAACGCGTCTCCGGCTTCGAGGTGCTGCCGCTGTCGATGCTGAACCGCCCCCGCATCGACGTGACCCTGCGGGTTTCCGGCCTGTTCCGCGATGTGTTTCCCGGCCTCGCGCAGATGTTCGAAACTGCCGCCGCCGCCCTCGCCCAGCGCGAAGAAACCCAGGCCGACAACCCCTATCTCACCGAGACCCCGCGCGTCTTTGGCCCCAAGCCGGGCCAGTACGGTCTGTCGATGAACCCGCATCTGGACGATTATACCGACGCGGCCCGCGCCGCGGCGGGCGAAGCCTGGCTCAACGCCTCCTCCCACGCCATCGATGCCAAGGGCGCCATCAGCGACGCGCGCGAGGCGCTGGAGGTCCGGCTGCAGGGCGCCGACAGTTTCGTGCATTTGCAGGATCTGCCGGAAACCGACCTGCTGATCGCCTCGGATTATGCCGCGCATGAGGCCGGTTTTGCCGCTGCCATGGCCCGCATCGGCCAGAAGGCGCCCGCGCTCTACCACATGGACGCTACCCGCCCGGACAAGCCGCAGGCGCGCTCTCTGGGCGAGGAAATCGCCCGCGTCACCCGCGCCCGCGCCGCCAATCCGGACTGGGCCACCGCGATGATGGGTCACGGCTTCCGCGGCGCGGCAGAAATCGCCGCCACCCTCGACCACATGGCCGCCTTCGCGCATCTGGCGCAGGTGGTGCAGCCGCATCTGTTCGATCTCTATTTCGAGGCCACCCTGGGCCGCGACGATCTGGTGGCGTTCATGGAGCGCGAAAACCCCGACGCACTTCAGGCCATGCGCGACCGCTTCCGCGCGCTGTATGACGCGGGCCTCTGGAGCACCCGGCGCAACTCGATCATGGCAGAGCTGGAGGGCGCCGCATGAATGGCGGGGCCATCTCCGGTACGCCTAAGGTATACGGCTGGTGCCCGGGAGCCTTGCGCCCGATGATGTCCGGCGACGGGCTGGTCGTGCGCATCCGCGCGCCGCTTGGTAAACTCTCCGTTAACCAGGCGCGCGGTGTGGCAAGACTTTCGCAGGACTTCGGCAATGGGCTGCTGGATATCTCCGCCCGCGCCAACCTGCAGATGCGCGGCCTCCGCGCGGACCGCTATGAGGCGCTGATTGAGGGGCTGCGCGGCCTTGGCCTCCTCGACCCGGATGCACAGGCCGAAGCCCGCCGCAATGTCCTCCTCGCTCCCTTCTGGGCTGAGGGTGACGACACCCACGCCATCGCCACCGACCTCAGCGCCGCGCTGACAGCCGCAACGGACCTGTCTTTGCCCGGAAAATTCGGCTTTGCCGTGGACTGCGGCGAAGCCCCTGTGCTGCAAGACACCGCCGCCGACATCCGCATTGAGCGCGCAGGCGGCACCCTGATCCTGCGCGCCGGCGGCGCGGAGACCGGCACGCCCGTCACACGTGAATCCGCCGTTGCCGAAGCCCTGGCCCTGGCCCGCTGGTTTCTCAAGCAGGGCGGCGCGCCCGAAGGCCGCGGCAGGATGCACCGTCTGATCGCGCGCCGCGGGCCGCCGGCAGCGCATGCCGCACCGATGGCACGCGCCCGCTTCACCGCAAAACCGGGCGCTGTCCCCGCGGGGACACTGGCCGCTTTGGAGTTCGGTCAGATGCCCGCCGCCACGTTGGCACGGCTGGCAGATCATGGGCCTGTCCGCCTCACCCCCTGGCGGATGCTGCTGGTGGAAGGTGCCGCTAGCCTGCCGCCGCTGCCCGGCCTGATCCTGGACGCAGCGGACCCGCGCCTGCAGGTCGTCGCCTGCACCGGCGCGCCCGGCTGCCTGCAGGCGCTGTCCTCCACCAGGGGCTTGGCGCGCCAATTAGCGCCGCATGTCCCCGCGGGGACAAAGCTGCATATCTCCGGCTGCGCCAAGGGCTGCGCCTGCCCGGGCACCGCGCCGCTGACCCTGACTGCAACCGGCCAGGAAGAATTCTCTCTGATCCGCCGTGGCACTGCCGCGGATCAGCCCGTAAAGACCCGCCTGAGCGCCGCCGCCTTGCGCGCCGCTCCCGAACTTCTGAAAGAGGGCAACTGACATGCTCCACACCTATGAAACCAACGGCGCGGCGATCTATGCCGAAAGCTTTGCCACCATTCGCCGCGAGGCCGATCTGGGGCGCTTCAACAAGGACGAGGAAAGCGTTGTTGTCCGCATGATCCACGCCGCCGGAATGGTGGGCCTGGAAGAGCACGTGCGTTTTTCCGAGGGCATGGCCGAATGTGCCCGTGCAGCACTTGCCAAGGGCGCGCCGATCCTCTGTGACGCCTATATGGTCAGCGAAGGCATCACCCGCCCGCGCCTGCCCGCGGACAACGAGGTGATCTGCACCCTGCGCGACCCCAAGGTTCCTGACATGGCCAAGGAAATGTCCAATACCCGCTCTGCCGCAGCATTGGAGCTGTGGCGGCCGAAACTGGAGGGGGCCGTGGTTGCCATCGGCAATGCCCCTACCGCGCTGTTCCATCTTCTGAACATGCTCAAGGATCCCGCCTGCCCCCGCCCCGCCGCCATCATCGGCTGCCCGGTGGGTTTTGTCGGCGCGATGGAATCGAAAGACGCGCTGATGGAAGACCTGCCGGTGCCGTCGATGATCGTGAAGGGCCGCCTCGGCGGCTCCGCCATCACTGTCGCAGCGGTCAACGCGCTGGCGAGCTGGAAAGAGTAACCCATGGGTAAAGTCATCTGCGCCGGGCTTGGCCCCGGGGATCCCGACCTGATGAGCGTCCGCTCGCACCGGCTGATCTCAAACGCGCGCCACATCGCCTATTTCCGCAAGGCCGGCCGCCAGGGCCAGGCCCGCGCCATTGTCGAGGGTATGCTGGGTGACGGTGTCACCGAACATGCAATGGAATACCCGGTCACCACCGAGATCCATTTCGCGGACCCCGAATACAACCGGGTGCTGGCGGAGTTCTATGACCAATGGGCCGACACCCTGGCCGAGATCGCGCAGGACGAGGACGTGGTGGTGCTCTGCGAGGGCGACCCGTTCCTCTATGGCTCCTACATGCATCTTTACACCCGCCTGCAGGGCCGCGCCGTGCAGGAAATCGTGCCCGGCATCACCGGCATGTCCGGCTGCTGGACCGCCTCCGGCCAGCCGATCACCTGGGGCGACGATGTGCTGACCGTGGCGATGGCCACCCTCAGCGAGGATGAGCTGACGGAGCGCGCGTCGAACACCGATGCGCTGGTGGTGATGAAAATCGGCCGCAACCTGCCTAAGCTGCGCCGCGCGCTGGAGCGGGCGGGCCGTGCCGGGGACGCGTGGCTGGTCGAACGCGGCACCATGCCGGGGCAGACCGTGCAGAAGCTCTCGGAGATCGACGGCGACGTGCCTTATTTCTCCATCGTACTGGTTCACGGACAGGGGCGCCGGCCATGAAACTATCGCAAAACGGTTGGGTTGTGATTGCCGGGCTTGGCCCCGGAAACGAAGCACTGGTGACGCAGGAAGTGCGCGACGCCATTGAGGAAGCCACTGATATCGTTGGCTATATCCCCTATGTCAAACGCATCGAGCCACGCCAGGGGCTGACCCTGCACGCCACCGACAACCGGGTCGAGATCGACCGCGCCACCCACGCGCTGGAGATGGCTGCCGAGGGCAAACGGGTTGTCGTGGTGTCCTCCGGCGATCCGGGCGTCTTTGCCATGGCCTCTGCCGTGTTCGAAGCGCTGGAAAGCAACGCCGAAAGTAAACCGGAGTGGCTGGACCTGGAGATCAAGGTTCTGCCGGGCATCACCGCGATGCTGGCCGCAGCTGCCGCCATTGGCGCGCCGCTGGGGCATGATTTTGCGGCCATCAACCTGAGCGACAACCTGAAGCCCTGGAGCCTGATCGAAAAGCGCCTGCAGCTGGTTGGCGAAGCCGGTCTGGCAATGGCGTTTTACAACCCGCGCTCCAAGTCGCGGCCGCATCAGTTTGCCCGCGCACTGGAAATCCTGCGCGAGGCCTGCGGCGCCGACACGCTGATCACCTTTGCCCGCGACGTGACCAAGCCCGGGCAGGAACTGCTGACCGTGCCGCTGAAGGATGCAACGCCAGAGATGGCCGACATGCGCACTGTGGTGATTGTCGGCAACCGCGGCACGCGGCGCGTCGGCAGCTATGTCTATACCCCCCGCTACGCGGCTGAGGGTTAAGCCAGGGGATGCGAGAGCCAGGCCATAACCGCTGCCACACTGCCCATAACGGGCCGCTCGGGCACCTGCGGCCTGCCGATCATGATGACCGGCAGGCTCAGCTCGCGCGCGGCAGCGAGCTTGGCCGCAGCACCCGCACCGCCGGCGTTCTTGGCAACCACATGGGTGATGCCGTGGCGCTGCATCAGCGCAGTGTCACCCGCCGCGTCAAACGGGCCGCGGGCGATTTCAACCGTGGTATGCGGCAGCGGCAATTCCGCCTCGGGTTCGTCCACCAGCCGCAGCAGGTAATGGTGCTGGGGCTTGGCTGCGAATTGGGTGAGGTTCTGCTTGCCGATTGCCAGGAACACCCGGGCTGCCGCCTCGGGCAGAGCTTCGGCGGCTTCCTCTATGCTATCCACATGCACCCATTGGTCGCCCTCCCCGGCCTGCCAGGCCGGGCGTACAAGGGCGCAAACCGGCACCTCTGCCAATTCGCAGGCATGCACCGCATTGCGGCTCATCCGGGCAGCAAAGGGATGGGTTGCATCCACCACATGGGTGATGCCCTCGGCTTGCAGATAAGCGGCCAGTCCCTCGGCACCGCCAAAACCGCCGACGCGGGTGGGCAGCGGCTGATTGACGGGCCTGGCGGTGCGGCCGGCGTAGGAAAACACCGCATCCGCGCCGGTTTCAGCGAGGGTTTTGGCCAGCGCCGAGGCCTCGGTGGTGCCGCCCAGCAAGAGGATGCGTGTCATGTCTGATAGCCTTTCAAAGCACTGGCTGACGATTATCGGTCTGGGCGAAAATGGACTGGAAGGCCTGTGCGATGCAAGCCGGAAGGCATTGGCCGAAGCCGAAGCGATCTTTGGCGGCCCGCGGCATCTGGAACTGGCCGGCGCAGGCAGCAAAGGCCAGCCCTGGCCGGTGCCGTTTTCGATCGGTCCGGTGTTGGAAATGCGCGGACGGCGCGTCGCCGTTCTGGCCTCTGGCGATCCGTTCTGGCACGGCGCCGGCGGGTCGCTGTCCCGGCATCTGGAGGCGGGAGAGTGGGTCTCGCACCCGGTGCCCTCCACCTTTGCGCTGGCGGCGAACCATCTGGCCTGGAAGCTGGAGGAAGTGCTGTGCCTTGGCCTGCATGCGGCGCCTTATGCGCGGCTGCGCCCCGTTCTGGGCAACGGGACGCGCGTCATCTGCACAATGCGCGACGGGGCGGCGCCGGCAGAGCTGGCGGAGTGGCTGGCAGCTGAAGGGTTCGGCCCCTCGCGGCTTACTGTAATGGAATGCCTCGGCGGGCCGCGCCAGCGGGTGCGCTCTGTCTCGGCCGAAGGGTTTACCCTCCAGGGCATTCAGGCGCCGGTTGCGGTGGCGGTTGAGGCTGCGGGCAGCAGGGGCCTGCCGCAAGCCCCGGGTCTGGCGGATGATCTGTTTGCCAGCGACGGGCAGATCACCAAACGGCCCATCCGGGCGCTGACACTGTCGGCGCTGGCCCCGCGCGCAGGCGAGCTGCTGTGGGATATCGGCGGCGGGTCCGGTTCGGTTTCGGTGGAATGGTGCCTTGCGGCATCCGGCGCAAGGGCGATCGCATTCGAGCCGCGCGAAAGCCGGTTGCAGAACATCCGTGCCAATGCGGCGGGGTTTGGCCTGGATCACCGGATGACGGCGGTTCCGGGCAAGGCGCCGGACGTGCTGGCGGGCCATCCCCTGCCGGATTGCGTGTTCATCGGCGGCGGCGGGTCGCAGGATTTGCTGGACCATCTGTGGGAAATCCTGCCCGCAGGCACGCGGCTGGTTGCCAATGGTGTCACGCTGGAGACCGAGACCCTGCTGATGCAGGCCCATGGGAGGCGCGGCGGCCAGCTGCTGAAGGCCGAGATCGCAGAAGCGGGCCCCCTTGGCTCGATGCGCGACTGGCGGCGGGCCCGGCCCGTCATTCAGTGGAGTGTCACCCGATGAAAGTGGCAGGCATCGGATTTCGCACCGCCGCCACCGCAGCGGATTTGCGGGCGGCGCTGGCGCTGACCGGGGTTGAGGTGGATGCGCTGGCCTCCATTGCGGAGAAAGCGGAAGCGCCCGCGATGCAGGAATTTGCGCAGAGCATCGGCCTGCCGGTAATTGCGCTGCAGGACCGGGAAATTGCCGGGGAGCAGACCCTCACCTGCTCGCCCCGGATCAAGGCGCGGTTCGGCACCGGGTCGCTGGCGGAAGCCGCGGCGCTGGCCGGAGCGCGGCACGGGGCACCGGGTGCCGGGGCGCGCCTTCTCGCCCCAAGAGTTGTCACCGCGGATGGGCTTGCCACCGCGGCCATAGCAGAAAGACTTGAGCCATGACCGTTCACTTCATTGGCGCCGGACCGGGCGCTGCCGACCTTCTGACCTTGCGCGGGCGCGATATCCTCGCGGCCTGCCCGGTGTGCCTTTATGCGGGCTCGCTGGTGCCGGAGGAAATCCTGAGCCACTGCCCGGAGGACGCCAAAGTGGTGAACACCGCGGCGATGGATCTTGAGGCCATCGTGGCAGAGATCAAGGCCGCGCATGCGGCGGGCCAGGATGTGGCGCGGCTGCATTCCGGCGATTTGTCGGTGTGGTCGGCGATGGGCGAGCAGATCCGCCGCCTGAAGGCCGAGGGGATCCCGGTGAGCGTCACCCCCGGGGTGCCGTCCTTTGCCGCCGCTGCGGCGGCGCTGGGGACCGAGCTGACGCTGCCCGGTCTGGGGCAATCGGTGGTGCTGACCCGCACGCCGGGGCGCGCGTCTTCGATGCCTGCGGGGGAGTCGCTGGAGAATTTCGCCAGAACCGGCACCACGCTGGCGATCCACCTGTCGATCGGCAATCTGGACCATGTGGTGGACAGCCTGACGCCGCATTACGGAGCCGACTGCCCGGTCGCCGTGGTTTACCGTGCCAGCTGGCCGGATCAGCAGATCATCCGGGCGACGCTGGACACCCTGAAGGCATCGCTGGACGAGAAGATCTCCCGCACCGCGCTGATCCTAGTGGGTCCGGTGCTGAAGGGCGAAGGCTTTGACGAAAGCTGCCTTTATTCGACTGAGTACGACCGCCGCTACCGGCCGCAAAGCGCTGACAGCCCGTGGTCGAGCTGGAGCCATGGGGACGATTGAGGGGAAGAGTGAGCTGATGACTGATATGAACCCTCCCGGACTGATGATCTCGGCGCCCTCATCGGGCACCGGCAAGACCACCGTGATGCTGGGCCTTCTGCGGGCGCTGGCCGAGGACGGGCTGGCGGTGCAGCCCTACAAGAGCGGCCCGGACTACATCGACCCGGCCTTTCACCTGGCCGCTGCAGGGCGTCCGAGTTTCAACCTCGACACCTGGGCGATGGATGCACAGCTGCTGGATGCGGTCACAGGTCAGGCGGCAGGCGCGGAAATCTGCATCGGCGAAGGCTCGATGGGGCTGTATGACGGTGTGGCAACGCGCGGGCAGTCGGGCTTTGGCTCCTCTGCCGAAACAGCCAAGCGCATGGGCTGGCCGGTGGTGCTGGTGGTTGACGTGGGCGGTCAGGCGCAATCGGCGGCCGCCACGGCCTTGGGGTTCAAGAATTATGACAGCGATGTGCCCTTTGCCGGGGTGATCCTGAACCGGGTGGCCAGCCCGCGGCATGAGCGGCTGACCCGATTGGGGATGGAAAAGGCGGGGATCAAGGTGCTGGGCTCTCTGCCCCGCCGCGGCGACCTGACCCTGCCGGAACGGCATCTGGGCCTGATCCAGGCGGTGGAGCATCCCGATCTGGAAGCGGCGATTGCCGGCTACGCGTCCTTTCTACGCGAGAATGTTGATCTGGAGGCGATCAAATCCGCCGCGCTGGCGGGGGCTGCCCCGGCGGCGGCTAAGCTGCCCTTGCCCCCGGCCCAGCGGATTGCCTTGGCGCGGGATGCGGCGTTTTCCTTTACCTACCCGCATCTGCTGACCGGCTGGCGCGCAGCGGGGGCAGAGATCCTGCCGTTTTCCCCGCTGGCGGATGAAGCGCCTGCTGCGGATGCCGACCTGGTCTGGCTGCCCGGCGGCTACCCGGAACTGCATGGCGGCGCGCTGGCGGCGGCGGAGAGCTTCCGCGCCGGGCTTTGCAAACATGCCGAGACCAAACCGGTGCATGGCGAATGCGGCGGCTACATGGCCCTGGGCGAAGCGCTGATCGACAAGGACGGCAACCGGCACCGGATGGCCGGGCTGCTGGGGCTGGTGACCTCCTATGAGAAGCGCAAGTTCCACCTCGGCTACCGCCGCGCCATTCTGCAGGCGGACATGCCGGGGTTTGCGGCCGGCACAGCTTTGCGCGGCCATGAGTTCCACTACTCCACCATTCTGGAAGAACCCGACGCGCCCTTGGCCAATGTCATGGACGCCGATGGCGGGCCGGTGCCCGAGACCGGCTCGGTCAAGGGCCATGTCACCGGCACGTTTTTCCACCTGATCACCGGAGAGCAGGCATGAGCGGCTTTGTCAGCTTTGTGTCCTCCGGCCCCGGCGACCCGGAGCTGCTGACGGTCAAGGCCGTCAAGCGGCTGGAGGCGGCGGATGCGGTGCTGTTTGACGATCTGTCCTCGGGGCCGATCCTGAACCACGCTCGTGAGGACGCCGATCTGGTCGGCGTCGGCAAGCGGGCGGGCCGTCCCTCGCCCAAACAGGACCATGTGAGCCGGCTCTTGGTGGATTATGCCTCCTCCGGCCTTAATGTGGTGCGGCTGAAGTCGGGCGACTCAGGCGTGTTCGGGCGGCTTGAGGAAGAGATGACAGCCCTGCGCAGCGCCGGCATCAAGTTTGAGATCGTGCCCGGCGTGACCGCGGCCTCGGCGGCAGCGGCGGCGGCGAATATTCCGCTGACCCGGCGGCTGACCGCGCGGCGGCTGCAATATATCACCGGCCATGATGTGACCGGCGGCCTGCCGGACAATCTGAACATCGCGGCGCTGGCGGACGCAGAGGCAACAACGGTTGTCTACATGGGCAAGCGCACCTTCGCGGGCCTGTCTGAAAAGCTGATGGAGGCCGGCCTGCCGGAGAGCACACCCGCACTGGTGGCGCTGGGGGTTTCAACCCCGGAACAGTCGCTGCACCGCCATACCGTAGGCGAGTTGCCCCGCCTGCTGCGGGAGATGGAAACCACCGCGCCGGTGCTGATCCTGTACGGTCCGCTGGCGGAGCCGGACCTGCCCGGCGCATGAGTCTGCCCACGGTCACCCTGTGCCGCACCTGCCGCGGCGCGGACCCTGCCCTGTTCGGGCAGGTCCGTGCCGCGCTGGAGGCATCGGGGGTAAAGGCGCAGCTGCAGCAGGTGGATTGCATGTCCGGCTGCAAACAGCCGCAGACGCTGGCGGTGCGCCAATGCGGCAAGACCGCCTATCTGTTCGGCAAGGTCACGGCGAAGGATCTGCCGGATGTGCTGACCTTCCTGCGGATGTATGAGGGCAGCCGGGATGGCAATTTCGCCGATGCCCGGCCGCTGGGAAAATTGCGGTTCAAGGCGATTGCCCGGATCCCGGCGGATTTGGAGTAGCCCGCCTGCAGCGGGCGGCGGCAACAACCCGGCGCGGCATTTTGGCCGGAAAATTTGAAATTTCCGCCTGCAGCTGCGGCAGCTCACCTGTGCCGTGAAACTTGCCCCGCATGACGCTGCAGAGCGCAAACCTGGCGGATTCTTCCTTGACCGGACGCATCCCCGCAGGGCAGAACAATCCGATACGGTGTCTGATAGTGCCTAAGCACTGGGACTGAAACGGGAATGAGGACGGTGGACCAAATCGCGGCACCGAAGCCTCAACCGCCCCCGCGACTGTGAGCGGCGAGCGGCCTTCCAATATCCACTGGCGTGAAGGCGCCGGGAAGGAGGAAGGCAGCAGCGACCCGCGAGTCAGGAGACCGGCCGTGTAACGGACGCAACTTATACCGTCGGGTGTGACGGTAGGGAGGACTACAAATGACGACCAATACGCTTAAGGCTTCTGCTGCCGGCACCAGTGTACTTCCGGCTCTGTTTGCCGTGGTTCTGGGGCTGGGGATCATCACGCTGACCGGCCATGTTCAGGCATCTGCCCTGCATGACGCCGCGCATGACGTGCGCCACGCCACCGGCTTCCCCTGCCACTAAGGCCATGTTCAGCCGCATTCTGACCAGCGGCTTGTTCGCTGGCGCTGCAGCAGGGTTGATTACCGCCCTGC
Source organism: Leisingera sp. SA215 (assembly GCF_055902035.1). Taxonomy (NCBI): domain Bacteria; kingdom Pseudomonadati; phylum Pseudomonadota; class Alphaproteobacteria; order Rhodobacterales; family Roseobacteraceae; genus Leisingera; species Leisingera sp. SA215. The sequence goes on along the minus strand of NZ_JBVVXU010000019.1, from coordinate 48,937 downwards.
TGCAGCTTTATTTCGTGCAGCCCGTGCTGCTCCACGCCGAGCTGTATGAGAGCGGCGCGCTGGTGCATTTCGGCGCTGACCCGGTCACCGCCCATCCTGCCCTGCCCGGCCTGTTTGCCGAGCCGGTGCGCGATGGCCTGAGCATTATCTTCACCATGCTGACCTATACCGGTTATGCGCTTGTGATGGCGGCGCTGATGTCTGTGGCCGAGCGCCAGGGGCATGAGATCAACGCGCGCACCGGCCTGTTGTGGGGTCTGGCGGGGTTCATCACCTTCCACTTTGCACCGGGCCTGTCGCTGGCGCCGGAAGTGCCGGGTGTCGCCGCCGCTGACGTCGGCGTGCGCCAGATCTGGTGGGCCGTGACAGTGGCTGCGGCCGGTGTCGCCATGTGGCTGATCGCCTTTGGCGGCAACCTGGTGAGCATCCTGATCGCAGCCCTGCTGCTGATGGGTCCGCATATCGTTGGCGCGCCTGAGCCGGAGACCTTCTCGGGCCCGGTGCCGACCGAGATCGGCGCGCTGTTTGCCGCCCGTGCCTTTGGCATCGGCATGGCCGCCTGGGTGCTATTGGGCAGCTTCGCCGGCTATTTCTGGCAGGTTGAAGGCAAGCGCGCAGCCGCCGCAGCCTGATCCCGCCTGATCTGCCCCCCGCCGGCCAGAACCGGCGGGGACAGTCTTTTTCCGAGGATAACACGATGCCCCGCTCCCTTGCTCTTTTTGCCATTGGCCTGATCTTCGGCGGCGGCGCCGGTTTTGTGATTGCCGCCGGCAATGGCGTCACCTTTGACGGTCATGACCACGGCGACCCGGCCCACCATGGCAAATCCGCGGCAGAAGCCATGGCCCATGATCATTCTGCTGCGGTCGACCTGCCCGCCGGCGGCGACGCGCCCAGCGTTGCGATCCGGCTGATCAAGGACCCGATGGCCGGATGGAACCTGCAGGCGACACCGCAGAACTTCCGCTTTGCGCCTGAACACGCCTCTGCCGCTGACGTGCCCGGCGAAGGCCATGCGCATGTCTATGTGAACGGCGAAAAAATCTCCCGCCTCTATGCCGGCTGGATGCACATCCCGTCGCTGCCGGACGGCGCCGAGGTGAAAGTGTCGCTGAACACCAACAGCCACAGCCGGCTGCTGGTTGCAGGCGAACCGGTTGAAGCCAAAACCACCGCGCCCGCTGACGGCGACGGCTCCTGACCGCAACTGCAGGCTTGCAAGAACTCCGGCACGGCTCCATAGGGGGCCGTGTTTTCATGTGAAAGGCCCCGTCATGATTGAGCTTTGCCTGATCGGCATCGGCACCGGCAACCCGCAGCACATGACGCTGCAGGCAATCGACGCGCTGAACGCGCAGGACCTGATCCTGATCCCCAACAAGGGCGCGGGAAAGGACGATCTGGCCGGCCTCAGGCGCGCGATCTGCGACCGGGCGATCAAGGGCAATGGGCCGAAGATCGTCGAATTCGCCCTGCCCGTGCGCGACGAGGCCACCAAAAGCTACCGCAAGCGGGTGGACGACTGGCACGACGCCATCGCGGAAATCTGGTGGCAGAACATCACCGGAAACCTGCCCGCGGGCGGCAAGGCCGGGTTTCTGGTCTGGGGCGATCCGTCGCTGTACGACAGCACCATGCGGATTGCCGAGCGGCTGAAGACGCTGGCGGAGATCAAGCTGACGGTGATCCCTGGCATCACCTCGGTTCAGGCGCTGACTGCGGCCCACGCGATCCCGATCAATGAAATCGGCGCGCCGTTCACCATCACCACCGGGCGGCGCTTGCGGGAAAACGGCTGGCCGGACAGTGCCGATACGCTGGTGATCATGCTGGACGGGGAATGCTCGTTTCAATCCATTGCGGCGCAGGGGATCGAGATCTTCTGGACCGCCTATGCCGGCATGGAGAACCAGATTTCCATAGCGGGCCCGCTGGCGGAGGTTGCGGCCCAGATCATTGAAACCCGCACCAAGGCACGGGCCGAGCACGGCTGGATCATGGACATCTACCTGCTGCGGCGGTGCTGACCCGCCGCCGTCAGGGGCGGAACGGCATTGCAAACAGCGCGAGCGCCAATGCTGTTTGCTGCAGCTGAGGAGCAGCCTGCGGATTTCCTCGCCGGAGGCTTCAGGGGCACTCCACTGAGCGATGCGGCGGATCATCTTGCAGCGTTTCCCGTTCAGTTTCTGGGCATGGGCCGCGACTGGGGCTGCGGTGCCTCGACCCGCCGGCGGGGGCATCCCTTTCGCCGGTTCCGCCAGCCAGTCCGGACCCGGTGCGGCCGGGGCCAAGAAGAGAAAATGCTGGACTGTCTTGTGCATCGCTATGCCGGGGCGCGGCCAAATCCGGTGAAACTTGCACAGCTCAGAAAGAAGCTGCCAGCGTCGAACCAGGCCGGGCAGCACAGATGGGAAGGGAGAGGTGATGGGTCTGCCCTTGCGGCAGCTGCGCGGCGTGGCGGAGGGCACGGGGGGAGCGACCCGGCTGATACTGCTGCCATAGCCCCCCCTTTCCAAGGGCGCCCGTTGCGGCGGCGTGGCGGCGAGAAATCCGGCATGGGCCAGTGAGTCCGGCCATCTGAAACAGCCTCTCGGCCAGTCGAACTGTCTGGCGAAGCGGCAGGCCGAAAACCACATTCAACATGATGCAAGTTCGGATCGCAGCATCCGCGCAGGTTTCAGACCGACCACGCTCGCCGGACTTTTTCGTATTCCAGTTCATGGCGTGACCGAACCAGACTGTTAACGAACCGCGTCTGTACAGGGAGGCATTGCAGGCCGGCCAGTCTGCCCTGCGGTAGCTGGGCGGAGAAGGCTTCGACATGCGTCGGATCCAACCGTCAGAAATCGCGAAGGGAATCCCTGTCACTTTTGGCGCAGCAACGTCCGGATCAGCACGTCATCAGGATGCCATTTGTCCGCCGGGACTGAACGATCCCGGCGGGTCTGGTTACGCGCTGTGGACGCCGGAAGCTTTTGATCCGGGGCCACCCTCAAATGCCGCAGGACAGCTAAATATCGCGCTGCTGCAGCAACTCCGCTCCTGCGCCTGTTTACACGGGCTTTCTGTTGCGGCCCCGGATCAGCCGGTAGATCACCACGAAGAACAGCGGCACGAACACAACCCCCAGAACCGTCGCGGAGATGACGCCGCCCATGACGCCTGAGCCCATCGCCGTGCGCCCGCCCGCACCTGCGCCGGAAGACAGCACCAGCGGCAGAACGCCCAGCGAAAAGGCCATGGAGGTCATCAGGATCGGGCGGAACCGCTGCTGCGATGCGTCCTTCACCGCTGCCAGCAGCGGCTCGCCGGCCTGCACCTTGTCACGGGCAAATTCCACGATCAGAATCGCATTCTTGCCGGTGAGGCCGATCACCGTGAGCAGGGCCACCTGGAAATAGACGCCATTCTCGAACCCGCCCAGCCAGGCCCCCGTCAGGGCGCCGGCAACACCGATCGGCATCGCGAGCATTACCGCAAAGGGGATCGACCAGCTTTCGTACAGCGCGGCGAGGCACAGGAACACTGCCGCCAGCGACAGCGCATACAGAAGCGCGGCCTGATCGCCCGCCTCGCGTTCCTCCAGCGACAGGCCGGTCCATTCGGCCTGGAAGCCGGGCGGCAGCTGTTCCATCAGCGCTTCGATTTCCGCCATTGCCTCGCCGGTGGTGACCCCCGCGGCCGGGCTGCCCTGCAACTGGATCGCCGCAACGCCGTTGTAGCGGTACAGGCCCTGCGGGCCGAACCGCCAGCTGGCCTTGGAGAAGTTCGAGAACGGAACCATACCGCCGGTGTCGTTGCGCACCCGCCACTGTTCGATGTCCTCGGGCACCATGCGGTAGGGGGCGTCGCCCTGCACATAGACCCGTTTGATGCGCCCGCGGTCGAGGAAGTCGTTAACATAGCGCCCGGCCCAGGCGACCGAGAGCATCTCACCCACGTCGGTTGCGGAAATCCCCACGGCGCCGGCCGCGCTCCAGTCGACATTCAGGTTGAACTGGGCCGCATCCTCCAGACCGTTGGGGCGGATCGAGGCGATCTTGTCGCTTTGCGCCACCAGCCCCATCAGCTGGTTGCGGGCGGCCACCAGCTCCTCATGCGGCTGGCCGTTGCGGGCTTGCAGATAGAAGTCGAAGCCGCTGACGTTGCCCAGCTCAATGACCGCGGGCGGAACAATGGGAAAGACAAAGGCCTCGCGGATCTGGGAAAACACCCCGAAAGCGCGCCCTGCAATGGCCTGGACGCTGCGGTCCGGGGTGCTGCGCTCTTCCCAGTCCTTGAGGTTGACAAAGGCGAGGCCCATGTTCTGCCCTTGCCCGGCAAAGCTGAAGCCGCGCACGGTAAACAGCGATTTGACGTTTTCCGCCTCGGTTTCGAGGTAATGGGTTTCAAGCTGTTTCAGCACCTCTTCGGTCGCTTCAGCAGTGCTGCCGGTCGGCCCCTGCACCATGGTGAACAGGATGCCCTGATCCTCTTCTGGCAGGAACCCTGTCGGGGTGCGCAGGAACAGGCCGACCATCACTGCACCGATCATCAGGTAGATCAGTCCGATCCGCACAGGACGGCGGATGACATAGCCGACCGTCGCGCCGTAGCCGCGCGTCAGCCTGTCGAAAGCGCGGTTGAACAGGCCGAAGACGCCGCGGCTGCGGGCGCCGTGGTCGGGCTTGCGCAGCATCGTGGCGCACAGGGCGGGTGTCAGCGTCAGCGCCACCACCACCGACAGCATCATCGCCGAGACGATGGTGATCGCAAACTGCTGATAGATCACTCCGGTAGAGCCGCCGAAGAAGGCCATCGGCACAAACACCGCGGACAGAACCAGCGCAATGCCGATCAGTGCGCCGGTAATCTGCCCCATCGACTTGCGCGTGGCCTCGACGGGATCCAGCCCTTCCTCCTCCATGATCCGCTCGACGTTCTCGACCACTACGATGGCGTCGTCCACCAGCAGGCCGATCGCCAGCACCATTGCCAGCATGGTCAGCGTGTTGATGGAAAAGCCGAAGACCGCCATCACACCGAAGGTGCCGAGCAGAACCACCGGCACCGCCAGCGTCGGGATCAGCGTTGCCCGCAGGTTCTGCAAGAACAGGAACATCACCAGGAACACCAGCACGATCGCTTCGAACAGCGTTTTCACCACCTCTTCGATCGAGATCTTCACAAACGGCGTGGTGTCATAGGGGACCACATATTCGACGCCTTCCGGGAAGAACTGCGAGACCTCTTCCAGGCGCGCCTTCACCCGCTCGGCGGTGTCCAGCGCATTGGCGCCGGAGGCGAGCTGGATCGCCATACCGGCCGTGGGCGAGCCGTTGAAACGGGCCGATGTCGTGTAGCTTTCGGCGCCGATTTCCACCCGCGCAACATCGCGCAGCAGCACCAGACCGCCATCGGTCTCGGCGCGCACCACGATCTGTTCGAAATCCTCGGGTGTCGTCAGCAGCGACTGGGCGGTAATGGTTGCGTTCAGCGCCTGTCCTTCGACCGCAGGCAGCGAGCCGAAGGAGCCGGCCGAGACCTGGGCGTTTTCTTCCGAGACCGCCCGCACGATGTCGCTGGGGCTGAGTTCGAAGGCGGCCAGCTGTTCGGGGTTGAGCCAGATCCGCATGGCGTATTGGGCGCCGAAAACCTGTACGTTGCCGACCCCTTCCAGGCGGCTGAATTCATCCACCATGCCGGACACCATGTAGTCTGACAGGTCAACCGCATCGAGCCGGCCGTCGGTGGAGACCAGCGCCGCCACCAGCAGGAAGCCGCCGGAGGATTTGCGCACTGTGACGCCCTGGCGCTGCACGGTTTCGGGCAGCAGGGGAGTGGCTTGGCCCAGCTTGTTCTGGACCTGAACCTGCGCGATGTCCGGGTCGGTGCCGGTTTCAAAAGTCAGCGTCACCGAGGCGGATCCGGTGGAGGTGGACGAGGAATTGATGTAACGCAGACCGTCAAGCCCGGTCATCTGTTCTTCGATGACCTGGGTGACAGTGTTGTTCACCGTCTGGGCCGAGGCGCCGGGATAGTTGGCGCTGACCTCAACCGTCGGCGGGGCGATTTGCGGGTATTGCGCCACCGGCAGAACCATGACAGCCAGCACGCCAACCCCCATGAGCAGGATCGAGATGACCCACGCAAAGACCGGTCGATCGATGAAATATCTTGCCATTGTAAACCTTTATCTAAAGACGCAGCGCTGCGCGGCCTAGTCTTGCGCCACTTTGCCGGCGGCGTTCTGTTCTTCCGGAATAACCGTGGCGCCTGGGCCGGTCTTTTGCAGCCCGGCAACGATCAGCCGGTCGCCGGCCGCCAGGCCTTCGGAGACGATCCAGCGGCTGCCCTGGGTGCCGAGAACGGTCAGCACGCGGGCTTCGACCACATTGTCCTTGTTCACCACCAGAGCGGTTGGCTGGCCGCGCCGGTCGCGGCCGACACCCTGCTGCGGTGCCAGCACCACATCAGGGGCCAGGCCAACAGGGACATGCGCCTTCACATACATGCCGGGCAGCAGCAGCCCGTCCGGGTTGGGGAATTGCAGCCGCAGAACCGCCACGCCGGTTTGCGGATCCACCTGCGGCTCCGCGGCCAGCAAGGTGCCGCGGTGCTCAAAGGTCATCCCGTCCGCGAGAGTCAGCGTCACCGTCGGGTCCAGTTCCAGTCCGCGGTCGCCTTCGTCCTGCGCATCCCTGGCGCGGGTGTAACGCAGCACATCCGCGGTCGAGGCGGTTACATCGACGTACACCCTGTCGATCTGGCGGATGACCGCCATCGGATCAGCCTGCTGCGCCGTAACCAGCGCGCCTTGGGTGGTCAGCGCCCGTCCGACGCGGCCGGACAGCGGGGCCTCGACCACGGTGTGTTTCAGGTTGATCTCGGCGGCCTGCAGCTGCGCCTTGGCGACCAGCAGCCCGGCCCGGGCGGCATCCCGCCCTGCTAGAGAATCGTCAATCGCCTGCTGGGCGGCCACGCCGCGCTGAAACAATTCCGCGATGCGCTGTTCTTCCTTTTCGGCGGCGGTCAGGTTTGCCTTGGCCTGCGCGACGCTGGCACGGGCCTGCTGGACCTGCGCGTCATAGATCGCATCGTCGATCCGGTACAGCGGGTCGCCTTCTTTGACGGTGCCGCCCTCCTGGAACAGCCGTTCGACAATGATCCCGGACACCTGCGGGCGTACTTCGGCCACGCCAAGCGCCACCACCCGCCCCGGCAGTTCCGAGCTGAGCGTGACATCCTCTGCCTGCAAGGTGACGACAGTAACAGCCTGCGGCGGCGGCGCATCCTGCGCCTGTGCGGCAGTTGCGGATAATACCAGAAGGCTTGCAGCGGTTATCCCCTGCATCCCTTTTCTGATCCAATCCAAATTCATGTCTTTCTCCCGGGAATTAGTTCTAGCGGCTGCAGTTCGGTCAGCCAATTCCTGATCCGGCTGGACTGTAAGGCCCCGCGCAACGGTTCTGCAGACATCTGCATCCTTTGTTAAATTGTATGAAAATTTGCGGCACACTCACGGCTGATTTTCCGGTCCGTTCGATCCGGTCCGGCCGGCAGACTGGAAATGTTCAAATTCACATATTGCCGCAACGGATCAAAGCGCGGCGTCTCTCAGCGCGCTGTAGAACACGGCGCACTGCTGCGGTCTATGAAATAGTTCACAGTTGAACCGGTTTCTGCGCAGGTCTGCCCAGTGCCGGTGCTGTGGACAGTCCACCCCATGCCCGGGACACGTTGCAGCGTCTGGCGCCCGCCGCAAGACAATGCGGAACAGGCTTCGGGTTTACGGCCAGTAAAATACTGGCATTGCTGACGTTCCACTTACATCCGCCGGTTCACAGGCCAGACTGCTTTCCGAAGGAGTGTAAATGGGGCGTCCTGCCCAGCTTTACGCCATCATAAATTTAGTTGCGCAAACAAGTTGACGAATCGGACACCCCGGCCTAAATCCGCTCTTGTGAGTTGTTTGCGCATGCATACATATGGAGGTTTACGTGTATTTACAGCGACTAACAGACTCTTTGAAGTCGATTGCCCAAACGGATCCGTCCCGCACGGCCCTTTCCTGGCCCGGCAATGAACTGAGCTACGGCGGCCTCTGGAGCATGGCGCAGGATTTGGCCTGGCAATTTCCTGAAAGCGTAACTGCCGGCAGCCTTGTGCTCGTCGAAAGCGGAAAGAACCCGCGCTTCGTGGCGCTTATGATCTCCCTTGGGTTGTGCAAAGCCACGCCGCTTGTGGTTCCGGGGCGGCTTGGTGATGAAGTCAGAGAAAAGCTGATCGTGCGTTCAGGAGCCAGCCACATTGCCAGCTTCACGGATGCGGGAAAGCTTCGTGTAGCGGAAACCGGGCAAGTCCCGAAGCTGCACGCCGATGAGCGTGTCCCGCTCTGCCTGACGACCTCGGGGTCTACCGGCGTTCCCAAAGTGGTGGTGCTCAGCAAAGCCGGAATATCCAACTTCATAGACTGGGCGCAGAGCTATTTTTCAATAAAGACTGGCACCAGGATCCTCAGCATCGCGCCGTTCAATTTCGACCTGAGCCTGCTGGAGCTCTGGGCCGGACTTGACGCGGGAGCTGAAGTTATCCTTGCCGATCCTGAGCGGTCAACGGAACCCGGATACCTTATGGATCTCTGCACTGAGGCCAAACCGGAGATTGTCCAGGCTGTCCCCCTGTTTCATGAGCGTCTCTGCGCTACGGAGCGGGAAGAGGCAGGGTTTTCGCCGCGCCATGTCATCGTGACAGGCGAAGCGGCGCCCCGCACCCTGCGCCAGCGGATGGCCGGACAGTTCCCATCCGCGGTCTTCCACAATATCTACGGCAGCACCGAAACCAACGACAGTTTCATCCTGTCGTTGGGCGGCGAAGACTTCGCTGCGGCGGAAAAGCTGGGGATCGGCTGGCCGATCGCGGACACGGGCTTTTACATCACCGAAGACCCTGACGAGCCTGCAACCGGAGAGCTGTTCACCGCGACCCCGTTTGCGGCCAGCGGCTATTCTGACCCCGAACAAACGCTCAACGCCTTCCTGCCCCGGCTGGAGAACGAACGCCTGGTCACTTATTTCCGCACCGGTGACCGGGTGCAGCAGCAGCCGGACGGATCCCTGCTTCTGATTGGCCGCGCCGATTACGTGGTGAAGCTGCGCGGCGTACGCACCAATCTTCTCGATGTCGAAGACGTCATCCGCTTGCATGAGGCGGTGCGCAACGTGGCCACCCTGCCCTACCGCGACATTGTCAGCGGCCAGCAGCAACTGCTTGCCGTGGTGGAAACCTGCCCTGGCACCCCCGTATCCAACTTGGAGATGCGGGCCCATTGCGCCCTGCACCTCCCCAGGAGCGCACTGCCAAACCGCTACGTGCTGACGCAGGAGCCGCTGCCCAAGACCTCAACCGGCAAAATCAACCGCGGCGCTGTGCAGCGCCTCTATGCCCCCAAACCGGAGAAAAGCGCATGACCATGAAACAGACGATCAAGTCCTTCATCTGCGAGGAATTGCTGGCCGATGACATCGCGGTCTCGGAACTTGAGGATGATTATGACCTGCTGCGCAACGGCGTGGTCGACAGCCTTTCGCTGGTCCGCCTCGTTGCCTGGACCGGTGAAGCCTACGGCGTCCCCATCAACGAGATTGAGATCGCGCCGGAGGATCTGGCCACGGTGGCAATGATCGAAGGCTTCATCGAACGCCACACCAGCGTTGCCGCCTGAGGCAGCGCCTGAATTTCCGACAACAGAAATTTCCACAAGGACTACTGCAATGTTTCTCCGTGATACTTCCAACATCGAAGCCGTCAACTGGGGCAATGGCACCAGCGTGCGGCTTCTGACCAAAGCCGACAATATGGGCTTTACGGTCTGCCACACCGTGGTCAACCGCGGCACCGAGTCAAAGCTGCAGTACCGCCGCCACCTGGAGGCCTGCTATTGCATCAAGGGCCAGGGCAAGGTGGTCAGCGCCGATGGCCAGACCGTCCTCGAAGTCCTGCCCGGCTCTCTGTATGTGCTGGACCAGCATGACGCCCATCATTTGATCGCCGATCCGGAAGAAGACCTGCATCTGGTCAGCGTGTTCAATCCGCCTCTCGACGGCACCGAGCACCACCAGCTCGATGCGGCCGGGTATTCGCAGTACTGAAGCGGGCAGGCACATCATGTTGGATATTGCATTTGACAAGGGGGACAGCCCCCTTGCAGCCACCATCGCCCAGGCTGGCCAGACCTGGAACAGCAGTGCGGAACCGCCCGCACCGGATTGCCCGCGGTGGAAGGCCATCAGCGACACCGGCCTGTTCCGCCTCGCCTGCGACCGCGGCAAACCCTTTGCGGAGCGTAACATCGGCATCATTCATGCGATGGAGCGTTTGGGCGAAGAATGCCGCGATGGCGGCTTCACTTTCGCGGTTGCAACGCATCTCGCCAGTACCCTGACAGCGCTCGACAGGTTCGCCAGCGAAGAGCTGCGCGACGAAGTGCTGCCGGAGCTGGCCGCCGGGCGACGGATCGGCGCCCATGCGATCAGCGAGGCAGAAGCCGGGTCTGACGCGCTCGCCATGACCACCGCAGCCCGCCGCGACGGACCGGACTACGTGCTTGACGGTGACAAGGCTTTTGTCACCAACGGACCAATCGCGGACGTCTTCGTGATCTATGCCAGGACCGCCGGCACTGGTGCCGGCGCGGTTTCCGCATTCCTGGTGGACCGGGACACTCCCGGGCTGACTGTCGCCGCGGCCAAGCCGCTGGTGGGCTTGAAAACCTCCATGAACGGGCCGTTGCGGCTGCGGGACTGCCGGGTGCCTGCCAGCCGGCTGATCGGGCGCCAAGGCGCGGGCTTCATGGTGCTGAACCATGTGATGAAGCAGGAGATCCTCTACTCCTTCATGGCCAATGTCGGACAGATGAAGCACACGCTGGCGCGCTGCGTGCGCCATGTGCGCAAACGCCGCCAGTTCGGCCGCCCGATCAGCGACTTTCAGGCGGTTTCGCACCGTATCGCCAATATGAAGATGCGCTATGAGATTTCGCGGCAGTGCATCCTGACTGCGGCGGCCCGGCAGGCCCGGAACAAGGACGTGACCAGCGATGTGGCGATCGCCAAGATCTACGTCAGCGAGGCGCTGCTGGCCAATGCCATCGATGCGGTCCACCTGCACGGCGGGGTTGGCTACCTGGAAGAGACTGGCCTTGGTGCGGGGGTCGCGGATGCTCTGGCGGCGCCAATCTATTCCGGCACCAACGACATCCAGCGCGGCCGCATCGCTGCAATGATGGGAGTCGGATCATGAATGGCCTGGCCCCGGAGCAGCGCGCTGCCCTGACCGCCACGGAAGTGCTCGACATCCAGCACCCCGATGTGCGCGCAGCTTCGGAACGGGCGCTGGCGGATGGTGCAGAGGATGACACTGCCAAAGCGGTCGCCTTTTACTACGCCGTGCGGGACGGGATCTCCTACGAGGTCTTTGGCACCGGACTTTCGGATAATGATTTGAAGGCCAGTTCGATCCTCAAGGCGCGGCGCGGGTTCTGTCTGCACAAAGCGATCCTGTTTGCAGCGCTGTGCCGCTCGCAAGGCATCCCCTGCCGGATAGCAGCAGCCCGCGTGCGCAATCACATCTCCTCTCCGAACCTGACCAAGCTGGTGGGCGGCGATGTGTTTCTGCACTGGTTCAACCAGGTCTGGCTTCAGGGGAGGTGGGTCAAGGCGGCGCCGGTGTTCAACCAGCTTCTGTGCCGGATCTACCGCATTCCGCCGCTGGAGTTTGACGGGACCGGCGATGCCTTTGTCCAAGGTCATATGGACGGCCAGGAGATGCAGTATCTTGACAGCCCGGTGCGGTTCGAAGCGCCAACGGCAGAACAGCTGGTACAGCATGTTGGCAGGCACCACCCCTTGATGGTGCCTGACAGCCTGCGCGTGCCCCGTGAACGCGAGATAGCGGCGCTTTAGCGCCGCCCTCAGCCCTTTCTCACTTAGGACTCCGAACCCGTGAAACAAATCCATGTCTATTCAGATTTTGTCTGTCCCTACTGCCTGCTGGCGGAGCCGCTGATTCGCGAGGCCGCCGCAGCAGAAGCCGCAGAGATCATCTGGCATCCGTTTGAACTGCGTCGCGATCCGGTCCCAACCCTGCGCCCGGAAGATCCCTATCTGCCTGAGATTTGGCAGCGCTCGGTTTACCCGCTTGCGCGGCGGCTGGGTCAGGAAATTACTCTGCCCACGATTTCACCGCAGCCGCGCAGCGCCCTCGCTTTTGAAGGTTTCGCCTTCGCCAGCGACCATGACCGCGGCCATGAATACACGCTTGCGGTTTTTAACGCCTTTTTTGTGCAGGATCGCGACATCGGCGATATCGAGGTTCTGGTCGCGCTGGCCGAAGCGGTGGGGCTGGATGGCGACGTGCTGCGTCAGGCGCTGCAGGACGGGCGTTATCGCACCCGCCACGCCGAAGCCCTGCGCGAAGCCGAAGCGCAACAGATCAAGGCGGTGCCCACCATCGTGATCGGTACTGCCCGCATCGAAGGGATGCCCACGGCCGAGGGCCTGCGCAGCGCCCTCCAATCCCTTGCTGCGGAGGAACAGGTATGAGCCGGAGCATTCTCGCACCCGAGCGCGCCGAACGGCTGATGCAAGATGTTGTCGCATTGTCGGAAGCCCGAGTGGCAGAAGGCGGCGTACCTTTTTCGGCCCAGGTGGTTACCCCGGATGGCCGGGTACTGGGTTCTGGTGTCAACACGGTTCTGGAAGATCATGACCCCACCGCCCACGCGGAGGTCTGCGCTATCCGCAATGCCTGCGCCCGGCACGGCCGCACCAACCTTGCGGGCACCGTGCTGCTGGCTTCCGGCGAACCTTGCGCGCTGTGCTACATGGCGGCGTTGTTCGCAGGCGTGTCCGAAGTCCTCTATGCTGTCAGCGCCAGCGAGGCGGCCCAGTACGGCTACGGCTATGGCTCGTCCTACCGGCTGCTGTCCGGCTTCCCCGAGCATTTCCCCCTGCCGACCCATCATCTGGCGGTGTCCGGTGCCCTCACCCCTTTTGAAAACCAATCCCCTCAGTTCAGGAGAGTTGAAAAATGACGATTCAAGACAAGATTTTCCGCCCCGACGGATGGTCGGCCACCGCGCGTCTCGGGCTGGTGGTTCCGCATGCTGACGTTGGCCCCGAGGCCGAATGTGCCGCACTTGGCGGCACGCAGGTCTCTGTCCACGGCGCACGTATCGGCTTCAGCGCGATGCGCGCTGGTGGTGAAATGGACCCAAAGATTCCACATGACCCGGTAGAGAGCTTCACCAAGCCCCCCTACATCGATGACATCGCCGCCTCTCTTTGTGACTCGCCGCTCACGGCCCTGGGGCTGGCGTTCACGAGTTCCGCTTACAAGCACGGCCCGGAGGGTGAGCGTGCTTTGGTGGAGCGTCTGCGCCCCCGTCTCAGAGGAATCCCGGTGGTCACCACTTGTCTTGCCGCCGAATCTGCCCTGCGCAGTCTTGGTGTCAAGCGGCTGGCTATCGTTAACCCGGCCTGGTTTGACGAACACCTTGATACTCTCGGCGCGCGCTACTTCGAGGCTGCGGGCTTTGACGTGGTTCACCACGCGCCCTGCGGCCTGAAAAGCGGTCAGAAGTATGTGTCCCCTCCCGCGCTTTATGACTGGATCAAGACAACGGTGGCCCCTGCCGGCGCTGACGCTGTTTTTGTGGGAGGCAATGGGCAGCGGGCTATCGGCGTCATTGATGCCGTCGAAAGCCAGCTGGGCATCAAAATGCTGACCGCAAACCAGGTTCTGTTTTGGGGCGCTCTGCAAGCAGCCGGTGTTCAGCCCTCCATTGAAGGGTATGGGGCGCTTTTTTCCAAGAATGTAACGTCAATGTGACTTCCAAGTCTGGCAAGTGGCGCGCAGAGACCATATCTTTGCTTGCAAAAGCAAACGTGTATCGCGCACCACATGCAGGACAAAGGAGCCATGCAATGAAACTAGATGTTTGGGATCAGGTAACGGCCTTGTTCTACGGGATCGAAAACCAGCTCACGGAAGAGCTGCGCAGATCCAGCGACCTTGGTCTCAGCGAGTTCCGGACCCTCAAACATCTGTCAGAACAGCCCGACCTGGAGCTTCGCATGCAGGAACTGGCGGAAACCCTTATGCTGACCCAGAGCTCGACCACGCGTGTGGTCGAGCGGCTGGAGAAAAGGGGGTTTGTTTTCCGCGACAGCTGCCCCAGCGACAAACGGGGCAAGTACTGCGTCCTGAATGAGCACGGCAAGAAATACATCGAGGAGGTCGCCCCGGTGTTCCAAGACTGCCTGGAACGCGTGCTGAAGAAGACCTTTGAACAAGAGGAAGCCCGCGCGTCCGCCCGCGCTCTTTGCGTCCTGACAGAAGCCTGAAGATACTTCGGCGGAGGGCTGCCTCAGCCGGCGCTCTACCTAAAAAGACTTTCCAGCAAAATATGTGCATGCACAAATAAGTTTATTGACAGGCACGGGCGTCCTTCATTATGTTGCATGTGCAAGTAAATAAGCGGCCCTCCACACCTGCAGTAGGGCCACCCAAACACCCGCGTCCCGCACGAACGGGCTCAACTTGAAAGGAACAGAAATGCAGTGGATTTATCTTTTGATCGCAGTTGTTTTTGAGATCATCGTGGCCATCGCCGCCGGAAAATCGGAAGGCTTCAAAAACGGCAAATGGACCGCGATCACGCTTGTCAGCGGTGTGATTGCAACGATTTTCCTCAGCCTCGCCCTGCTGACCTTTGACGTCGGCGTCGGCTACTCCATGTGGACTGCGCTTGCCGGGGTCGGGATCGTGGCGCTTGGCGCGGTTTTCTTCAACCAGCGCCTGAGCCTCTCCAAAGGCATCGGCATCCTGATCGTCATCGGCGGTGTTGTCGGCCTGCGGATGAGCGGCGCCGCGTGAACCAATCCGCCTTCCAATTCCCTGAACAGACACAAAGGAATACATCATGACTGACACACGTACTTCTGCGTTTCCAGCGGCGGAGACAGGTAACAAGGGCGCCTGGGGCGCTCTGCTGCTGGCGGGGGCCTTCGAGGTCGGCTACGCCTTGAGCGTAGGCGGCAGCCAGGCCTTCACCGTCCTGACCTGGTCCGCCTCGGCTATCGTGTTCTTCTTGCTGACCCTCTATTTCCTCAGCGTTGCACTTAAATCCATCGATGTGGGTATCGGCTACGCCGTCTGGGCCGGGATCGGCTCGATCGGCGCGGCGGTTCTGGGTGCCGTGCTGCTGGACCAGCCCCTGACCCTCGCGCAATCGTTCTGGCTGGCGGTCATTATCGCCGGGGTAGTCTGGCTGAAACTGGCAGACAGCCCCAAGCTCAAGTAGACCGGAAAACAGCGGTCCCGCTGTCCAGCCGCGATTGTTGTGCCCGCGTTCCACGAGGAGCGCGGGCTCTTTCAGCTAGATACTCAACGTGATTGTCGAAGGAGGAGTTTGGGCAACCGGCAAGCTTGACTATTGCGCACACCAACACCTTCAAACCACGTTGATTAAAAAAACGAACCTCAATCCGATTGTGAGGCCCGGCCCAAGCCGCCCCTATTGAGTGCAAGCATGGCAACATAATCATCTAATGCTTGTATTTTTGGGGAGATTGAGGTCGTTAAGATTTGCATCATTAACACCGGCGGCACTATCAGCTGCGTCGGCGACCCGCTCGCGCCGATGTCGGCTGCCGATTTCGCTGCAGCGTCACAAAGCATTCGCGACCCGGTCCTGGCTGAGCAGTTCCCGGACACCACTTTGGTTTACGAGACTGATCTGGTTTTTCCGGAAAGCACGACAGGAACTTTGGACAGCACCAACTTACAGACAAGCGACTGGTGCCTGATGGCAGGCTATATTCTCGACCATTGCGCGGATTACGATGGGTTCGTCATTCTGCACGGCACCGACTCGATGGGTTTCACCGGCTCCGCCCTGCCGTTTCTGCTGAATGTCTTCGACGCCCAGGGGGTCGGAACCGCCCTGCTGTCCAAACCGGTGATCATCACCGGTTCGCAAGTGCCGATGTTTGCCGAGACCATGCCAGGGGGCACTTCGGACCTGACGCTCAACTTCAACACAGATGCGTTTCGGAATTACTGCGGTGCGGTGGCCTGCGCGCGGCTCGGCATTTCCGAAGTCGGGGACTATTTCGACAGCTGCCTTTACCGCGGCGACCGGGTGCTGAAAGTGAATGCCAGCGAGTTCGTGGCGTTCAATTCACCCAATTACCCGCCGCTGGCGCAATACGGCATCCGGCTGACGCAATATCCGGACCGGATGCTGCCGGATCCGGTCAGCACCAGTGTCAGCCTGGACAACGCCACCGCCTTGGCCGCTGCGCAGGCCCAGCTGCGTGCCATTTCTGATGCCATCGATGATTTCCCGGTGATGCAGTTCAACGCCTTTCCAGCCGCCTACAGCACAACCAGCGGCACCGCCATCATCGCCAACCTGATCACTGCAGCAGTGGGCACGGGCCTGAAGGGCCTGGTGCTGGAATCCTATGGCGAAGGCAACTTCCCCTCCGGCAATCCGGACAACGTCTCAGAAGGCGCGGTTTATGCCGCTCTGAAAGCCGCCAATGATGCCGGTATCGTGATTGCCGACAGCACACAGGTGATTGCCGGAACCGTGAATGACTCGGCCTATGCCTCGGGGGCGTGGCTGCCCGATGTGGGGGCGCTCAGCGCCTCGGACATGACGCCGATGGCAGCCTTTACCAAGACAATGATCCTGCAAGCCGCCGCGGCCGGCAACAGCTGGACGGCTGATCAGGTCAAGGACCTTATCCAGCTTAACCTGTTCGGGGAGGTCCAGAATGTCAGCCGTCTGGACAGCCGCAGCAACAGCCGGCTGCTGGCAGGCCAGTCGATCATGGCGCTGGATGGCAGCGCGACCCTCAGCAACGACCCGGCCTCCGGCCCGGTCCTGAGCGCCAGCGACGGGAGATTCCTGTGGGCCCCCTTCGGAAGCCAGGCCGCAGGCCATCCCGGCAGCCTGTTCATGCAGAATGACGGCAATCTGGTACTGCGCAGTGCCGACAACGAACCCATCTGGGCCACTGACACCGGTGTCAGCGGCGGTGCCTCTTCCGTGCTGATGTTCTCCGGCTCCTATGGCAGCGGCGACCTCGCGCTCAGCGTCTACAACTATTCAGGCCAGACGCTGTCCGCCACGCTCTATTCGTAAAACTGATTTAAAAACACGGGAGAATATCATGACGCCTGCATTCAAATTCAGCGGCCGCGTGGCCGAAGGTGATCTGCGCCACTCCATCAGGGAAGAGGCGCCTGACGGAGCGCTGATTGCCCCGAATTACGTCGAGACCGCCTGGGGCAACGTGCCGAAATATGCCGCCAGCGTCCGTAATACCAACACCGGCTATGACCCGGCGGGCGATTGCCAAGGGTCCTTCATGTCGGCAAAGTACCAGCCCAACAACAACTGCTATGCCTATGGCTGCAATATCCCTTCGAACTCCTTCCCCCAGCCCGGCCGCGCCAGCGGTGCACCGGCGCTTTCGCAAAATTTCACCGCCGAGCATGTGCGCGACAATGCCGTCAGCGACGGGCTGGTCTATGTCGGCACCACGCTGGCCGAGATCGCACAACATACGTCCACCGCAGGCTCGGGCGGGCACTACGTTGCCCTGATGTTTTCGCCGCCGGAAAATGCCATCGGCGGCGATCCAGAGGCCAATTGGCCAGGGGACTACCACTGGGCCCGGTGCGACAGCCTGTCGCCGATGTCCTGGTCTCAAAAGGATGGCGGCGACCAGGTGACGAATTTCGACTTTGCCGGCAACCCGATCACTGATCCGGCAAGCGCCAATTGGCGGGTCAACCAGGGGCCGATCAAGACCAACGGCACCGGCAAGGACTTCAATGCATACGCCGTGACCTATGGCTTTTTCTGCTACATGTACGTGCCCAATGGATCTGTGAACATCATCTGAACCCTCCAGGAAGTTCAGCGAAAGACACATCCATGTGTATCGTTGGAACCGTTTTTGACGGCCAGACCATCCATACCTTCAAGCAATGCGACCTGATCCCGGTCACCGAATTCAACGAGCCGCAGACCAGGGCCGGCAGCAATGGCGTTGTCAGTTATACCGCCCTGACCCGGGGGGACGGCAGCGGGCGGCTTTGGACGGGCAGCAACAGATCAGGCGTGTCCTTTGTGGCCGCCGATGCCTATACCACCTCCGCCAATTACTACGTCACCGATGCGCAGACCGGCGCCTTGTTCGCGGCCTATGAGAAGAGCATCTCTAGCTTCACCACCGCTACTGCAGCCGCGGACTTCCTGGCGGGTTTCTATGAGGGTATGGGCGGCGGAACCGGATTCCCGACACCCGACATCAGCCTGCTGACCGGTTGGGCGGTCGAGGTGCAGACCCAGCCGGTGTCGATCTTCCTCGAATACATGCCCCGCCCCTACGCAAAAGTGATTACCGGCAATTGGGAACTGGTTCTGGCCGAGGACGCATTCAAATATGCGGGGCCGGTTTACAAGGACATCTCCAAAATCACCGGCGCTGCCGATGACGTGGCCCGCGACGAAGCCTACCGTGCCTACGTCAAGCACTGGGGCGAGTTGAAAAGTTTTGCCATGGCGCTGCAACCCGGCAAGAACAACCTTCGCAAAACCGCAGTGCATCTGAACCGGCTGATCGGTCACGGCCCGGTGACCCTGGACGGCACCTTTGTCAGTGGCCTGGATGCGGACGGCAACTTTGAACGGAACCGCAAGATGTCCTGAAACAGCTACCTGCTGCGGGTGCAGGAGCTGCTGCTGGAGAGCTTTGGTATCGAGGTGCGCGCTAATGACGCAACTGCCGGGCTGGTCGACAGCCTGAGCGGCGGCGGCGGTGCCGAGACCGGCTGATACCAAACCGGGCAACGCTGGCAGGCGGTGCCCGATTGAGGCTTCGCAGTGGATACCCTGGAGCAGATCACCGCCGTGTTTGCGGATTTTGCCAACCCGAAGAAGCGGGTGTTCTTCGGCTACCTGGCCCTGTCTACCCTGCTCGCGCCGGCCTGGCTTGTCCTCATCCGCAAAAGCCCGCTGCGAGCGGTACTGGCACTTGTTTTTAACCGCAAGGTGCTGTTCTCCGGATCATCGCTGGCGGTGTCGGACTGGATGTTCAGTTCGCTGCACCTGTCGCATGGAGAAGAGGAACTGCAAGTCGGGCTGGATGCCTCTGAACGCAGTTCGGCGGCCAGCCTGCGCATCCTGTATCTGCAGCCTCTGCGGGACATCAGCCGGCTCCTCCGCAAACATGCCAGAACCGCCGCAGCTGCGGCAAGGCGGTTAACTTGACAAAAGAACTAAGGTTAATTAGACGTCTGAGCTGCCTTTAACGGGCGCATTACAGCAAGACGGCCGCCACATTTGAGCGGAAAGCAGTCCAGCCAATCCCAAATTAACATCCCGGTACGGTTGCATACCGTGCCAATGGCTGGAGCGAGTTATGAAACTGGGTCGTTTTTTCCTTAACGCAGGTGCCGGTCTGCTTGGCTGCTGCAGTCCGGGAAAGCGGAACCGGCTCAGTGCGGTCCTGTTGCTGGCCGCACCTTTCCTTATCTTTGCGCCCGCGGCTGCCTCCGCGGCCCCTTTCCCCGCTGTCATCGAACACCGCTATGGCACGACAACTGTGCCAGCCAAACCTGAACGCATCATTTCGCTCAGCTTCATCGGGCATGACTTCCTGCTGGCCCTGGGAGAGACACCCTATGCGCTGCGCAAATGGTACGGCACTGACCCCTACGGCGTTTGGCACTGGGGGCATGAGGCATTGGGCGATGCCCGCCCCATTGTGTTGCAGGGCGAAATCGATATCGAGCAGATTGCCGCATTGGAACCCGACCTGATTGCCGCGCAATGGTCCGGTATCACCGAGCGGGAATATGCGCTTCTATCGCGGATTGCCCCGACAATACCGCCACGCGCGGAATATGGTGATTACGGCTCTCCCTGGCAGGACATGCTGCGCAGGCTGGGTGCGGCAACTGGCAAATCCGGCGAGGCGGAGGCTATCATCGCCCGGATCGAAGGGCGGTTCGCCGGTTTGCGCGCCGCACACCCTGAATGGCAGGGGGCAAGTGCTTTGATGGCCTGGGCCGGCCACACCAAGGCCTATACCCGGGCGGATATCCGCGGCCAGTTTTTGGAGTCTTTGGGCTTTTCGGCCCAGGACGCCCCCGGCGGGCTGCGCGCGCTCAACAGGTTCTACACTGAATTCTCCGGCGAGGACCTTTCGCCCATGGATGTGGACGCGCTGATCTGGCTGGATACCGGCCGCAATGCCCGAAAACTCGCCCGTATGCCGCTGCGCCACACCATGCGCGCCTACAGCGAGGGCCGCGAAATCTATGCCGGTCCGATGCTGGCGGCGGCGCTGTCGCATTCCAGCCCGCTGAGCCTGGACTATGCGCTGGACAAGTTGGTCCCGTTGCTGGAGGCGGCAATGGATGGCGACCCAGCAACACCGGTTCCGGGCATGGCCGAAGCCGGGTTATTGCCGGAAGGGTCCTGACATGGCCGATTCAACCTTTTCTGTTCCCTCGGAACATGCCGCCGCAGATTTGCGCCTGCTGTGGCTTGCCGGTTCTGTGCTCGGGCTGACGCTTCTGTCAGCCGCCGCCTTACGCCTGGGAGTACGGGCAACGGGCTGGAGCGATGTCTGGGCGGCCTTGACCGCTTACGATGCGGGCAGCGCAGAGCACATCGTGGTCCGCACCATGCGCCTGCCCCGGCTGCTGGGCGCGGTGCTTGCAGGGGCCGCGCTCGGCATGGCCGGCGCGCTGATCCAGGCCATGACGCGCAACCCGCTGGCCGATCCGGGCCTGCTGGGGATCAATGGTGGCGCGGCGCTGGGGGTCGTGATCTCGATTCTGCTGTTCGGCGTCACCGATCCCGCAGGCTTCGTCTGGGTTGCCCTTGGCGGCGGACTCGCCGCATCGGTTCTGGTGTTCCTGCTTGGCGGCGGCAGCCAGGCCAATCCGCTGCGGCTGATCCTGGCGGGCGCTGCCGTCAGCGCCCTGTTCCTGGCGCTGACCCGGGCGCTGCTTCTGGTCAGCCAGCAGACGCTGGATGTCTACCGCTTCTGGGTGCTGGGCGGGTTTGACGGTGTCTTGCCGGGCACGCTCTATGCGCTGCTGCCGTTTCTTGCCCTTGGAACGCTCCTCGCCGCTGCGGCCGGGTTTGGCCTCAATGCGCTGCTGCTGGGCGAAGACACCGCGAAGGGTCTGGGCGTGCGCACAGGGTTGACGCGTCTGACCGCCGGGGTTGCCATTGTCCTGCTCTGCGGCGCAACCGTAGCGATGGCCGGGCCCATCGCCTTTGCCGGGCTGATCGTGCCGCATCTGGCCCGCTGGACGGCGGGTCCCGGCATTGGCTGGACGATCGCGTTTTCCGCGGTGTTCGGGGCGCTTTTGCTGACCGCAGCCGATCTGCTGGGCCGCCTGCCCCTGCTCGGCGGCAATATGCAGGCGGGAGTGATGACCGCGCTGATCGGCGGGCCGGTGCTGATCTGGCTGGTGCGCCGCAACGGGGTGCGCGAGCTATGATCTGGACCCTGCGCCTTTCCTTCCTGTCGCTGCAGATTTCCCGGCGGGCCGCATTTGCCGGCGCTGCTCTGCTTGCGGTGATTTTGACCGCGGCAGGCTTGGCTCTGCACATGGGCAGCTACCCGCTTAGCCCGGCGCAGACCCTCGGCGCGCTGCGCGGCCAGGGGAACGCAATCCAGCAGATAATCCTGCTGGACCACCGGCTGCCCCGCATCCTGACTGCGCTTGGCGCCGGGGCGGCTTTCGGCCTGTCCGGCGCGATGTTCCAGACCATGATGCGCAACCCACTCGCCTCGCCGGATGTGATCGGCTTCAATGCCGGCGCCAGCTGCGGCGCCCTGGCGGCAATGATGCTTACCGGCGGCATGGTGCTGCCCGGCGCCATTGCCGGAGCCCTGCTGAGTGCCGCCGCCGTGACCTTGCTGGCCTGGAAGCACGGGCTGCCGCCCTACCGGCTGATCTTGACCGGCATTGGCGCAAGCCTGATGCTCACTGCCGCCGCGGACCTGCTTATCAGCCGCATGGACGCGCAGACGGCCTCCGATATGGCGAAATGGCTGATCGGCACGCTCAACGCCCGCGACTGGCACGACGCCGGGCTCGTCTGGGGCGGCCTGGCGCTGCTGGCGCCTGCTGTCCTGTGGCTGCATTTCCCGCTTGCCCGGCTTGGGATGGCGGATGATATCGCAACCGGGCTCGGGCTGCCGCTTTCCCCGCTCCGGCTGGCCGTCACGGCGGCAGGGATCCTGCTGGCTGCGCTTGCCGTCACCACCGCAGGCCCGTTGCCCTTTGTTGCCTTTGCCGCCGGTCCGATCGCCCGCCGCCTGATCCCCAATGGCAAGCCTGTATTGCTTGGCGCTGCAGCGGCAGGCGCGCTGATGACCCTGCTTGCAGATACCGCCGCCCGCGCTGTGCCAATGATCCAGCTGCCCGCCGGTGTCTTCACCGCGCTGACCGGCGCGCCGGTTCTGATCTGGCTGCTGCTGGCGCACTTCAGGAAAGGATCCCTTTGATGACTGCAACCTCCCGCCTGCGGGCCGAAAACCTTTCGGTGTCCTTCGCCCGCACCCCTGTGCTCGACTGCCTGTCGGCAGAAATCCCGGATGGCGGGCTGACGGCGATAGTCGGGCCGAATGCCTGCGGCAAATCCACCCTGCTGAAGTCGCTGGCGCGGCTGCAGCCCGTCGGCGGCGGGCAGGCCGTTCTGGACGGCAAGGCGATCCACCGGCAGGGCAGCCGCTCGGTTGCGCAGCGCCTGGCGATCCTGCCGCAAACCCCCACCGCGCCCGAGGGGCTGACCGTGCGTGACCTGGCAGCCCGCGGGCGGACACCGCATCAATCGGCGCTGCGGCAATGGTCCAGGCAGGATGCAGATGCCGTGGCCCGCGCCTTGGAGCTGACCAATATGGCGGGCCATGCAGACCGGCCGCTGGAGGCCCTGTCGGGCGGCCAGCGCCAGCGGGCCTGGATCGCCATGGCGCTGGCTCAGGACACCGGCATCCTGCTGCTGGACGAGCCGACAACCTATCTCGACCTGCCGCATCAGATCGAACTCCTGAAGCTGGTGCAGCAATTGAACCGCGAGACCGGCCGCACCGTCGCGATGGTGCTGCATGACATCAACCTGGCCGCCCGCTTTGCCAGCCATATGATCGCGCTCAAGGACGGGCGGGTATTCTGCCAGGGTACGCCCGCCGAGGTGGTCACCGCGCCGGTCATGCAATCCGTCTTTGCGCTGCCCTGCCGGATCATTGCCGATCCGGTCCACGGCACCCCGCATGTCATCCCCGAATGAACGAGGCCGCCATGACCGTCAGCCCCGCCTTCCCGCTGCATGCCGATGCCTCGCTGCCGGTGCTGCCCTTTGCTGCCGTCCGTCCGGCCATCATCGGCATGGCACAGGAGCATGAGCTGCCTGTGATCCAGGACAGCGCGGTCAGCGTCATCGTCGAAGTTCCCGCCTTCGGCCACTACAGCTTTGCCGCTGAGGGCGGCGGGACCGCGATCCGCATTTCCGCGGCCATGCCGGATAGGCTGCATATGCTGAAGGAAGGCGTTGCCGGGCATCTGGACGCATTCCGGCCCGGCGCCTCTGAAGCCCTGCGCTGGTCGGACCCCTCCGTCGTTGGCGCGCTGCCGCCCAATGTGCATTTCACCGCGGTCCAATCGGTCACCCCGGTTGGCAGCACCTTCCTGCGGGTCCGGGTAGAAACGCCGGACCTGGTCAGCTTTCAGGACGATGCCATCCATTTCCGCCTGCTGCTGCCGCCCGCAAGCTGCGCCGCACCGGAATGGCCTAGGGTTGCGGAGAACGGCGCCACCGTCTGGCCGAAGGGGGAGAAGGCGCTGCGCCGCCCGGTCTATACCACCCGCTGGATTTGCCATGAGGCCGGGCTGATGGAGTTCGACATATTCCTGCATGACGGTGGCCGCGCCGCCGAATGGGCGCGCCAAGCCAAGTCCGGGGACCGGTTGGCCATTGCAGGGCCCGGCGGCGGCGGTGTTCCCGAAACCTCCAAGATCCTGCTTTACGCCGACGAAACCGCCTTGCCCGCCGCGGCCCGCATCCTGGAGAACCTGCCGCAGGACAGCCAGGGCGAGGCTGTATTGCTCAGCGAAGAGGGTGAAGGTTGCGGTTATCCGGTCACCGTCCCGGAAGGCATCGCCCTGACCTGGCTGCGCCGCCGCGACGGACACAGTCTGGCCGGCCGCGCGTTGGCCGCGCGCAAGGAATTCCCCAGCCATTTCCTGTGGTTCGCCTGCGAGAAGTCCGACGTGCAGCACCTGCGCGAGGCCCTCAGGCAGGACAAGCCCGCCCCCGGGCAAAGCTATATCGCCGCTTATTGGAGCCAGTCATGATCACCCGCGTAGCGGCGGTGCTTGCTGCCCTTTTGCTGACCGCTTCCCTTGCTGCCGCGCAGGAGGCGCCGACACCTGCCATCGCAACCGAGGCGCCCGCCACGCCCGGGATCGTTGCTGCGGCGCCGGCAGGAGCGCAACCGGAGGCCCCTGCGCCCAGCCCGGAAACCGCATCTCAGGCGCCTGCCGCTGATGGTGCCGCCGCTGCAGAACCCACCGGACAGGGCAGCCAGGCTGACGCCGCACCCGCGGCGGAGGTGGCGCCGCCCAACGAACCGCTCACGCGAAAGGAAGCTCTGGCGCTGGCGGCCGAGTGCTCGCCCCAGCCCCCCAGCCCCGGCGCAAGCCCAGCCTGACGCCAATGATCGACGTGGTGTTCCTGCTCTTGATCTTCTTCCTGATGACCTCGCGCCTGGCGCAGCCCGACCCGTTCGATGTCACCCTGCGCGACGCCGCGTCGGAGACCGAGCCGGAAGCCGAGCCGGTGCTCTACATCAATGCCGCGGGCCGGATGCATTTCGACAGGGCAGAGGGAGAAGCGGCGCTGACCCGCCTCGCGGCCGCCAGGGCAGGCAGTCCCAGCGTCCAGCTGCGCGCCGGCGCCCGGCTGGAGGCCAAAACCCTGGCCCGCATCCTGCGCCAGCTGGCCCAGGCCGGGCTTTCCAGCGCCGAACTGGTGGTGCGCCAGCCATGAAACGCGCCGCGCCAAAAAGCTCAACCTCAGCCAGCTCACTTTCAACCTCCGATGAACTTCGAAATAGCCCAGGCCAGTTTCCGTGACGGAAAAGAAGAAGGCCCGCGCTGACTGCGCGGGCCTTTTCCTATCCACCAGCCGCGGCGCCGCAGCTCAGAACTTCGAGGTGAGGGTCAGCGCCACATTACGCCCGTCGCCAAAGTAGCAGGCCCCGCTCTGGCAAGTGCTGACATAGCGCTCATCGCTCAGGTTGCGCACATTCAGCGAAACCAGCCAGTTGTCCTGGCCATAAGACACCGCTGCATCATACAGGGCATATGAGGGCGTCAGCTGGGTGTTGCGCCCGTCCCAAGCCTCGCCGTTGTAGCGCACACCAGCCCCGAACACCCAACCCTGCAGCGCGCCTTCTTCAGGCGCGTAGTTCAGCCACAGCGATGCAGCGTTCTTTGGCACCTGAGCAATATAATCACCTTCGGCATCTTCGGTATCGAGATAGGTATACGCCGCATCGACCGTGATAGCGCCGAACCGGTGAAACGCCTCCAGTTCCAGCCCCTTAGCGGACGCTTCGCCCGATTGGACCTGGAAGCCCGGATTGCCCGGATCGGCCACCGTCAGGTTCGATTTGGTCAGGTCGAACACCGCTGCCGTCAGCAGCGTATCGGTGCCAAGCGGCTGGTATTTGGCACCAATTTCAATTTGCTCTCCCCGGATCGGGTCGAACGGATTGCCGTTCACGTCGGTCCCAATTGCATCCTGGCGGAAGCTTTCAGCATAGCTGACATAGGGCGCAAAGCCATTGTCGAACCGATACATGACCGCTGCATTGCCAGTCCACTCGCTGTCCTTGGCGGCATTGGTTGTTGTCCCGAAGCTGCCATTGCTCGATCCGGTTTCGATGTCGCCATAACGCAGGCCAACATCAATGAAGAGCCGGTCGTCATAGGCGGCACGATGCTGCACATAGGCGCCGGCTTCGGTGATTGAGGTGCCGGGGGTATCGGTTACTGTGATCGGGTTGAAACCGGCATAGGACGGGTTGAACGGGTCAATCGGGCCGACTTGGGCGCCATAGCCGGCATCGCTGTCATAATGCCCGCGGGTATAGCTGACCCCGGCAAAGGTCCTCATATCAAAGCCGCCAAGCGCGTATTCCGACGTAGCATAGGCGTCGATTGCCCAAGTTTTCAGCCGGTTTTCCGCCCGGTAAAAGGTGCGGTTGATGGTGCCGTCCGGGTTATACCGGCCCGTGCCGGTGTTGTCGAAAGCCCACCAGGCATGCTGGTACACAGCCTCGCCTTCAAGATAGCGCGCATTGGCATTGATGCTCCAAACCGGGTTGAAGCGGTGTTTAAACATTGCCGTGATAGCGCGCTGCTCGCTGTCGAACTTGTCAAACCCCGGCTCACCCACAAAGACGCTGTTGGGAAGGAAATCGCCGTTGCCGAACCCAGTCGCAGGCAGCAGCGTGCCATAAATCGAGGCGAACTGGATCAGCGGGCTTCCATCATTTTCCTGATAGTTTGCCAGCACTGTCAGCTCGGTATCCTCATTCGGCCGCCAGGTGACCGAAGGCGCCAGCGCCAGCACGTCATCCTGCGAATGGTCGACCTGGGTTTCCGAGTCCCGCAGAACGCCAACGAAGCGGTAGCGCAAGGTGCCGCTGCTGTTCAGATCGCCGCTCACATCCGCTGCAACCTGTTTGCGGTTATGCGATCCCGCTTGCAACTGAATTAGGTTGTCCGAGTCCTGGGCCGCGGTTTTCGAAGTGGTGTTCACCACACCGCCGACGGAGCCGCTGCCGTAAAGCCCGGAGGCCGGGCCTTTCAGCACTTCGATGCTGTTCAGCAGGAAGGGTTCGGGCTTGGTGTCATTGTAAGCCCCGTAACGGGCGGGCAGGCCGTCATGCAGCGTGCTGGCCTTGAAACCCCGGGCAAGATACCAGTCCGAGCGGTTGTCCAGCCCCCACTGACCGCCGACGATGCCTGCGGAATACTGCAGCGCCTGCTCCACATTCAGCGCACCGCGCGCGGCAATCTCCTGAGCGGTGACGACCGTTACCGACCGCGGCGTCTCCGCAATCGCATCACCTGTTTTGGCCACAGCACCGGTATTGAGTGAAACGCTTTCCCCCAAAAAGGTCTCGCTGCTTTGCTGGCTTACGTTGATTTGTTCAAGTTCGACAACTTCGGCCATTGCGGGCATCGCTGCCAGCAGGGCGCAAGTCGACACAGCAGTACACCGCAGAATCATGTCCCGTCTCCGCTTGTTTGCGGTTGAAGTTTCTGCCTGACGTATCGCTGGGTGAGTGCGGGCTAGCGGCGGCGCGCATAGGGGTCAAGACCCAATCCCCGCCCGCAAGGCGAAAGGGCAACCGGTTGTGCGCATTTAGCAAGTCACAGAAATCATGGCGTGAAGTTCGATCCAAGAAATCACCCTTAAGGAGAGTCATGTCATGCATTCTTCGGCCTTTGCTGCAGGTACACTGTTCTCCGGGAATGTGGTTTCGCCCCTGTATTTTTGCCCTTCTGCAATCGTGTCCCTGCCCGCATTTCGCTTGGGTTTGCTACCAGGTGTCACTCAAGACAGGCATCGTGTGGTCCCTCCGCGAAAATACAATACTGGTCGCCTTGGATCGGCGCTTGTCATATTTCACCTTCGTCGCGCGCTGCTTTCGGCCAGGGATACAGGCGCGTATCCCTTTGTATTTCAACGCTTCTCGGAACCAGTCGGCGTCATAGCCCCGATCTCCTAGGAGCCAATCGACACTTGGCAGGCTATTCAGAAGCGCCCGCGCACTGATGTAATCGCTGACCTGACCGGCGGTGACAAACAGGTTGAGCGGTCGCCCTTGGCTGTCGCAGATGGCATGCAGTTTGGTATTCATGCCGCCCTTGGTTCGCCCGATCAGGCGACCACGCCCCCCTTTTTCGCGGCCATGCTGGTCGCGGTGCGGTGTGCCTTCAGGTAGGTCGCGTCGATCATCACGGTCTTCTCCTCCCCGTGTTCGGCAGCCAGGCCGACCATCATCTGGGCGAAAATCCCTTTCTCGCTCCAACGCTTCCACCGGCTGTACAGCGTCTTGTGCGGTCCGTAGGATTCCGGAGCGTCTCGCCAGCGCAAGCCATTGCGATTGATGAAGATAATCCCACTCAGCACCCGCCTGTCATCGACCCGCGGCTTGCCGTGCGACTTCGGGAAGAAAGGGGAAAGCTTGACCATCTGCGCGTCGGTCAGCCAGAAAAGGTTACTCATGTCACCGCTCCGCTTTCCGAGCCGTGAATCACGCAGTGCGTTGAAAATCAATGCATCCTGACCCTAACGACAGGTGACGCACTTTAAAAGGCCGTGGGGCTCAGTCATCGCAAGCTTATGCGGCGGAAACCAGGAGGCCAAAGAAAGACGCTTTCAACGGAACTTGGCAGCCGCATCTGGCGCTTTGCCGGCATCCTTTCCAAGGCTTCGGACGTTTTGGGAGACCAGAAGCAGGCAGAGGCGTGGCTTCTCGAACCTGCATACGGTCTCGATCGACGAAGGCCCATCGACCTTTTGGGGACAGCTGCTGGAGCCAACGCAATTGAAGAGCACATCACCAGAATGGACTATGGGGTTTGCTCCTAATTCCCACCTTGCCGCTCGTTCTGTCGCCTTGATGATAAACGTGGTGCGCCGCTCAAGCTCAATGATGGACCTCTGCCGCCTCAATCGCTTCGGCGAAGGCTAGTTTCCGATCGAGTCACGCAGGTTCAGCCCGCGCTTGCGTCGATCAATGCCCGTCACCCTCAACGCCGACAAAAAGCTCCGAAATGCCCTTTGATTTGAGGATGGAATACGGCCCAGCCGAGAAACAAAGAGCTGGCGGAAGCAATGCTCCGCCAGCTCAATAATTTCAAAAAAGGTGGCCAGGGCTGAGGGCCAAAAGGTGCATTCATTTACCCCCTTGACAGCCCTTGCGCAGACTTATGCTTTCGTTTGCGCATTCATTTGCTTTCTCTGACTTCTGTCGCACCCGTGAATTATTGGCCATCAGCGACTTTCCCCAGGGTGTAAGTCATTGAAAAATAATGATCGAATTCACCAAAACAAACCCTGAGGCCGTAATCTGTCCATTTCACCCAGAGAAAATGGCCATCGAAAGTTCGTAAAAAAATGCCGCCCGAAGGCGGCATGGTTTGAATTGCCGGGAATGGTCAGGTTCTGAGGGTCATCCCATAAGGAAATATGAGTCCTGGGAAAGGCCTAGCGGAGGGGATTCGAGCAGCGCCTTGATCTCCTCCGGGTCGACAACCACCGCCGCGAATCCGTGTGCTCCGGTCACCCGGAAGACCTGCTTCAGATGCCCGAGGAACATCAGTTCCAGGATAACCTTCACCCGCGCCCGGGATTTCTCGGCTGATTTGGAGAGATGGACGAAACCCTCGGGCGCCTCGTCGATGGTCGGAAAGCTCGTCTCCAGAAACCGAAGGATCGGCTTCACGCCCCGGCCATCTACGGCCTTGCCGATCTTGCTTGCGAGGGCGCGGTGATCCTGCACACGTTGCAGTTGTCCGATCTCGATAAGAAGCGCGATCAGCGGGCGGGAGGCCCCGAGCAAGTCCGGCAGGCGCATGACCGGAACAGCATGCTTTACAACGTCGATCAGATCGCGCGCTGCGGTGTAGTCGACCACGAGCCGGTTGCTCCCCTGCTCCGCCTCTGCCGGGCTCAACAGCCCCGCCACCTGCAGGACGTTGCGCAGCGTTCTGGCGTCGAGACCTTCGGCCTTTGCGATCGATGCCACGCTACAGAGGTGAGGATCAGTAACCGGCTTGCCCAAAAGCATGTGCCCCTTGCTGAGCGGGGTGGTCTCGAGGATCACATCCCTGAGCATGTCGCGGATGGGCCCAGGGTCCTTAGAAAGCCGGCTTCCCGACAGCCAGGCATGCAACATGCCAAAGGCCGCGCGCGGCGCAGCTCTTTTCCCTCTGGATGCCGTGACGCGCGCCATGAGATACTCGCGGATCGCCGCATCGCCCTCGGCGACGATTGACCAACCCGCACGCCCGGCCGCATCCCACATATCCGCATTCATGTCCGAGGCTTTCAGCTTCGGACCAAAGGCCTCGAGGGCGCCCAGCATCTCGGTCGCGCGCACCGCCTGATCGATATCCTGAGCGTCCAGCCATGCGGGCCCGGGGTAGCCCTCCAGACGCGCCACCGCGTAGGCTTGCAGCCGCGAGACCACGCGGACGCCATCCGGCACCTGCCGCTCGGCATCGATCAAGGTAGTCATGACCTGCAGCTCATGTGCGATGTCGTCCCATTTCCCCGACCGCAGATCGCGGAGCCTGACTCCGTGGACCGGACAGGTCCGTACCGGAGCCAACCGCCAGATGAGCCGGTGACGCAGCGCGGCACCGGGCAAACGCGCCCCGCTGAGATCATCTTCC
Source organism: Leisingera sp. SA215 (assembly GCF_055902035.1). Classification (NCBI taxonomy): domain Bacteria; kingdom Pseudomonadati; phylum Pseudomonadota; class Alphaproteobacteria; order Rhodobacterales; family Roseobacteraceae; genus Leisingera; species Leisingera sp. SA215. Next base: position 18,376 of record NZ_JBVVXU010000019.1, on the reverse strand, counting down.
AGGCAGGCAGGACAGATCCGTGTCACAGGACCGCTCGTGAATTCGGCTGCGAACTCCAGCCCCCGCAATTGGTAGCGCCGCCCACCAACTGCGCTGATCGTATTGCGCAGCACCGCTGCGGGATCGTGCCCCGCCCTCTCGCACAGCCGCAGAACCGCCCGCTCGTCGCCCCGCGCGAGGTCCACGAGGGGAATGCCGAGATCCTTCAGGAATGCGAGAGCGCGTCCGCGGGTGTGGAAGGCGGCCTGCCGCGCTGCCCAGGACAGAGGGGTCTCATCATCGGCAAACGGCAGCATGGGGAAAAGCGCGCTCATGAGACCGCCCTCACCGCTTTTTCCGACGAGGATGCTCCTCCTCGACCTCATCGGGTTTCAGGAGCCAGTAGTGGTCGGCGTAGAAAACATTCTCGGCAGCTGTGCAGGCCTCGTTCATCGCGTAGGCCGCCGCGAAATGCCCGATATCCAGTTCCTCATCACCGCGCCCGATGGCGATTTCCATGGCCTGCAGCAACAGCTCGAGGGCCCGTCCGAACCGATAGCGTGCCCCATGGAAGATGCGTCCGATCAGATCCGCTTCGATCGGCGCCCCGAGCCCCACCCGCTGGCAGTATTGCGTAGTGACATCGCGGAAGCTGTCGCCATCGACCTGCTCGACGAGATCGGGCAGCACCATCGCGGTGAACCTGCGCTGCACCTGCGGATCCGTACGAATGACCTTTGCGAGGTCTTCCGTGCCAGACAGGACCACGATGACGGCATCGTCACCCTGCATCAGAGATTTCAGCGCCCGAAGGATCAGCTTGCGGTCCGCGCAGAAGAGGTCCTGCGCCTCGTCGATCCAGAGCACCGAGATCCCGAGAAGCTGCAAGCGGTGACGCAGGTCCTGCCAGAGCGACCAGGCCTCCTTGCGCGGGTTCGCATCGGGGTAGCCACTCTCCGCCAGCAGGGCGAGCGTCATACTCTTGAACGTCGCTGGGCTCGGCACCGAACAACCGAGATAGCGCGGCTGCCCGTACTCGCCCTCCTGCAACACCGTGAGCTTGGACAGCGTGCGCTCCAACAGGTGGGACTTGCCGCTTCCCGGCCCCCCGATCAGCATGACCCCACGGGTTTCCCCGGTCCGGGTGAAGCGCTTGACGACAGGGGTCAGATCCCCCTGTTCGTCCGTGCCAAGAAGACGCGTCATGTGCATTGCCGCCTCGGCATCACGCGCAGAGCCGATATGAAGGCTGCGGACACGTTCCAGGGCACTCTTTGCGGTATCAGCTTGTGCCATGATCAGTCCTCCTCGATGGTCATGTTGGATTTGGGCGAGGTGGGCGTGGCGCCGCGCCCATTGGCGGCCCGCTTTGCGGGTTTGCCGGGCGTCACCGGCGTGCTGGGTTTCTGAGCCGCAACGGTCATCTCGGAGGAGTCCGGGATCTCCATGCCGAGACCGTCTTTCGCCTGGCGCAACTCCTTGCGCTCAACGAACTCGATGCCGGCCAGAAGCTTCTTCTCTTCCTTCGCGCAGCGTTTCTCGGACCAGTCCTCAAGGTTGAGACCGGCCGCGGCCATCGCGGCTTCGTTGCGCGCTCTGATCGCCGTGATGGCGTCACGGACGGCGACGTTGTCGAGGCGGTTCGACTTCGGGTTCGCGTCGCGGACATGACGCACAGCCGTCAGCCAGGTCTGGGCTGCTACGCCCCGCAGTGCCGGGTCAAGCGCAGGCACCTCGTACCATTTCTTGCCCCACTTGACCGAGATGGCGCCGATGTCCTTGGGATGCCAGCGCACGGAAACCTTTTCCGGGTCCTCGCGGCGCAGATAGGTTTGCATCGCCTCGGATTGGTAGCGCACGCCCAGAACGGTGATGCCGGTCTTGTCCAGGCGATACTCGCGCTGCTGGCCGAAGCACAGCCGCATCATCTCCGCGTCCGGCGGCGGCGTCACGCCACGAAGCTTGGACAGGCGACGCCAAGCCTTCACAGGGGATTCTCCGCCCAGCCCGTGATGGGGCGTATTGTGGTAGATGTCGATCACCCAACGCAGCAGCGCGAAGGTAAAGTCATCCAAAGTAAGCGCGGCGCGCTTTTCGGGATCTGCATCGCCCTTTTCCATGATGCTGGAGAACGTGTGGCCAGAGAGACGCGGCGCGAAGTCGCTCCCGAAGCTGTTGAAGACGCGCTCAATCGTTCCGCGGTTTTCCGGCACCCCATTCATCGCCATCTCCCACATCACGCCGAGATCCTCAGCCGCCATGCGAAAACGCATCGACTTGAAGGCAGAGCCGCCATCGAAGACGATCAGCTCGGGAGTGCCATGCATATCCCAGGGAGTCAGTGCCCCGACCGCGTCCGCCCACGCCCCCTTGTTCGTCGTGATCATCTGCAAGAGTTGCACCGCAGCCTCGGAGTTCGCCGAACGGCTCAGGACCATGCCAACGATGCAGCGCGTTGCACAGCAGATCGCTGCGGTCAGCGTCCAGCGATCCTGGGCTTTGGCCTTGGCCTTGTAGCGGGGATTTTTGTCGTCACCTTCGATGTAGAGGCCGAGTTGCCGCTTCTCGTCATCGCTGAGCATGCCATAGATGTTCGTACTCTTGAGCAGGGTCGAGACGTCCACCGTCCATTCGTCGATCTCGACGCGTTCCAACGGGCGGGTCACGCCGAGACCATTCAGAACGGGCCGGAACTTCTTGCGGGCTGCAGCCTCACCATTGCGGGCAACTTCCACGCGAAACGGGTCCAGTGCCCGGATCGCCCGGCGCACCGTCTCGCGGCTCGGTGCGCGGAGATGATCGTCCTTGTTAGTGTATTGTTCGTTGCGTGCATGGATGGCCAGCGCGACATTCTCATAGATCTGCTGCATTGTCGGCTTATCGGGCGACAGATACCCTTGGACTTCCCTACCATGATGGCAGCCGCTTCCGGCTTGACCCGCGTTCCCCGCCAGCCACGCCGATCCATATTGTCCAGATGGCCGGGCAGCCTCAGGTCACGGAGATCAGCGAGCCAGCGGCGCAGCGTGCGCGGGCTCGGAACCTCGCCCATGTTCTCAGAGGGCAGGATATCCAGCGCACCAGAGGGCATGTGCGGCTTCGCCAATTGCGTCGCACGACCGACCAGCATGTCCATCGATGCGGCAATGGAGGCATCAGTGAACTTCATCAGCTTTTCGCGGTGCATGTCGAGCGCGGCCTGACAATAGGCATCCTTGCGCACGAAACGCCGAAGCGGCCGCACGGACAGCGCCCCAAGCGCCACGCCTTCCGTCAGCTGCCGTTTCCGCGCGGCCTCCGGATTGAAGTAGTCACGTTCGACGCGGATGCGGCCCAAGTGACCGAGATCGGCAAGCTCTTCATGGGAGAACTGCCGCGCAAGGCCCTCATGGTTATCATGCGTCATGACGAAGCCCTTCTCGGTTTCCATGTGGAGCCGGAAGGCCATACCGTCGATGGTGACACGGTCGAAGCGGCCAAAGGCATAGCGGGAATTTTCGGAGGTGAAGGAGAGATCCATTTCGAAGTCCTTTTAGGATGTTTGGCGCTGCACAAGGCAGCAGGAGAGAGTGCGGTCGCCGAACGGCACCGCCTGGAAGAGTGATGGGTCGAGTGATTGCGGGTTGCAGTGCGGACGGCATCGTCGGCCGTCTGAACTCAGTCGTCGGCCGTTTCGGCTAGATCAGAGGCGACCTGCAGACCCGTCTGGCTCCGGAAAGCCGTGCCTCCGTCGAGGATCAGCAGGGCCGGAACAACAGGCGCCCCCAACCATGCAGCGCCAGCGTCGTCGTGCTCGACACGATCAACAGGTGCGGAATGGACCCGTTTGGAGCCCTTGCGGCGCCGCGTAACCAGACCGGCGCTCTGCGGAAGAGAGGCGGTCATGCGCAGACCTCCTTCGCCTTGAACACCAAGCTGCTGTGGTCGATACGCTCATAGCTCACCATCTGGAGGTGTCCGGACCGGATCAGCCGAACGAGTGCACGGAACCCTATCCCGTCAAGGCCGGTCTGCTCGACCAGGCTTTCGATCGTGACCACACCGGCCATCCGGCCGACGATATCCCGAGCCACGGGATCGCCGAAGCAGTCCGGCCGCCGCACGGAAAGGAAGAGCTTCGCGTTGAAGAGTTCGACGGGGCAGACATCCCGCTCCGTGAACAGACGGAAGTCGTCCAGAACACCTTGCGCGACGGCCTGCTCCTTGATGCGGGCCAGCTGCGCCAGATAGGCGTCCTTCACCCGCCCCAGGGGACGCACGGCATAGCCGATGACGGTCCCGTTGTGCTCGGTGGCGACAAGGTCGATGTAGTGCTTGTGAATTTCGCCGTCTTTGTCGAACCAGTCGAAAAGGACTTGTTCAACAAGCTCCTGCACTTCGGGCCGCGCCGCCAGCAGCAGGGCAGCTTGCGCCTCGAGATGGCTCTCAACCCCGGTGCGAATGCCAGAGCCGGAGCCCAGGACGATACCGCCGGTGAAGTGTTGGGTCGAACCCACCTGGGTGGCACGGTCGCCGCGGCTGAGTTCGGGCAGGCGGACGCCGCCGCCGATGGAAAGGTCAGACATGATTTCTCCTGCCCCGAGAGCATGGCTGCCTCGGGCTGTGGTTATCTTTGAAGGTTGCGGAGAGCTGTCCTTGTCCTGGCAATAGCGGCATGCTAACTGGCGGGTGCTACACAGGGACCGGGCCCTCGCACGGTTCAAATTGGCGCTATGCGCCTATTTCTGGTTTCTGGTTTTTGAGCCTCTTTGGACAGTGTTTTCCGATGAGCGCCTGCCACCTGCTTGGATCTGAGAATTCAGGACCAAGTCAGGGCATCAGCCGCATATTCGGGAAATGCCCATAAGAGTTGTTTGGGCCCGGTGTCCAGACTGCCAGTTTTGCGGAGAATGGCTCGCATTTTCTTCGTTAATCCTGGCCTCAAGAGCGGGGAACAGTTTCACTCCGATTTCGTCCTGGACTAAGGGATTTTGTGAAAAGAGGACGCGAGCTCCTTTAAGAACACTCGGAACACTAGTTTTTTCTACTGCTACCTGAAATGCCGGGTACATTTTCATCTGGATAAGCCTGTGGATATCAAGGAGCGCCGCTCGAAACGGCTGATTGCTCAATAGGAATTCGATGAATTCGCGAATCGCTTCCCGCAATGTAAAACGTCAAAAACAGGAAACCGCCGCCGCTTGTCATTCCGCGGCATCCCCGCTCGCAAGCGAGGCAAGCCTGTGAAACAGCTTATGGGACATGCAGACCCTCCTTTCCCACTCCGGCTCAGCAATTTCCGCAGAAGACTTACCGAACCAAACTTTGAGGTCTCCCTCCGAGGACACGTGTGAAAATACCGCGTGCGGCCCATTCGTGCTGATCTCGACCGAAACCCTGGCGGGACCAAAGCCATCCGCCTCCGTATTGAAGCCATACTCGAGCCAATGCCCGCAGAACGCTCCGAAGGTGCGCGCCATTTCAAGGCCATCAACAGGCAGACGGTTGAGAGCATCAAGCATCTCGCTGCGTCCCGCTGCCCGACCAGCGACCTCCCACTGAATGTGGTCATCAAGGAAGAGACTGCCCTGTGCGACCCGCAGCTGAGAAAGCTCCTTCACAGCTTCCGGCGCATCTTTGGTTTCAACATTCATGACCAATGCCAAGGTCAGGTGAAAGATATCTTCGCCAGTCATGTGCGCCGCCGCCCGCCCGCGCCCCCCAGGGCTGCGCAGACCGGCACGGGCCATGGCGCGCGTCATGGCATCAACCTTATTGGGATTCAGATCAAAGTACTCCGCAAGAGCACGGACCATTTCACCTTTTGTCGCCATAGGAGATGCCCTCAAGAACTGCCGATGAGGAGTTGATAGCCCATGAATAGGTCACGCGTCAAGTTTACGGTAAAACTTTTTCCGAAAAAAATACAGAAAAGAAATCCAAGGCCTATAGCTCCCCTGTGAGTAGGTCGCTCTGACAGAGAGGCCCGGCAGGAAGCATTGCTCCTAATAAGACAGAAACCTTCACAAATCTCTCCCAAAGGCTGATCTAGTACTCCCCGTAGGAATACTGTACTCCCTGAAGAGATACTGCAGAATACTCGAAGGTTAGACCCGGAAAAGGATAAGAATGATGCCTTCAGGGCTCCATCTCAGAGAGAGAGAGACCCAAGGCTACAAACCTTCAGTCCATTAACGCAGATGGAGCATATTCAGCCTCCGTCACCCGCCCGACACCGTACGCCGACCTGATCGGACCACTACTCAACCTTGAAAAGCGAGGAGCGGCTCCGCCAAATTCATTCGCTTAGCACGACCTTACTAGGAAACGGGAAAGCAACCCCTCAAGCATGCGTGGCGCATCAATGGCCCAACCTGACAGTTGGCTCACTCCTTGAACAATCAGGTTTTACGCTACTCGGACGGAGCGGCGCTAGTAAACTTGGGCGTAGACAGCACATCTCTCCTCTGGCGGCATCGCGTCTAGATAGGCCAGCTCCCCCCTTTTATGAGCAAGGTAAACTTCAGCAAAGCCTTCCGGAAACCAGCTGCGAGCAATGTCATTGTGCTCGAACCGCGCCAGGGCTTCGGGCAGCGCTCCAGGCAGCCGGGTGTAGCCGCGCGCCTTCAAGGCCTCTGCGGACAGCAATGACAAGTCTTCTTGGGTCACTGGCGGCGCGGCCAGGTTCTCTTGCAGGCCTTGCGCCCCAGCATGCACGATTGCAGCAAGCGCCAGATACGGCGAGGCAGCGGCGTCGCCGGCCCGGAACTCAAAATTATACTGGCCGGCAATGCCGGCCTCGTCCTGTGCCGAGGTTGGGCAGATCCGCAAAGAAGCCTCGCGGTCACGCAAGCCCAGATTATTGTAGGCTGCGCTCCAGCGGTGCGGCGTCAGGCGCAGGTAAGACACGTCGCTCGGTGCGGTGAAGGCAACAATGCTGTCTAGGTATTTCAGTACACCTGCCAGAAACGCACCGGTCACGCTGGACATTCCCGCAGGACCTGCCGGATCAAAAGTGGCTGGGATCCCCTGAGCATCTACAAAGCTCATGTGGATATGCACGCCATTGCCGACGTTTTCAGGGTCGCGGATCGGCGTGAAGGTCGCACGTTCCCCGCATCTGCGGGCAACCGACCGGGTGACCTCTCTCAAAACAGCAGCATGGTCGGCGGCGCGCAAACCATCCGCGGGATCAATCGTGACCTCGTACTGGTCGGGGCCGTACTCATTCATGAAAGTATCCGTTTCCATGCCCGCTTGCCCCAGCGCCGCCATCAGGCTTTCGGCCAGTTCACGTTTCTGCTGAAAACCGGAATGGGTATAGGCCTCGCCGAATGCGGGCGTCTCGGCATCCAGCTGGAATTCGTGCTCGAAGGCAGCAACCAGCCTGACTCCGCCAAGATCCTCCAGCCGTTTAAGCGCCTGCTTGAGAATAGAGCGCGTGCAGCAGCTCCAGGGCGCTCCGTCAAGTTCGCGGATGTCTCCCAGCACGAAGCGGTCCGCCGGGCTGTCATCCCCGTAATCGATATCAACCAACGTTTCCGCATCGGGCACCAGCAGAAGATCGCCCAGGGATCCAAATGGTGTCTCGGCAATCTTGTCGAAACAGGTGATCTGAACATTGGTGGGCGTCCATCCGACCCCCTTGGCCGAGCGTTTTTCCAGGTCCGCCAGCGGAAAGCTTTTGCCGCGGATCTTGCCGGCAAAATCCGAGGTTGCTGCGAATACCAAGGGGGTCTTAATCATCGCTTATCTCTCCTATGTCCAAACGAAGAGAATCCCATCGCTCAATTCTCTTGCGCGCCTTATCCCAGCCGCCTTCCGCAATCCGCGTGACCACCGCCTCCAGCAGCACCAGCGCGCCTGCATAGCTGTCCCAGACGGTACCGCTTTCGATAGGTGTCGCGATGACTTCGCTTGCCACCCGCGCAACAGGTGAAAGCCACTTGTCCGTTAGCAGGACAACCTGCGCCCCCTGTCGGCTTGCCGCCCGCTCCGCAAGCTGTTCGAGGCTGGGCTGGTAGCGCCGGAAATCCACCACAAACACCACATCGCGCGGCTTCATGCGCAAGAGGTATTCGGGCCAGATTTCGGGATCAGCGGGCAGGTGATAGACATTGCCCCGCATTTGCCGCAAGTGGCGCGACAGATACAAAGCCAGCGCATCGCTGATGCGCCCCCCAATCACATAAACGCTGCGCTTTTCGTCAGCGAACATTGCACAGACACGGTCAAACTGCGCTTGCGTTATCGCTGCTGTCGATTCCGAAAGCAGCGCCGTGGCCCTGTTGACGAAATCTTCCAGGAAGTCACCCTGCATCGCCCGATCGCTCTGATGCAGGTCCAGAGGCGAACGGTTGCCCTCCTTCAGTTCGTCGATCAGGTGGCGCTGAAAGTCCTGATAGCCCGAGAAGCCAAGTTTGGCGACAAACCTCGAGATGGAGGGAGGCGACGTTTTCGTCTTTTCCGCAAGCACTTGGATCGGCTCCAAGCCAGCGAATGGATAGTCCAGCAATAACGCCGTACACAGTTTTCGCTCGGTCGCGGTCAGCGTGTCCGACAAGGATTCCAGCCGCGTTCTGACATGCATTTCTTGTTTCATGCATCCAAAGACGATTTTGAAAATAAAAAGTCAACAAGCAAAAAACCATTGACTTTGAAAATATGCAATCAGCATTGTAGGGGCAACTTCACGGGAGCCGTCTATGATCACTTCGTCAAGAACGCACATGCTTGCCGCCCTCTCTGCAATCATCGCCGGAGCCGTCGGCACCGCAGTGATCGCAAGTTTCCTTGGGCCCGCTGCGGAGCGGATTGTCACGGTGTTCTTCATTTCGCTGATCGGCGTGGTCGGCATCGGCATCTACAGCGGCAACAGCGGCATTCTTAGCTTCGGCCATGTGGCCTTCATGGCAATTGGCGCCTATGTGTCCGCCCTGCTGACCCTGCCGTCGCAACTGAAGATCGCGACCCTGCCGCATCTGCCAGAGTGGCTGGCAACCACCGAAATGGGGCTGCTGCCCGCAACGGTGATCGCGATGGCAGTGACGGGCCTCGTGGCGCTGCTTGTCGGTGCGGCAATCGGCAGATTGGAAGGATCCGCCGCCACGATTTCGACCCTGGGTCTCTTGATCATCGTGCATGGTGTCATCATCGGCTGGCGGGATGTGACCCGCGGCGCCCAGTCCTTCTTCGGAGTGCCCCGCGAAACCGGCATCTGGACTGCGGTGGCAGGCGTCATCGTGGCGCTGGTACTTGCGCGGCTGTACCGAGATTCGATTTCGGGATTGAGGCTGCGGGCGGGCCGCGAAAACGCGATTGCGGCTTCGGCCGTCGGCATCAACATCCCGCGCGAGCGCCTGATCTCCTTCGTGCTGGCGGGGATGACCATGGCGCTGGCAGGTGCTTTGCTGGCTCATTTTCTGGGCGCTTTCAGCCCCAAGAAATTCTACTTCAACGACACGTTTCTACTTCTGGCTATGCTGATCGTAGGCGGCATGAGCACCATTACGGGCGCCGTGACCGGCGCGGTGATCATCACGCTGGTGACCGAGGTTCTACGCCGACTGGAAAGCGGCCTGTCCATAGGCGGCATCGAACTTCCCGCGGTTTTCGGCACAACACAGATCGGCATTGGGCTGATCATTCTACTCGCCATGTTCCGCAAGCCCGAAGGCCTTGCCGGATTGAAAGAATGGGAAGAAAGACTTTTTCCGCCCGCTGCCGCTGGCAACGCTGCGCCCGCCATGCCAAAAGCACACGCCTCCACGCCGCTTGTCGCAAAGGGCATGACCATGCGGTTTGGCGGCCTGGTCGCGGTCAGCGATGTGTCACTGGCCTTGCAGCCCGGCGAAATCCTCGGCCTGATCGGCCCTAACGGCTCTGGCAAGACAACGCTGCTGAATATGCTGTCGGGTGTCCTGCAGCCGAGCGACGGAACCGTGACGCAAGGCAGCGTTGACCTGACAGGGATCCCTTCGCACAAGGTTGCGGATCACGGTATAGCACGAACGTTTCAGAACATTCGCCTGTTTCCCGATCTGACGGTTCATCAGAACGTACTTGTTGCCGCCCTGTCAACGCGCGGCGGCGCCAAAGCAGAGGAGCGCGCTCAGGCGGCGCTGGCCGAACTAGGTGTTGCAGCCTTGGCTGGAGAAAATGCCGGCAACCTCTCTTACGGCGATCAGCGCCGCGTTGAAATTGCCCGTGCATTGGCGTGCCAGCCGACCCTACTGTTTCTGGACGAACCCGCGGCGGGCATGAACCGTGAGGAAACCGACGCGCTGATGGAAACCCTGCGCGGCCTCACCCGCAATCTGGGCATCGGCATCCTGATGGTCGACCACGACCTGGCACTGATCAATCAGCTGTGCGACCGGCTGGCGGTGCTGAACGAAGGTAAACTGATCGCCCAAGGAACCCCGGCCGAGGTCCGGCAGGACCCCGCGGTCATCGAAGCCTACCTCGGCCCCGGAAAACTAAGCTCCAAGAAAAGCACCAAGCCCCAGGGTCAACCCGGGCGCAAACCAGAACTGGCCGGCTGATCCCAGCGGCCAGAACCCAACAGACGGAGACTTACCCATGAAAGCACTGCTTCTATCATCCACTCTGGCTGCCGCCATTGCGGCGGCTCCCGCCCTCTCCGAAACGCTGCGCGTCGGAGTCGCCACAGCACAAACCGGGGCCCTGGCCTACGCGGACGTGCCGGTGTCTGGCGGGATGCGCTTGGCCGCCGACGAGATCAATGCAAAGGGCGGCATTGGCGGCGACGTCAAGATCGAACTTGTCGAAAAGGACGTGCGGTCCGATGCGGCGCAAACTTCGATTGCGACCCAAGAGCTGGCGGATGACGGTGTCTCCGTGATCGTGCTGCCCTGCGACTCCGATCCGGCGCTGGCTGCAATCGGCGTCATTTCCTCGGCTCAGATCCCGGCAATCTCGACCTGCGCCTCCTCGCCGACCCTGCCGATGATCGGCGGCGACTACATGTTCTCGAACTTCCCGGGCGACAATGTGCAGGCGACCGTTTCCGCCAAATGGGCCTGGGACGAGGGCCACCGCAACGCTTATATCATCTACTCGCCCGACACCCAGTACACGACTATGCCGCTCTATTTTTCTGAAGTGTTTGAGAAACTGGGCGGCACCATCGCCGGGCAGGCAACCAATACCATCGGCCAGCAGGATTTTTCCGCTATCGCCACCAAGGTTGCAGCGCTGGACCCGCAGCCGGATGTCATCATGACGTCGGCCTATGAGCCGGACTTTCCTTCGCTGCTGAAGGCGCTGCGCGCGGCGGGCGTGACCGGCCAGGTCATCGGCTCTGACGGCATCGATAGCCCGACGACCTTCTCGCTGGGCGACGTTGCCGAGGGCGTCATTTTCACCACCGCGGGCCACGCAACGCCCGGAAGTCCGCTGGAAGCTTTCAACTCCGCCTATGAAGCCGCCAACGGCGCCCCGCCGGAAACGATTTTCAGTGCAGTCGGCTACGACCTCATCAAGGTTCTGGAGGCAGCTGTACTTGCGGCAGACGGATCGGTGGAACCCAGCGCCTTGCGCGATGCGATTGCCGGGCTGGAGAATGTTCAAGGGGCGACCAGCCTCATCACCTACAAAGGCACGGATGGAATGCCGGTTCGCCAGGTCTCGCTGATCCGCGTTGCGGACGGCGAGCGTGAACTCGTAGGGCAGCCCTCACCAGACGCCTCGCTGATCCCAGCGCCACGCATGCAATAAGGAGCGTCCCGGTGTCAGCGCTTTTGTCTGTTCAATCATTCCATGTTCACTACGGAGCAGTCGAAGCGGTACGCGGCATCGACTTTGAAATCCGGGAGGGCGAAATCATCGCCCTTCTGGGAGCCAACGGGGCCGGAAAGTCCTCAACACTTAATGCCCTTGTCGGCCTTGTTCCCGTCGCCGCCGGTACAGTTATGTTTGACGGGTCGGACATCACCCACAAGGCTCCTGAGACCCTGGCCCCAGCAGGGCTCACTTTGTCGCCGGAAGGGCGCCGTGTTTTCGGCACCCTCAGCGTGGCAGAAAACCTGCTGATGGGTGCCTATGGCATCCGCGACAAACAGGCCGTGGCGGCGGCTTGGGACCGTGTCTACACGCTGTTTCCAATCCTGCATGAGCGCCGCGATCAATTCGCCGGCACGCTGTCGGGCGGGCAGCAGCAAATGCTGGCCGTCGGCCGCGCTCTCATGAGCAACCCTCGGCTGCTGCTGCTTGATGAGCCGTCGCTGGGGCTTGCCCCGAAGATTGTCGAGCAGGTGTTCGAGCTGATCACCTTGCTGCGCGAACAAGGGGTGACGCTGGCCGTCGTCGAACAGAACGTAGCCATGGCTTTGGAAGTCGCTGATCGCGGCTACCTGATGTCTGGCGGCAGGATCGTCGCAGCGGGCTCTGCTGCAGAACTGGCGCAGTCGGATTCACTGCAATCTGCGTATTTGGGAGCAGGCTGATATGGACCTGGTATTACAGCAGACCGTCAATGCATTTGCGCTGGGGGGCACCTATGCGCTGCTCGCGCTTGGGCTGGCGGTTGTCTTTTCCATCATGGGGCTGATCAATTTCGCCCACGGCGAACTGATGACAATTGCCGGTTATGTGCTGATGTATTGCGGGCTTGCGGGTTTTCCCTTTGCCCTGTCCGTCGCCCTGGCCATCAGCGCAGCAGTGGCGGCAGCAGTCCTGATGGAGCGGATCGCCTTCCGCCCTGTCCGCAATGCCTCCGGCGCGACAATGCTGGTCACCAGCTTTGCCATCGCAATGATCCTCCAGGTTCTGTTTCAGAACCTGATCTCGGCGCGGTCCCAGGCTGTGGTGCTTCCCCAGTTCCTCTCGGACAGCGTCCAGTTCGGCGGCTTGATCATCGGCATCAACAAGATCGCCGCGATCGCGGCAACGGTCATCATGTTAGTGTTCCTTGACCGGTTCATGAAACACCAGAAAACAGGCATCGCCATGCGTGCCTCAGCCGAAGATTTTGCCGTGGCAAGGCTGATGGGTATCCGTGCCAATACAGTGATCGCCGGCGCCTTTGCCCTGTCCGGCCTGCTGGCCGGTGTCGCAGCGGTCTTGTGGGTCAGTCAGCGTGCCTCGGTGGATCCGCTGATGGGCTTCACACCGGTACTGAAGGCCTTCATCGCAGCCATCTTGGGCGGTCTGGGATCCTTGCGCGGTGCGGTAGCCGGGGGCTTTCTGCTCGGCTTTATCGAGATTTATCTTGCAGCCTTTCTGCCGCAGGAGCTGCAGGAGTTCCGCGACCCGATTGGCCTGTGCATCGTTGTTGCCGTGCTCCTGTTCCGTCCCAACGGACTAATCCCATCCCTCGCATTGAAGGCGGAAAAAGTGTGACTTACGGAAACGTCAAATCCGATCCTGCGACGCTGCTGGGTCCGCGTGACCCTGCCCCGGTGGAGCTTCTGAATAGCGCCAGCCGCCATCCGGTTCTGCTGGTCTGCGAACATGCGGGGCAGCAGATCCCGGAACGCTTGTCCGGCCTCGGGCTGTCGCGCACAGACCTCGACCGCCATATCGGCTGGGACATCGGCGCCGCGGCAGTGACCCGCAAGCTGGCCCACGCGATGGGAGCACCTGCGGTTCTGCAGGCATACAGCCGGCTGGTGATCGACTGCAACCGGCCGCCGGAGGCATCCGACGCAATGCCACTGATCAGCGACGGAACGCCTGTTCCCGGCAACCGCGGCCTGACCGCGCAGGACCGGGCTGAGCGGATTTCCGGTATTTTCGCCCCCTATCAGGCGGCTGTCGCCGAAGCCTGGCGGCAGCCCGGACGGCAATTGCTGATCTCGGTCCACAGTTTTACCGCCCAGATGGACGGCAAGGTGCGCCCCTGGGACGTGGCCTTTCTCTACCGCGGCGATGCGGAAACACCTGAAAAACTGCGCCGTGCGTTGCTGGCGCAAGCGCCGGAGCTGACCGTGGGCATGAACGAACCCTACCAGATCGAGGACGAGTCCGACTGGTTCGTTCCCCGCCACGGAGAGGCCAGCGGCCTGCCCCACAGCCTGATCGAAATCCGCAACGACCTGATCGCCGATGACGCGGGCCAAAGCCGCTGGGCCGGTCTTTTGCGTCCCGCCATCGAAAGCCTGCTTCAAGGAAAAGCCACATGACACTGAGCCGAGACATTCCCGTCGATCCGCAGCAAACCGCCCTATTGTTCATCGACGTCCAGAACTTTGGCGCCCACCGTAAGGGCGCCGAATTCGTCAACCTGCCCCAGGCCGAGCTGGAAGAGAAATACGGCTGGTACTTCGCAGAGCTGGAAAGCCGGGTCATCCCGAACATGCAGCAGCTTCAGCAGGCCAGCCGCGCCGCCGGGCTGGAGGTGATGTACACCACCATCGAAAGCCTCACCCTGGACGGGCGCGACCGCAGTCTCGACTACAAGATCACCGGCTTCAATGTGCCCAAGGGCGCTTGGGACGGCAAGGTGATCGATGCGCTGGCCCCCGGCGAGGATGAAATCGTGCTGCCAAAGTCATCTTCCTCGGTCTTTGTGTCGACGCATATCGACTATGTTCTGCGCAACTTAGGTATCAAACAACTGGTGATCAGCGGGCTTATCACCGATCAATGCGTTGAGAGCGCCATCCGCGACGCCTGCGATCTGGGTTATCTGGTGACACAAGTAACAGATGCCTGCCTGACCTATAGCCCCGAACGACAAGAAAATTCCATTTCGGCCGTACAGGGCTACTGCCGCCAGCGCACCACATCTGAGTTACTTGAAGAGCTGACTCCGACCTGACGCCCCGCCAATCTTGCTGGGCGCAGGCCTTTGCAAACAAGCATTCTTAGCGCCGCGAGGGCGTCTGCGCCCTCTTTCGTAGTCCGCCAGCCCGCGGATTGCGGCGCCCTGACATATATTCGAACTGCAGGAGCGATCGCCCGATGGTACATCACTGGCAACAGGTTCTAAGCGATCATTGGGGCATCACTGCCGCGCTGACACCGCTGAACGGTGAGTATGACCAGAATTTTCTGGCGCAAGGGGAGCATGACCATGTGATGAAGATCATGCGGCCAGACTGCCAGGCTAGTTTCATTGATCTGCAGTGCCGTGCGCTTGAGCACATCAGGACACAAGCCCCCGACGTCCACGTTCCCGCAGTCTGCAGGAGCATCCGCGGCGACATGTTCTTGGCCGTAGCGGACGAGGGTGGGGCTGAGCGGCTGGTCTGGGTCATTGAGAGGCTTCCAGGGAAGACTTTTGCCGAGTTCAAGCCGCAGACCGATGGACTGATGTTTGATGTGGGGCGCGCCGTCGGGCAAATGGGGCTTGCCTTATCCGGTTTCGCCCATCCCGCGCTTGAACGTGACTTCAAGTGGAACCTAATGCAATCGGATTGGATTCTTGATTGTCTAGACACGGTTGAGGGTCACGATCGGCGCGCGCTCCTGGATTGTATCGTCGCGGAATTCTCCGCCGTTTTACCGCTTCTGAGAGATTTGCCTAACGTGGCAATCCACAACGATGTCAATGATTACAACATATTGGTCCGCGGCTCGCTGAGTGAGCCACCGCGCGTTTCCGGGCTGATCGACCTCGGCGACATGTGCGCCGGGCCGCGCATCTGTGACCTGGCGATTACTTGCGCCTACATGGTTCTTGGTCAGGAGAACCCCGAAAAGGCGCTGCAATCCGTAGTGGCCGGATATCATAGCATCTGGCCCCTCACCGCGGCAGACGTTGATCTGCTGTGGCCGCTGCTGCGGATGCGGCTGGCGGTCAGCGTCGTCAACTCGGCGCTAATGGCCAGTGAATATCCAGATGATCCGTATGTTGTGATTTCACAGAAACCCGCTTGGCAGTTTCTCGAAAATCCCAGCGTCAGCGGCGACCTGATCAAGGCCCGCCTTCGTGCGGCCTGCGGCCTGCCGGTTACCGGTGCAGCCCCGCGCATCCTGTCTTGGCTCAACCACCAGCGGGGCCAGTTTGCACCGCTGGTGGGTAAACCCCTGGACGGAATGGCGATGCGCAGCCTGTCGGTGGAGCGCTCGGTCATCCCGCGCGACCCGTTTGCCGCCGAAACCGAGGCGATGGCGGACGGCCAAAGCAGCAAGAACATCTGGCTAGGATACTACGGCGAGCCTAGGTTGATCTACACTGGTCCTGCCTTTCAAACCGGGCCGTGGAAGGCCTCCAACCGCCGCACGGTGCATCTGGGGATAGATGTCTTTTGCGCTTCGGGAACGCAGGTGTTTGCCCCCGTTCCCGCGACGGTTCACAGCGTAGAGAACCGCTGCGGCCGCCCGGGCCAAGGGGGCGTTGTCGTCCTGCGTCATGAAACGCCAGATGGGGATCCCTTCTTTACCCTCTACGGGCATCTCGACCCAGAGGTCTGTGGCCGTCTGAAAGCAGGTCAGCAGATCAAAGAGGGTGAGGCCTTTGCCCGGCTGGGAGATGCGGCGCAGTGTGGCGGCTGGCACCCACATGTGCATTTCCAGCTAATACTCAGCACCGAGGGCATAGCTGAACACTGGCCCGGCGCCGCTGACCCGGACGAACTGGGCCTTTGGGGAGCGCTCTCCCCGAACCCGGCCGCGCTTCTTAACCTGCCGGACGCCGACATGGTCTACCAGCCAGCCGACAAAACCAAGCTTTTGGCGGAGCGGGCGCGCTGCTTTGGCGAAAACCTGAGGCTCAGCTACGCCGATCCTGTGATGCTGCTGCGCGGCTGGCGCCACCACCTGTTCGACGAATGGGGGCGGCCCTATCTGGACGCCTACAATAACGTCCCGCACGTCGGCCACGCACACCCGCGCATTCAAGCGGTCGCGGCGGACCAGCTGCTGCGCATGAATTCCAACACCCGCTACCTGCACCCCGCGCAGGTAGCTTTTGCGGAAAAGATCACCTCAAAACTGCCTGAATCGTTGTCAGTGTGCTTCTTCGTCAACTCTGGTTCTGAGGCCAATGAATTGGCCCTGCGCTTGGCTCGCGCTGCTAGCGGTGGGCGCGACATGGTAACTCCCGATCACGGCTATCACGGCAATACAACGGGAGCGATCGACCTGTCGGCCTACAAATTTAACGCCAAAGGCGGCATCGGACAAAGTGATTGGGTGCATTTGGTTGAGGTCGCCGACGATTACCGCGGCCGTCATCGCCGCGAAGATCCGGACCGGGCCGAAAAATACGCGGCGCAGGTGGACAAGGCCCTACCCGCGATTGCAGACCGAGGCGGTAAACTGGCTGGTTTCATCGCCGAGACGTTTCCAAGCGTCGGCGGGCAGATAATCCCGCCCAAGGGCTACCTGGCCAAAGTCTATGCCCGGATTCGCTCCGCGGGCGGCATTTGCATAGCAGATGAGGTGCAAACCGGGCTTGGACGGCTGGGAGACTATTACTTCGGCTTCGAACAGCAGGGCGCCGTGCCGGACATCGTTGTGCTGGGCAAGCCGATCGGCAACGGGCACCCGCTGGGCGTTGTAGTCACAACACGGGAGATCGCCGACGCCTTCGCCCGCGGGCCGGAGTTCTTCTCAACCTTCGGAGGGTCAACCCTGTCCTGCCGCATCGGCAAAGAGGTGCTGGACATCGTCGACGATGAAGGTCTGATGAAGAATGCGCAGCAGATGGGCACGCGTTTGCTTGCGGGACTGCGGACCTTGGCGGAGCGGCACCCCCTGATCGGCGATGTGCGAGGTTTCGGACTGTTTATTGGTGTTGATCTGGTAACGGACCGCAACAGCCGCACGCCTGCTACGCAGGCTGCGGACTACGTCAAGAACCGGCTGCGAGAGCACCGCGTATTGATCGGGTGCGAAGGACCTGCGGATAACATTCTGAAGATCCGCCCGCCGCTCACCGTAGATGACCAAGCGGTTGAGATGATATTGACTATTCTGGACCAAGTACTCAACGAAGCAGAATACCTCTGCGGAAAGGCAGGCTAACCCACCACGTCAGTATTCCCTAGATGAACCGTGAAAATTACCGCTTTGCACAAAGCAGGACCAAACAGCTCAAAGACAGTTCATGAAAGGAAACTCCAATCGGTCCTGACAGACCAAGTCGCCTTGGCACACGTCGGCTATTTAACGAGCGCACATGCCTAGGCGCCAGTTGAACCTGCACTGGCAGGTGAACTTCGTTCCTGTTCCCGGACACCGGGGTAAAGTACCCCTGTCCAAGAAAGGAACATGGAATGGGACACTCGAGGCGGACGTTCACAGACGAGTTTAAAGCCGCAGCTGTTGGTCGGCTTTATAAGCCTGGCGCCACACAAACCGGCGTGGCCAGGGAACTGGGTGTGACGAGCTCGCAGTTGAAGACCTGGCGCTTGGAGATCGAAGCGGCAGGATCAATGGCGGCACTGCGCAGGCAGCAGGCGGATGCGGCGGAGCTGGACCGTCTGCGCAAGGAAAACAAACGTTTGAA
>NZ_JBVVXU010000018.1:0-103740 GCF_055902035.1 Leisingera sp. SA215 | reverse complement strand
GATATAATCGCTCACCTGCCCGGCGGTCACGAACAGGTTGAGAGGTCGGCCCTGGCTGTCGCAAATGGCATGCAACTTGGTGTTCACACCTCCCTTGGTTCGACCGATCAGGCGACCACGCCCCCCTTTTTCGCGGCCATGCTGATCGCTGTGCGGTGTGCCTTCAGATAGGTCGCATCGATCATTTCCGTCTTTTTCTCGCCGTGTTCGGCGGCCAGCCCGGCCATCATCCGCGCGAAGATACCTTTTTCGCTCCAACGCTGCCACCGGCTGTAGAGCGTTTTGTGCGGCCCGTAGGCGTCGGGGGCATCTCGCCAGCGCAACCCATTGCGATTGATGAAGATAATCCCGCTCAGCACCCGTTTGTCATCGGCCCGAGGCTTGCCATGCGGCTTCGGGAAAAAGGGGGTGAGCTTGGCCATCTGCTCGTCGGTCAGCCAGAAAAGATCGCTCATGTCACAACTCCATTTTCCGAGCCGTGAATCATGCAGTGCGGCGGAAATCAATGCATCCTGACCCTAAGGAGCATTGCTGTTTTTGGAGTGATTACGCGAGCCGCTTTCCGTTTTTGTCCATCACCATTTCGCCGTCCTCTTTAACAAGCGGACCTGGCGGCAGTTGATCCAGGAGATCTAGAACCGTTTCCGATGGGCGGCAAAGACGAACTCCATTTGGGCTGCAGACTAGGGGCCGGTTCACCAGGATCGGATGTTCAACCATGGCATCAAGCAGCGCATTTTCGTCCACGGTTGCATCGCAGACGCCGAGTTCTTCTGCTGGCGAGCGGTCTATGCGCAGCGCCTCCCGAGCGGTCAAGCCCGCGGCGGCGAAGAGGCCTATGAGTTGCGGACGTGTCCAACCAGTTTCGAGATAATCGACGGCAACTGGCTCCTCACCCGCAGCGCGGATAAACGCCAGAACATTTCGTGACGTGCCGCAATTGGGATTGTGGTAAATTACAATGGTCATGAACCTGCCCGCGGAAAGCGTGCCCGGGTCCGGTTTGCAAAGGCCACCAGCGTCAGCATGACCGGCACCTCGACAAGTACGCCCACGACTGTCGCCAGCGCCGCGCCGGAGTGAAGCCCAAAAAGGCTGATTGCCACAGCCACAGCCAATTCAAAGAAATTCGAGGTTCCGATCAGGGCGCAAGGGGCCGCAATCCTGTGCGGAACCCGCATGGCGTAAGCAGCAGCATAGGCGGCAAAGAAGATGGCATAGCTTTGGATTAGAATCGGAACTGCAATCATTGCGATCACCGCCGGACGGTCCAGGATCACCTGCCCCTGAAGCCCGAACAGAATGACAACAGTCGCAATCAGCCCGATGACCGAAAGGGGTTTGATCCGGGCAAGAAAACCCGTGATCCGCGCCTCGCTGCCCAAGCGAGAACGGGTCCAAAGGCCCGCCGCCAGGGGCAGCACCACGAACAGAACCGCAGACAGGACCAGCGTGCTCCAGGGCACTTCGATATCAGTGACACCCAGAAGGAAGGCAACGATCGGCGCAAAGGCAAACACCATGATCAGGTCGTTCACCGAAACCTGCAGCAGCGTGTAGTTTTCGTCCCCCTTGGTCAGCTGAGACCAGACAAAGACCATTGCGGTACAGGGGGCGGCACCCAAAAGGATCAGGCCCGCGATATACTGCTGCGCATCACCGGGCTGCACGAACGGGGCAAAGACCACCTCGAAGAACAAAACACCCAGCGCTGCCATGGAGAACGGCTTGATCAGCCAGTTCACCACCAGCGTAATGGCCAGGCCCTTGGGCTGGCGGGCCACGTCCTTGAGGCTGGAGGGATCCACCCCGATCATCATCGGATAGACCATGGCCCAGATCAGCACCGCCACCACCAGGTTGACGCTGGCAACCTCGGCCGCGGCGATGGTATCCACCACCGCGGGCGCCGCATTGCCAAGCGCAATACCCGCAGCCATGGCCAGGGCCACCCAAAGGCTGAGGTATTTCTCGAAGATGTTCATGACAGAGCCTCTTGTTCGGGGTTGGAAGACAGGCGCCCGGCAGCCAGCGCGCTGAGCGCCACCATCACCGCTGCGGTTCCCAGGCAGGCGGCCACCCCGCCCAATTGATAGGTGAGGCCGGACAGCACGGTGCCCAACAGGCGCCCGCCCGCATTCGCCATGTAGTAAAAGCCCACATCCATGGTGACCCGCTCATCCTTGGAGAACGCAAGGATCAGGTAGGAGTGCAGCGAGGAATTGACCGCGAACAGCCCGCCAAAGACCAAAAGCCCGACAACCAGCACCACCGTGAGCCAGGGCGCAGGCTGACCCGCGGCCAGAACGGCCACGGCCAGAACGGCGGGCAGGACGGCCAGCATTGCGGCCCATGTCCGGGCGGCCGCGATCAGGTCGCCCTCGCTGCGGGATGCGGCCTTCAGCAGGCGCGGAGCCGACGCTTGTATGGCGCCGTAGAAAATGATCCAGACCGCCATGAAGGTGCCGATCAGGAAGAATGCGGCGCGGTTGCCCGCTTCGCTGCCGTCGGAGAGAACGGCGTAGAAATAGACCGGAATGCCAACCACGAACCAGACGTCCCGGGCGCCGAACAGGAACACCCGCGCCGCCGACAGCCAGTTGATGTTGGCGGATTTCGAAAACACTTCGGAAAACTTCGCGCCCTTCCGTCCCCGCGGCAGGCCAGCAGGCATCGAGACCAGAACCGCAGCCAGGATCACCGCCAGCACCGCAGCCATGCCAAGGGTCGCCCAGGTAAATCCCGCCACTGCCAAAAGACCCGCACCCAGCAGAAAGCCGACCCCCTTGACCGCATTCTTGGACCCGGTCAGCACGGCTACCCAGCGGAACAGCCCGTCGCCCTCCTTGGGCGCCAGCAGCTTGACGGCGGATTTGGAGGCCATCTTGGCCAGATCCTTGGCCACGCCCGAGAGCCCCTGCACCGCCATGACAAATGCCACCGATGCGGCAATCTGCCAGTTCGGGTCCAGCTGCGCCAGTGCCACCAGCGCCGCCACTTGCAGGCCCAGCCCCGCGTAGAGCGTCGTTGTCAGCCCGAACCGGGCCGCGATCCAGCCGGCCGAGAGGTTGGTCGCCATGCCCGCAACCTCATACAGGACAAACAGATAGGCCAGCTGCACCGGGCTGAAACCCAGCGTGTGGAAATGCAGGAGCACCAGCATCCGCAGGGCGCCGTCGGCCAGCATAAAGGCCCAATACGACGCCGTGACCGCAGCATAGGCACGCAGCCCGCTCGGCGGGCCGCCTTCGGGTTTCGGGCCGGGAGATGTCACAGGCTTTCACCCACCATGCGGGCCACATCCACCAGCCGGTGCGCATAGCCCATCTCGTTGTCGTACCACGCGTAGACCTTCAACTGGGTGCCGTTCACAACCATGGTCGAGGGCGCATCCACAATCGCGGACCGCGTGTCGTTGGTGTAGTCCGCGGAGACCAGCG
This sequence comes from Leisingera sp. SA215, assembly GCF_055902035.1. NCBI lineage: Bacteria > Pseudomonadati > Pseudomonadota > Alphaproteobacteria > Rhodobacterales > Roseobacteraceae > Leisingera > Leisingera sp. SA215. The sequence continues at coordinate 100,300 of NZ_JBVVXU010000018.1, read as the reverse complement.
GCCGTTCCTCATAGCCGAGAATGCCTGCCAGCGGGCCATCCGCGGCGGTCTTGAACAGGGCGTTCACCTCTTCAGCGCTGGTTTCGCGCTTCAGTTCGAACACGCAGTCGGTGATCGAGGCGTTCAGCAGCGGCACCCGCACCGCATGGCCGTTCAGCTTGCCCTTCAGCTCCGGGTAGATCAGCGTGATCGCCGTGGCGCTGCCCGTGGTCGTGGGGATCAGCGAGTTCAGCGCCGACCGCGCCCGGCGCAGATCCTTGGCGGGCCGGTCGACGATGGTCTGGGTGTTGGTCACATCATGGATCGTGGTGATCGAGCCGTGCTTGATGCCGATTGCCTCGTGCAGGACCTTCACGACCGGCGCCAGGCAGTTGGTGGTGCAGCTGGCAGCAGTCACGATGCGGTGACGCCCAGGCTCGTAAGTGCCCTGGTTCACGCCATAGACGATGTTGGCTGCATCGCCGTCCTTGACGGGGGCGGAGACCACCACCTTTTTCACACCAGCATCGAAATAGGGCGCCAGCTTGGCTTCGGTTTTGAAAACACCAGTACAGTCAATCACCACATCCACGCCTTCCAGTGGCAGCTTCTCGATCCGGTTTTCGCAGTGAACCGGCAGGCGAATGCCGTCGATGGTGACACTGTTCTCATCAAAGGCAAAATCAGCTTGCCAGCGGCCGTGGACCGTGTCGAATTCCAGCAGATGCGCGTGCATCTCGGGCGAGCCCACCGCATCATTGATCCAGGCAATCTGCGCACCGCTCTCCAGCAGCGGTTTCAGGGCGAGCTTTCCCATCCGGCCAAGGCCGTTCAACGCGTATACAGTCATGGTCTTTCCTTTGTTTGCAGGGCGGCCTGGCCGCAGGGCCGGTCAATGGTTCAGAGCGATGTCGTCCACGGCTTTTTGCAGTGAAATACGGTCCAGCTCGGCGATCGGCAAAGCTGCAAATGCCAGGATCCGGTTCTTGAGTGTGCCATAGGCCTGCTGAAAGGCGAGGCTCTTCTCGGCATCGCTGCCTTCGGCCTTGACTGGGTCAGGCATGCCCCAATGGCCGGATATCGGCTGGCCTTCCCAAGCGGGGCATTCCTCGTTTGCGGCCTGATCGCAGACCGTGAAGACGAAATCGAACTCGGGCGCGGCACTGCCGATGAACTCGCTGACGTTCTTGGCGCGTAGGCTGTCCACATCATGCCCCTTCCCGCGCAGGACTTCGATGGCAAAGGGGTTGAGTTCGGAAGACGGCTTGGTGCCTGCAGAGTGCACATTGAACCGCTCGCCGCCAAAACTGCGCAGCAGCGTTTCGGCAAAAATCGAACGGGCAGAATTACCGGTGCAGATAAACAGCACGTTAAATCGCGGGTCTCTCATGGATGGGTCCTTTGGGTTCGGGCCAGGCTGGACAGGCAGGCACAGCTCCGGACGTCCCCGGCAGCAGTCAAGCAACAGCGCATCCAGTGTTTCCCGGATTCCGCCCATATCAGCCCGATAGTAAAGCCAGGTGCCTTCGCGGGTCTGCGACACCAACCCTGCCTGCATCAAAGCAGAAAGATATGACGATAATGTGCTGGATTTTACGTCCAGCGCCGAAGCGATTTCCCCAGCGGGCACATGGTCAGGATACCGGCGCATCAGCAGCCGGAACACCGAAAGGCGCTGGGGGTGCCCCAAGACAGCGAGGCGGAGGGGAATCTCTTTTTCCATGATTCCCGTTTTATCGAAATATAACATCCACGCAAGAGGAAATGTTCTTGTCGCAGTTCCTTGTTCTCTCTCTCTTCGACCTCGCCGAATTGCTGGTCGTGTCTTGGAAATGGTGGAAATTTGAATGTGGCGTAAACTCCGGGTGAACTGCCTCCCGCCCTACCGGCGGCTGCAACCGCCAAGGAGATCACACCATGAAGCAGAATATCGGCAGCGCGTCCCTTTCGCCACTGTCCGACGCCTCGGGATATGATTCGATCTGGGATTGCCATCGGGCTAATGTCCGCGCCGCCATCGAGGCGATGTTCGAAGAGGAACTGGCCGAATTCCCTGGCCGCCTTCGCTATGTCAGCGGTGAAGAGCGGGCCAAGGGGTACTGTTACGGTCAGCGAAATCGGCAGCTTTGCAGCGCCCTTTTTGAAGTTGACAGAGGCGCCCGGCGTCAAACAAACGTTGGCTCCCCTTAACACTGGTCACCGTTTAGCGGGGAGGCCACGATCCTGTTTGCTATGGCTCTCCAGCGGTTATTCGGAAGTCTGACGATCACGTCTGGAAGACTGCTGTGGGTAAAATGTGCTAAAGATTATCAACCGGATTGGAAATGAAGCTTACCTGTAAATAACACCTCCCCACCGGACCGCTAGCAATGGAAGCTTTTTTTATTGCTGAGGTGGCCTCCATACAATCTGCGCGCAGGAGGCTATTACATTGCCAATGCAATCTGCCGGGCGAGCTCTGCCAGGGCCTTGGCGAGTGCATCTGCGGTTGCGGATGGTCCGTGACCACTGACCGGTGTCCGGATGTCGAAGCGCTTCACAAATTCCCGTACTGTGCCCTCGGGCGAGGAAACCGCAAACTGGCCTGACAGTTCGAAAACTCCGTCAGCCCGCGCATAGGCCTGATCCACTTGCACATCCAGACGCGCGTCGGGGCCAGTGTTCAGCGGCCACGGTTCAATTGCGGCGGAGGCACCGGTTCGTTCATTCAGCCCGCGAGCCAGAGCGGTGGCCATGCCGCGGGCCGGGTCATCGGCCCATTGTGCGCCGCGAAGCGCGAACAGGGCGCCGCCGTCGCCTTCGGCGACGATATCAGACGCTGCGGCATAGGAGGGGAGAGAGATCAGCCGCACCTCGATCGTCCGGGAGCGCAGGTTGGCTACTTTTTCGCCAGGGGCAGCAGAGATCAGGTAACGGGCATCATTGGCCGGAGCGCAAGCTGCCAACACAATAAGGGGCAGCGTCAAAGACAGGGCTTTTATCATCTTACTTTCCAAACAAAAGGGAATTCGGGTGACGTTCAATCTTACGGGCAAGCTGGGAGACCGAGCGTGCGGCTGATTTGAACTCCCGCAGGGCATCCAGCGTTTCGGAGTTGAAGTTTGAGCGGGCGCCGTAGGCCGTGATCAAGGCCTCAGATTGTGCAACCAGCCTTTCCAGCCGGGCGGAGAGAGCCGGTAACCCTTCAGCTGCGGCCGCCACAGCGTCGGCAGCGCCGCGGGCAGAGGCCATTGTGGCATTGGCGTTGCTCAACAGCCCGCCACTGCGCAGCGCCGCCAGGGTGAGGCGTATTTCATCCAGCGCGCTGGTCAGGGCCGGGGGCAGCGCCCTGGCGCCCTCGGAATCGATCATGCTGTCGGCGCTTTTCAACAGCTGGCTGGCGGAGCGGACGAGCTCTTCGGCCTCCAGTGCATTGGCTTTGGCCGCCAGGGAGCGGAAGTCGCTGACCAGCGCGGGCAATTCGTCCGATGCCGCAGCGAGGCTGGAAGCAGCCCGGCCGCCCTGCTCCAGTGCTGTTGTCAGGTTGGCCACCGCTCTGCCTTGCTGCAACTCAGACAGAATTGCGCGAAGGTCAGCCACCGCTGCACGCAGCTCGCCGGGCAGCGCTTGGGTCTCCGGATCCGCGACCAGCGCCCGGGTTTCCTCCAGAAGCGCCACCGCCGCCAAAGGCGCTTGGCGGGTGCTGTCGGCAGAGGCCAGGGATTCGATGCTCGCCAGAGTAGCGATTGCCTGCGCCATCAGCTCTTCGACAGGCAGCTCGCTGATACGCTCCAATGCGCCTTCTGCGGTTGCAGTGAAATCGGGCAGATCTGAGGGCGCAGTAGGCAACTCGGGGTAAGGGTCTGCGTTGCGATTGAACAGTGCAGGCTCAGCCTTTTCCAAGGTGACCAGTTCGACAATCAGCTCAGAGCTGAACAGCCCGGCAGCAGCCAGCCGGGCCCGCAGCCCACCCGCTGCCGCCTGTTCCAGAAAGTCCAGAACCTCAGCCTCTCCCGCCCCGGGTGGTAGGCCCATCAGCGACGGTTCAAGCAGCAGCTTGGCAATCAGGCGAACCTCGGTCTCCTCACTGCCGCTCTGAATAGCGGCGTTCAGACTGCTGACTTCGCCGACCTTTACGCCGCCTAGCTTGACCGCGGCACCATTGGTCAGGCCCGCGACCGACTCGCCGAAGGCAACCGAAACGGCGACGCCGCCTGTCAGCGCGGGGGCAAAGGCGGTGCGGCGAGCCGCGGCTTCGTCAGGGTGAATGTCGAAAACAGCGCCGGCACTGACTGGACGGCCGCCATCGAACACGGTGTCGAACTCTATCCCGCCGGCCACCAGTGAGGCAATGCTGTCCACATCAAGCGACAGCCCGCTGGCGCCAATAGAAACTGAGAAGCCGGAAGTGTCCCAAAAACGCGTCGCGGAATTGATCCGCCGGTCATGCGGAGCCTCGATAAAGGCATCGACAACGATACTGTTGCCGCTGACCGTCAGGCGCGGGCGTTCCAGCTGGCCAACCTCAATACCGCGGAAAAGCACCGGTGCGCCTTCAGAGATCATCCGTCCGTCGTTGGTGCGCAATGTGATCCGCTGCCCGCCACGGCCTGGCTGCACAAGCGGCGGCCGATCAGCGCCTTCAAAGCTGATTTCGGGGATACCCCGATCCTGATCCCAGGCACCTTCGATGTAAACTCCGGACAATACGGTGCTGAGGCCTGAGATGCCCCGCGCGCTCACTTCCGGGCGCACCACCCAGAAGGCGGCATCCTTATCCAGGTAGGGAGCAATTTTCTTGTCGATGCGGGCCCATACGGCAACCTTGCTCAGGTCCTCGGCAAACCCCACGTCCTCGACCTGGCCGATCACAACGTCACGATAGCGCACTGTCGTTTCATTGGCGGCAATGCCGGAGGCGTTTTCAAAGGTGATGCTGATCAGCACGCCGCGACCGCTATAGGCCTTCCAGGCGACCCCGAGCGAAACAGCCAACGCCGCCAGCGGCACCAACCAGACCAAAGAAAGGTTTCGCCAAGGCGAGAGACGCTGCGCGGAGACGGTCATCGGGGCGGGTTCAGGCAGGCTCATTCATATTCTCGCTCTTCCGCTTGCCAGATCAGGCGCGGATCGAAACTTTGGGCTGCCAGCATGGTGAAGGCAACCGACAATGCAAAACTGACCGCTGCAATCCCCGGTGTGACGGCAGCGGCAAAATCCAGCTGAACCAGGGCGGTCAGAATGGCAACGACAAAGACGTCAATCATCGACCACCGGCCGATGAATTCGACCACCTCATACAGCACCTGCCGTCCGTGGCGGCCCAGCGCGCCCGGTTTGCGGACCGAAACCGCCAGATAGGCAATGGCCAGGAACTTGGCGGCCGGGATTACGATGCTGGCAAAGAACACGATGAAGGCAACAGCGTACGAGCCGTGGCCGAACAATTCGGCAATGCCGCCGATCAGCGTATTCTCGGAGGTGCGGCCGAAGGCGGTGGTGCGCAGCATCGGGTAGATGTTGGCGGGAACATAGGCGATTATGCCGGCGGCCAGCCAGGCCCAGACCCGCTGCAGGCTGTGCGGCCCCGGTTCAGACAGGCTGCCGCCGCAGCAGGAACAGGCGTTTGCACCGCGGGAATTGACCGTGCCGCAGGCGCGGCAGCCGGCCAGCCCTGCGTTTGTTGCGGTCAGGAACTGCGGCGCGTCTTCAGGGTTTTCCATACGGTCAGCCTGCAAATCGAACTGTCGGTCAGGATGGTCACCACCAGCAGCGCGGCAAAGGCCCAGAAGGCAGGCCCCAGTCCGACCTGTGCCAGGCCGGACACTTTGACCAGCGCCACCGCCACCCCGATGATAAAGATTTCGGCCATCGCCCAGGGTTTCAGCCGCTCCGCCCAGCGGTAGGCGGCCTCGGCGCCCGGTGCCGGATGCCAGCCTAGGGCCATCGGCGCCAGGGTATAGATCAGCGCGCCGTAGCGCGCGGCCGGCAGCAGCACGATCAGTAGGCCGGTCGCCAGCGACAGCGGCGCCATCGGCCCGCGCGAAAACGCCAGCACCGCATCCAGAACCGAGGCCCGGTGCGACAGGCCCTGGGCCTTGAGCTCCAGAAAGGGGAAACCTGCTGCGGCGGCCAGAAGGATCAGTGCAGTCAGCGACAGCATCGCGATCCGGGTCATGGCGCCGGATCTGGGGGCCGCCAGCACAGTGCCGCAGCGGGCGCATCTGGCCACCGTGTGCGCTGCGACGTTCTGATCGCGGTGCAGCACGTCGCAAACGGGGCAGGCAATGAGCTGTTCTGTATCCATGTCACCCCCATCCGGACAATCAGCGCAGCCCGCAGCGGGTCGGAAGTTACTCTGCCGCGGCCAGTGACAGCAGCACTTCCTTGCCGGCCCGCCTGTAGTTTGCGAAGGAATTGGCGCTCATAATCACGAGAAACTGACCATATCAATCAGGACTTAGCCCTTCTCTAGCAGCACACGCGGCAGCGTCGTGATGTCTTCCTCATAAAACCGACGCTTTCCGCAAAGTTCCTGGAGTAGTTTTTGCGGGATCTTGTAGCGGCCCGAGGCTTTGCCGCCGAAGCCGCGGACATAAAGCCTGGCGAGAGCTTCGGCCGCGTTGTCGAAGTCGGGCATCTCCAATTTTCCGCATGTTTTTTGGCTATAGGCAAAAGTATCACTTTCATAGTGGAGCGGCAACCGACTTGAATGGTGAGTTGGTGGACGGAGTACGGAGATGCCGCTGTAAAACGGTCCCTATCTACTGAACTGTGAACCGACATGCGAAATTGGGTCTGGCGCAGAATTGGCGCAGCGCTGACGTGCCTCAGGCTAAATTTCGATCAGCTCAGAAAGAGGTTGCCGATGGCGCCATACTTTTCACGGCGGGATTTTCTACCAGCGGGTCTCAAGGCCGAACAGGTCGAATTTGTTGGAAACACGATCCGGATCCACACCCATTCGATCAAAGTTGCAGCGGCGTGTATAGGCTGCACTCTGCTTTGCAGTATTCTTGCAGAAGGGCATGACATCTTGCCATTGAGATCAAGGGTGACGCCCCGACGCGATTATTGAGGGCGGACAGATTAGCTATATTCGGCACGGTGATGGAAGCTACCACATCGACCTCATACAGGCAGGCCTGACGATGAAGGAGCTGTTCGGTATGGCCTTGCGGCAGAGGACGGGCTTCGTTGAAAGCCTGCTGCACCTTGTCGTCCTCGACTGGTCGGTGCCCGACTTCAGCACGCTCTCTGGCCGACAGAAGCGCTCGCCGTCAACATCCCATTACGTGGCCCCAAGCGACGGGTCTGGCGCCAGATGCACCTCGGGATCGACGAAGAAACGCTGGAGGTCCGGGCGGTCGAGGTTACCGGGAGCGATCTCGGTGACGCGCCAGCGCTACCAGGTCCGCTCGGCCAGATCGCTATTGACGAGCAGGTCGCCAGCGTTACGGCGGACGGCGCCTAAGACACACGCAAATGCCACGATGCCATCGCGGACCGCGGGGCCCACGCCGTCATTCCACCGCGCAAGAACGCCAAGTCATGTAAGACCGTCACCGCCGGGGCGGCAGTCCGAGCTCAAACCACTAGGCCCTGGTTGCGCAGGCGGGCGATTTCGGTAGCGATCACGTCCGAGAACGCCTGTCCCACCGCGCTGAGGGGGCGGTCGCGGGGGGTGAACTGAGCGATGTCCCAACTGATGGACGGCAGGAGCGGCCGGTCCAGCACCCGGAGCGGGTCCAGCAGGCGGCAGGCCACCGGATCGACGATGGCCAGGCCCAGCCCCATTTCCACTAGTTTGACCACGCCGCGCAGATTGCGCATCTCAGCGGTGATGTTTCGCTGCACGTCGATGGTCTGCATAAGGTAATCGACCCGTGTGCGCAGCGGGCTGCCTGGGGCAAGATCGACAAAGCTCTCGCTGCGCAGGCGGGGCAGGGGGATTTCACCCGGCTGATTCAACGGGTGATCCACCGGCAGAATGCAGCGCGCTTCGCAGCGGGCCAGGGTGCGTGCAGTGGCGCCAAAGGACTCGGCTTCCAGGGTGATTCCCAGCGCCAGGTCGCAGCTGCGTTCGGCGATCATGCGCATCATTTCCTCCATGCCGACATCGACCAGGCGGATGCTGACGCCTGGGTGGCTACGGCGGAATACAGCGATGGCATCCAGAAGAAAGGTGTCGCAGAACACCGGCTGGGCGGCGATCACCAGATGGCCTAGCTGCTTATTGGCGATGGCGGCCGCTTCCTCTTCGATGTCGCGCATAGCGGCCAGGGCGCGCTGCACCGTCAAATGATATTGGAAGGCCTCGGGGGTTGGTGCTAAACGGTTGCGTTTTCTGAGGAAAAGAGCAAACCCAACGTGCTCTTCAAGGGCGCTAAGCAGGCGGCTGACGGCAGGCTGGCCAAGCCCCAAGACTTCACCGGCAGCCTGGACGCTGCCCAGGCGCATGAAGGCATCAAAGGCCTCGAGTTCCCGCAGCTTGATCATCTTGATGCTCCCTCAGTATTCATTTTTAGCATACTGCAGGCAATCCTTGTCAATATTGGAATACTGTGGAACAGGAACCTCATCGTGAATTCCGGTCGGGCTCCCGGCCGCATTGTGGGAGGATACCATGAAAAAACTTATCTCTGGCCTTGCTCTGGCCTTCTCGATGGCCGCTGGCGTTGCCATGGCCGCTGGCTATCCCGAAAAGGCCGTGACCTTGGTGGTACCCTATGGCCCCGGCGGTGCCTCAGATCTGGCCGGCCGCGCCCTCTCTGAAAGCGCGAAGCCCTATCTGGGCCAGCCGGTGACCGTGGTGAACAAGCCCGGCGCTGGCGGTATGAACGGCGCGCGCTTCGTTTCCGAAGCCGATGCGGACGGCTACACGATGCTTCTGGCCCGTGTTGGCATGGCGCTGACCCCGGCTGTGAACCCGCAGGCTTCGGTCGACTGGGATGCTTACACCTTTGTAGGAGGCCTGGAAGCCAGCCCGATGATCCTCGCGGTGAAGGGCGACGCCTCCTACACCAGCGTGGAAGAGCTGATCACCGCGGTGAAAGAGGCCAAGGGCCGCATGTCCTATGCCGCCTCGGGGGCGACCGCAATCGATGGTTTCACCGTTCAGTCGCTTTTGTCGGACGCCGGTCTGGACCCGCTGACCGCCGCAACCTTGGTGCCTTACAAGGGCGGTGGCGCTCTGGCGACCGCGCTGCTGGGCGGCCATGTGGACTTCCTGGCGATTTCAGCCGGCTCGCTGATGCCGCATATCGAAAGCGGCAGCATGAAGCCCTTGATGGTCTTCGCCCCCAAGCGCATGGACAAGCTGCCCGAGGTCCCGACGGCGGCCGAGCTGGGTTATGAGCAGGCCGGTCAGGTCACCGGTTGGAGCGCGCTTTATGCGCCCAAGGGCCTGCCGGAAGACGTGATCGCCAAATGGCAGGACGTGCTGGGCCAGGTGGCCACCGACGAGACCTGGCTGACCCTGGCCGAGCGCCGCGGTTCGATCTCGACCGTGGGCGCCGTGGACATGCCCGCCTATGCCAAGACGCAGTACGAGTTGTTCAACGGCCTGGCCAAGAAGTTCGGCTACCTGCCGGCTGAATAAGCCTGAACCGTCCTTCACTCATAAGATCGGAGCGGCCCCGCCCATAATCGGGTCGGCGGGGCTGCTCCTCCCTCAGCGAAAGATCGAGCGATGACCAAACCTCTCTTTCGCGGCCTTTTGATCGCAGCCTTTTTTGCCCTTGTGGCCGCCGTGCTGATCCCGGTCTATGTGCCGCGTCCCGCATTCATTCCCGGATTCGCCCCGCCGCCCGACATGTGGCCGCGCTTGGTGGCGCTTATCGGAACTGCCTTGGGCTTGCTGGCCATTATCCAGGCGTTTTTGGGACGCGGCGTGCCTGACGAGTCTCCGATCAAGACCGATGGCGCCGCTTTGGCCACCATGGTGCTACGGGCGCTGGGCGCCGCAGCTGCCTTTGCAGGTTTTGTCTTGGCGGTGCCGCTGGCGGGCTTTCCCATTGCGGCGATGGCCCTGACCGGCCTGTGCATCCTGTTGACCGGAGAACGCGGCCACGTCCTGTGGGCGCTAGCGATCTCCATCCTCGGGCCGCTGCTCCTTCTGGCCTTCTTTCAGCAGGCGCTGGGCACGCAATTTCCCAAGGGGCTGTTAACCACGGCGATCGGGATCTGAAGGGACTGACAAAATGATGAATGACATTCTGATCGCCCTGCAGGCGGTCGCCACTCTTGAAAACCTCCTGATCATGGTCGCCGGTATCTGGGGCGGCGTAATCATCGGCGCCATTCCGGGCATGACCGGAACCATGGCGGTTACGCTGGCGCTGCCGTTTACTTTTTACATGGCGCCGGTGCCCTCGATCCTGCTGCTGGTCGCGCTCTACAAGGGTTCGACCTACGGCGGCTCCGTCTCGGCCATCCTGATCAAGACACCGGGCACCGCCTCGGCCGCATGCACCGCACTTGATGGGTATCCGCTGGCGCAGCAGGGGAAGGCGGGCAAAGCGCTGAACATGGCGCTCTACTCTTCGGTCACCGGCGATTTCATCTCGAACCTGTCGCTGATCTTCCTCGCCGCGCCGCTGGCGATGCTGGCGCTGCACGTGGGGCCACCGGAATACTTCATGCTGATGCTCTTTGCCCTGACCACGGTTGCGGGAGTGTCCGGAAATTCGCTGCTGCTGGGGCTGGTATCAGCCGCCATGGGGCTGCTTCTGGCCACCGCCGGAGAGGACATGTACGGTTCCTTCCGCTTTGCCTTTACCGATGACATGCAGGCGGGACTGTCGGTGGCCCCGGTGCTGATCGGCCTGTTTGCGCTGCCGGAACTGATCAAGATGATCGTTATGAGGGCGGCGCCTGACAAAGAGACCGCCAAGCTGGGCGATCAGAAGGTCAGCCGCGCCGAATTCCTCAGCTCGCTGAAGTCGATCCTGCGCGGCAGTTCCATCGGCGTGATTATGGGCGCTATCCCGGGCATTGGTCCCTCGGCGGCGGCGTTTTTCTCCTACGGGGAGGCGCAGCGGAGCTCGAAGAACGGCAAGAACTTCGGGAAGGGAGAGCTGGAAGGCATCGCTGCCTCCGAAAGCGCCAACAACGGCGCCTGCGGGGCTACCATGATCCCGCTCCTGGCGCTGGGCGTGCCCGGTGACGTGATTACCGGCGTGATGCTGGGCGCCTTCATGATCCAGGGCCTGACCCCCGGTCCGCTGCTGTTTCAGACCAACATGCACGAGATTTACATGCTGTTCATCGGCATGCTGTTCTCTTCGGTACTGTTGTTCGGGGCTGGCAAGCTGACCATGCGGATGTTTTCTTATGTGGCGCATATTCCGCAGACCCTGCTGACGCCGACTGTGCTTCTCCTGTGCCTGTTCGGGATCTACTCGATCTCCTCCAGCATGTTCGACGTGACGGTGCTCTTGGTGATGGGTTGCGTAGGCTTTGCCATGTTCCTGCTGAACATCCCGGCCGCCCCTTTTCTCATCGCCTTCATTCTGGGTCCGATGATCGAAGAGAACCTGCGCCGGGCGATGGCGCTGTCGCGCGGAGAGCCGGGCATTCTCCTGTCCTCCCCGATCACCTGGGTGTTTGCCGCCCTGATTGCTTTTGTGGTGGCCCTGACCGTGCGACGCGAAATCCAGAAATCCAAAGACCGAAAGGCCCTGATCTCATGAGCCAGCCTGCACGAGCGATTACCCCCAGCCATCCGCAACTGGAACAGGCCAAAGAGCACCTGCGGGAGCTTATCGGATTTGACACCGTGTCGAAAAACTCGAACCGGGCCCTGATCGACTATATGGCGGCGTATCTGGGGCAACTGGGGGCAGAGATCACCCTGTTACCCGACGCAACCGGGCAGAAGGTGAACCTGGTGGCGCGGTTCGGTCCCGAAGAACAGCCGGGGATTGTGCTGTCGGGTCATACGGATGTGGTGCCCGCCGATGAGGACACCTGGGTCACGCCGCCCTTTGCCATGGATGAGCGCGACGGGCGCCTTTACGGGCGCGGCGCCTGCGACATGAAGGGGTTTGCCGCCTGTGTCATGGCCGCCGCACCGGCCATAGCCGACGCGGATCTGCAGAGGCCGCTCTATCTCTGCTTTTCCTATGACGAGGAAATCGGCTGCCTTGGGGCGCCGGATATCGCCCGCCACCTGGCGGCGCTGCCGGTGCCGCCAGAGTTCGCCATCATCGGTGAACCTTCGAACATGAAGCTGGTCACTGGCCAGAAGGGCAAGATCGCCATGCGTGCGGTTGTGACCGGCACCTCCGGGCATTCCTCCTTCTCGCCGAGCCATGTGAACGCGGTTGAATATGCCGGGCAGATACTCGGGCTGATCACCGAACGGGCGGCCCGGTATGAAAGTGAGGGGCCGTTTGACGCCGAATTCACCGTGCCCCATGCCACCCTGCTGGCGACGATGATCTCCGGCGGAGTTGCCACCAACGTAACGCCGGAACATTGCAGCTTTACTTTCGAGTTGCGCTCGATCGGCGAAAACGATCCCGAGGGCGAAATGGCGACCCTGATCGAAAGCACCGCCGAGATCAACGCCGAGATGCAGGCGCGGGCGCCCGGCTGCGGCATCGAGTTCCAGCGTATTTTTGCCTATCCTGCGATGAACGATGCCCGCAACAGCGCCGGGTTCCGGGCCTTGGCGGGTCTGATGCCCGCCTATGGCGGCAAGGTGTCCTATGGCTCCGAAGGCGGCGTCTTCGAACAGATCGGCGGCATTCCGTCAGTCATCGTTGGCCCCGGATCCATTGACCAGGCCCACAAGCCCAATGAATTCGTCGAGATCAGCCAGATCGAGAGCTGTCTGGAGTTCCTGGGCGGGCTCACCGCGCGCCTGAGTGCGGCTTGAATTTGGCTTGGACAGTCAGAGTGCAAGCGAACAGAAGGGCCGGGGCAAATGCTCCGCCCTTTGCCTTGGATCTTTGCTTTTGCGGGATGCTTGGCAAAGTTTGGGGCGCTACGCAGGAAGACTTTGCGGCCGGCAAAGCCTGTGATGAAGAGTGGCGACATTGCACCTTGGGCCAGTCAGCGCACCTGATCCGGATACGCGGCGGCAAAAGCAGGGTGCGCCGCGCAGGCTGCCTCTACAGCGCAGATCCGGGGCATATCCTTGAAATCCGCTTGCCAGCGGCGGGCATTGTAAAGCTGCGGCATAAGGCAGATATCGGCGAGGCCTGGTGTGTCGCCGATGCAAAAAGGGGCTTGATCAAAGTCGGTCAGCAGTGCCTCGAAGGCTTCCAGGCCCGGACGGATAAAATGCTGCATCCACGCCTTGGGCATGCCGGCCGCGCCGCCGCTGAGCTGGGTTGCATATTTGGCCACCTGCAGGTTGCAGACCGGATGCACGTCCACGGCCACCGAATGGGCTAGCGCCCGTGCCCTGGCACGCAGACCTGGGTCCTTGGGCAGCAAGCCGAGGTTCCGGGTATCGTCCAAATAGTCGAGAACTGCCAGGGACTGGGTCAGGCGCAGCCCGTCGATTTCCAGGACCGGAACAAAACCTTGCGGGTTGCGGGCCAGATGTTCGGGGCTTTTGTGTTCGCCCTTCACTAGATCGACCCGTTCAGTGGTGTATTCAATCCCTGCCAAGTTTAGCGCAATGCGCAGGCGGTAACTGGCTGATGACCGCCAGTAGTCGTAAAGAATCGCGTCGCCCAACGGCATTCTCCCCTATTAAAAAGCTTAGGCCTTGTTCAGTTTCTTAAAGTACAGCCAATCGGCATGTTTCGGGGCTTTATCGGTCTCTGACCATTCATTCAGCATTTCCCACTTCACCGAACCGGGCTTTTGCGGCAGCGCCTCTTCCTGCAGGCCGGGGCAGGCCAGTTCCATCCGGTGGCCATTCGGATCGAAGAAATAGATCGAATGGAAGTTAGAGTGATCAGTGACCCCCAGCACCTCGACGCCCTTGGCCTCAAGATGCCCTTTGAACTGGATCAGCGTGTCACGGTCCTTTACCTCAAAGGCGATGTTCTGGACCCAGACCGGCGTTTTGCGGGCATGGACCATTTCCAGCTTGGCCGCCGGCTCAAGGAAAAGCCAGCATGTTGCCATTCCCTGCGTTCATGAAGATAAGCATGCAAGGGGCCGGCTCGTGGGCGGATGGAAACTGGTCCTCGGCAATGCCCAGGACAAAGTCCTTTTTTCAGCATTTCGTTGAGGCATTCTACCGTCTGATTGGTGTCTTTGCTTCGGTAGGCAACGTGAGGGATCTGCTCTCTTTTCAAGCGGAATCCTCCCGGGGATTCCGCGCGGCAGCTGCCAGCGCCTGTTTCAGAACCGAGCGTTTGCCTATGTGGTTGGCCAGTATCAGCACCAGGCGTGCATTCAGTGCATCGCTTTCGATTTTGCTGAGACCCTCATGCGCCGCCAGGAGATCTGCATAGAAGTCGTCGGCGCGCTCGGTGTTGGCGGTCAGGATCAGCTGTTCGTCGGTCATATGGATCACTCCTTACCGATGGCCCGGCGGATCGCGTGCCGGAACTGGTTTTCGTCAAAGCCGGGACGGCGGGCGGCGACATGCTGATCCGGGCGGATCAGATAAACGCCGCTTTCATGCTTGCCCAAATACCGTTCCTTCAGCGCCAGCGACTTGTCGTCCTTGATGGAGAGCGCAAGACGGGGAACCCTGATGCCGGACTCCTCAATTGCATCCGGGGCGTCAGCATCGATAGTCAGCAGAACGAATTTGTCCCCCAGCCTGTCCAGCAGGAAACCGTCGCTCAGCGGTGCGTCCGGGCAAGGAGAGCCAGGCCGGGTCCGTTCAGGCCCGTCTAAGGCATCGGCTGAATTCAACGGCGACCCATCATAGGTGCAAGGTTCCGACAGACGGCCCGAATTCACCAGCGGCCGGGCGAATTCATACTGTTCTGACAGATCCAGCACAGCATCGCGCAGCACCCGGCTCATCTCCGACTTGGGGGTGATAAAATCGGTGGAGCGCGAGGAGTTCAAAATGTTTTCGTCCGCGCCGTGGACCCGCTCAGCGTCATAGCTGTCCAGAAGGCTTTCCGGGGCGGTGCCGTCCATCACCAGTTGCAGCTTCCAACACAGGTTGTCGGTGTCCTGAACGCCGGAGTTGGCGCCGCGTGCACCAAAGGGCGAAACCTGATGCGCAGCATCGCCGGCAAACAGCACCCTCCCGTGGCGGAACTTTTCCATCCGGCGGCATTGGAAAGTGTAGATCGAGACCCATTCCAGCTCGAACTTCACATCCTCTCCCAGCATCGCTTTTAGACGCGGGATCACGTTTTCCGGGCGCTTCTCCCGCTCTTTGTCGATATCCCAGCCCAGCTGCAGGTCAATGCGCCAGACCCCATCCGGCTGCTTGTGCAGAAGTGCCGACTGCCCCTTGTTGAAGGGCGGGTCGAACCAGAACCAGCGTTCGGTCGGGAAATCCGCGTCCATGATGACATCGGCAATCAGGAAGTTGTCTTCAAACACCCGGCCGACAAAATCCAGTCCCAGCATCCGGCGGGTAGGGGAACCTGCGCCATCACAGGCGATCAGCCACTCAGCTTCCAGATTATAAGAGCCTTCGGGCGTGTCGATTTCCAATGTCACATGGTCGGGATGCGTGCCGATGGCCGAAACTTTGTTGCGGCCGCGGATTTCAATCTTGGCGCCCTGCTCCTGCAGCTCCCGGACCCGGTTAACAAGGTGTTCTTCAAAGTAATATTGCTGCAGATTGATAAAGGCGGGGCGCTTGTGGCCTTCTTCCGGCAGCAGGTTGAAGTCATAGACCTGACGGTCGTCAAAGAATACTTTTCCGACGTTCCACTGCACGCCTTTGTCCACCATCGGCTGGCCGCATCCCAGCCGGTCGAGGATTTCCAGGGGCCGCTTGGCAAAGCAGATCGCGCGGGATCCAAAGCTCACCTTGTCGTTGTCATCAAGCACCACCACTTCGGTGCCCTGCTGCGCCAAGTCGATGGCGGCAGCCAGCCCGATGGGGCCAGCGCCGATCACCACTACCTTGCGGCGTACTGGTGTTGCGGCGTCCTCATCTGGATGACGCTCGTAGGGGTACAAAGGGACTTCAAAGATCTTGTTCATCTGGTCTCCTCCCAAATTCCAGGTGCCGTCCGGCACAGCTCAACCGTCTCCCGGCATGGGGCCGCCGGGAGGATGGTCTAGCGTCTCACAGGTTCCGCCGGGGCGATACGATCTGGATCAAACCGCCCCGGTTGCAATGCCGGCCGAACGTTAGCCTTGAAGGGCCTCCCACATTTCCAGATCACGCTGAGCGGTCCAGATCCGCGGGGTTTCGATGCCGCGGGCCTCGTCATAAGCGCGGGCGACGTTGAAGGGCAGGCAATGCTCGTAGATCGCGTAGTCGGCGAACTTCGGATCGCACTCGGCGCGCACTGCATCCCATGCCTCTTTCAATGTGCCGTTGCGGGCGGCAACCTTGGCGGCGGGACGGTAGGTGCTGTCAACGAAGTCGCGGGTGCTCTCGATGGCGGCGTTGACCATCTCCTTGCCCACTAGTGCATCACCGCGGCCCGGTGCGATGGCGTCCACGTCGAACGCCTTGATGTTGTCGAGCGTATTGCCCCAGTCGCCGAAATGGCCGTCGCCGCAGTAGCAGGCAGAGTGGTATTCGACAATGTCGCCGGTGAACATCACGTTCTGGTCCGGCACATGGATCACGATGTCTCCGGCGGTATGGGCACGGCCCAGATGCATCAGATCGACCCGGCGGTTGCCGAGATAGACCGTCATATCTTCTGAAAAAGTCGTGGTAGGCCAGGTCAGGCCCGGAATGCTTTCGTGGCCTTCAAACAGACGCGGGAAACGCTGAAACTCGCTGTCCCAGTCCTCTTGGCCGCGCTCCACAACCATCGCGCGGGCTGCATCGCCCATGATAACCTGCTGCGCGCCAAAGGCGGAGGCACCCAGCACCCGTACGGCGTGATAATGGGTCAGCACAACATGAGTGATCGGCTTGTCAGTCACTGAGCGCACGCATTCAATCACCTTGTTGGCCAGCCGTGGCGTGGCCTGTGCTTCGATGATCATCACGCTGTCATCGCCAATGATCACGCCAGAGTTCGGGTCACCCTCTGCAGTGAAGGCATAAAGCCCTTCCCCGATCTCATCAAAGGTGATCTTCTTTTCAGTCATGTCCCCTTGGGACGCAAAAGCCTTAGCCATGATGGTATTCCTTATCGTGCGTAGGGATCTTCAAGCGCAGGCAGAACAGTGCCTTTGCAGTCGCCAAATCCGATGGTGTATCCGTCGCCCTTTGCAACGCCCTTCAGCGTCAGCGTGTCGCCATCAGCGATGAAGGAACGCTCTTCACCCGTCTCCAGCGTAATAGGCTCCTTGCCGCCCCAGCTGAGTTCCAGCAACGAACCGCGGCTTTCCTTCGTCGCACCGGAAATGGTGCCGGAGCCCAAAAGGTCGCCAGCATTCATCGGGCAGCCCGAGGTCGAGTGATGCGCCAGCTGCTGCGCGGCTGAGTAATACATTTCCTTGTAATTGGTCCGCGCGATAGTGGTCGCGCTCTTGCCCTCCGGCGCCATGGTGACTTCCAGATCAATGTCATAGAGCATGGGCCCGCAGTCCTTCAGATGGTCCAGTAGTTCCACCTCGCGTTCCGGCGTGTCGCAGCGGAAGGGTTCCAGCGCCGGTTTGGTCACAATCCAGGGGCTGATCGAGTTGGCAGTGGCCTTGGCCTGGAACGGCCCTAGCGGCTGGTATTCCCAGGCCTGGATGTCGCGCGCCGACCAGTCATTCAGCAGCACATAGCCAAAGATATGGTCGTCTGCCTCCTGCACGGAGATCGGGCCTTCCGACGGCGTGCCGACAATTGCGCCCATCTCCAGTTCGATGTCAAAACGCGCGCAGGGCGCCCATCGCGGCTTGTCATCGTTCGGGCCTTTCAGCTGCCCCCAGGGGCGGCGCACATCGGTGCCCGACACCACCACGGAAGACGCCCGCCCGTTATAGCCGATCGGGATATGCAGCCAGTTCGGCGGCAGCGCGTTTTCCGGCCCGCGGAACATGGTGCCGACGTTGAAGGCGTGGTTCTTGCCGGCATAGAAGTCGGTGTATTCGCTGACCGCAAAGGGCATGTGCAATTCCGCATCCACGGCGGGAACCAGCAGCGGTTCCACCATGTCCTGCCCGGCAGCACCTTCGGACAGCAGCGCAGTCAGACGGGCGCGCAGAGCGGCCCAGACAGCCGGGCCTTCCTCCATCAGGTCATTCCAATAGGGCACATCGAACAGCGGCGCATCGCTCAGCTGGACCAGGCCGGCTTCTTCGGCGGCCTGCATGTCCAGGATCATATCGCCGATGGCCACGCCGCAGCGCGGATCATCGCCATCAACGGAAAACACGCCATAAGGCAGGTTGTTCAGCGGGAACGGGTGGTTCGCATCATTGGCCGAGGCCACCCAGGATTTCAGCAGAGGCATCGTGTCTCCAGTTTCCGGATCCGAGGGATCCTTTTCATCTTTTCCGGAAATACTCCGGGGGTGAATGGGCCGGTCAGGCCCAGAGGGGGCAGCGCCCCCTCACCATTTTCATTTCAGGCCGGGGGTGCCGTCGAACTTCTTCTCGATGTCACTCCAGCAGTCGATATAGTCATCCTGCAGCGGCGCGTCCTTAGCTGCAAATGCAGTCAGATGCTGCGGGAAGCGGGTTTCGAACATGAAAGACATGGTGTTCTCCAGCTTCTCGGGCCCCAGATTGGAATTTGATGCGCCTTCGAACGCGTTTTTGTCCGGTCCGTGGGGGAGCATCATGTTGTGGAGCGACATGCCGCCAGGCACAAAACCTTGCGGCTTGGCATCGTACTGCCCGTAGATATTGCCCATCAGCTCCGACATGATGTTCTTGTGATACCACGGCGGCCGGAAGGTGTTTTCGGCCACCATCCAGCGGTCGCGGAACAATACGAAATCAATATTCGCGGTGCCCGGAACGCCGGACGGCGCGGTCAGCACGGTAAAGATCGACGGGTCCGGATGGTCGAACAGGATCGCGCCAACCGGGCAATAGGTGCGCAGGTCGTATTTGAAAGGCGCGTAATTGCCGTGCCAGGCAACCACGTCAAGCGGCGAATGGCCGATTTTGGTTTCATGGAACTGGCCGCACCATTTGATGGTCACGGTGGACGGCACTTCGCGGTCCTCGAATGCCGCCACCGGTGCCTTGAAATCGCGCGGGTTGGCCAGACAGTTAGCGCCAATCGGCCCGCGGCCTGGCAGCTCGAACTTCTGGCCATAGTTTTCGCAAACAAAACCGCGGCACGGCCCTTCCAGTACCTCCACCCGGTAAACCAGCCCGCGCGGGATAATGGCAATCTCCTGCGGTTCCAGGTCGATGATGCCCAGCTCAGTCGCAAAGCGCAGGCGGCCTTCCTGCGGCACCACCAGCAGCTCGGAATCGGCCGAGAAGAAATAGCTGTCCACCATCGTTTCGGTGATCAGATAGATGTGGCTGGCCATGCCTGTCTGTGTGTTCACGTCGCCTGCGGTGGTCATGGTGCGCATGCCGGTGAGCCAGGTCAGGCCTTCCTCAGAATGCGGTACTGGATCCCAGCGGTACTGGCCCAGAGAAATCACATCCGGATCGATGCAGGGTGCCGACTTCCAGTACGGCAGTTCAATCTTCTGATAGCGGTGCGAATGCTTCACCGAGGGCCGTATGCGATAGCACCATGTCCGTTCCGGCGGGTCGGCGGTAAACGCGGTACCGCTCAGCTGCTCGCCATATAGGCCATAGTTGCACTTTTGCGGGCTGTTCATGCCCTGCGGCAGCGCACCGGGAAGCGCTTCGGTTTCAAAGTCATTGGCAAAGCCGGGCATATAGCCCTCGTTCGGCCCGGCAAACGAGGGGGCCTGGATCATTTCATGGGGATCGGCGGGTAGATTCATCGCGCGTTTCTCCTCTTGCTGCTTGCGGAATATTAGTTGTTTTTGTAACTAACAAGGGGAAGGGGAGTAAAAAATGAACGAAAAAGATGATTTCGCTTTGCAGGATTTCTTGCCGTATCTGCTGAACCGCGCGGCTGAGGAAAGTTCGCTGGGGTTCCAAAAACACTACAAGAACCGCTATGGAATGTTGCGAACGGAATGGAGGGTGCTGTTCCACTTGGGCAACTACGGGCAGATGACGGCCAAGGAAATCGGCAACCGGGCGAAGATCCACAAGACCAAAATCAGCCGTGCTGTGGCCAAGCTGTCGGAGAAACGGTTTGTGGCCCGCTCTCGTGATGATAACGATCGCCGTTCGGAACATCTGGCGCTCACGGCGGCGGGGGAGGCTGCCTATATGGATCTGCGGGAATATGCATTGCAGTTCGACACCAGCATCTGCGCCAGGTTCACCACCGGTGAGGTTGCAATTTTGCGGTATATGCTGCGCAATTTAGCAGGGATCGCCCCATAGACATCAGCGGCCGGAATACCCAAATAGAGCCGCGGTATTGAAGGTGAAAACATGATACAGATCGATGTCAATTCCGGAGCGCTGATTGCCTGGCTGATGGAGCAGGGGCTGCAGGGCGCGCATCAGCAGGACTTGCTGCAAGGATATTGTCAGCGTCTGGCCGATGCCGGGGTGCCCTTATGGCGGTTCCATCTGGCGCAGCGTGCCTTCCACCCGAAATTCGGCGGGCTGGGCTTCAACTGGACCCGCGCGGATGGCATCAGCTACGAGCACTATGAATATCGCGAATCCCCGCGCGAAGAATGGCTGCGCAGCCCGTTCTTTCACATTCTGGAACATAATCTGGAAGAATTCCGCGAAAGGATCGAGGACAGCGCCCCAGAGGAATTTCCGTTACTGCCTGAGCTGCGGGAACGCGGGGCGACTGATTACTTTGCAAAGGGTGTGCGGTTTGCGCCGCCGGATGCCGGGCCGAACGATCCGCGTCATCCCAGCGAAGGGATGCTGATTTCCTGGTCCACGGACCGGCCCGGCGGGTTCAGCAACCGCGAGCTGGATCTGCTCCGCACCACTCTGCCGCATCTGGGGCTGGCGTTGAAATCCTCGTCGAACAGGCAGATGGCCAGTGACCTTCTTCAGGTCTATCTGGGCCGTGATGCAGGCCGCCGGGTGCTGTCGGGCGAAATCCAGCGTGGTTCTTCGCAGCAGATTGATGCGGTTATCTGCTTGTTTGACCTCAAAGGTTTCACCCAGCTTGCAGAGCGGCTGCCCGGCACTGACCTGATCGAGATGCTGAATGGCTATTTCGGCCTTGCGGTGGAATCCATCCAGGCGCATGGCGGCAATATCCTCAAGTTTATGGGCGACGGAATGCTGACTATGTTCAATCTGGGCAGCATTGAGGAGGACGCCCATGCCGCTCTTGCCGCTGCGAATGAACTCTGTGGCAAGGTCCGGGCGTTTAATTCGATGCGCGAGGAACAGGGCCTCCCCACAGCTGGCTTTACCCTGGCGCTGCACGCGGGAACCATTCTTTATGGCAACATCGGTGCGGAAAACCGGCTGGATTTCACCGTAATCGGGCAAGCGGTGAACCAGACCGCCCGGATTGCCGGGATGCACCGTTCAGTCGGGCAAAGCATCATCATGTCCGAAGACGTACGGAAAGCGGCTGAGGGCACCAATCATGATTTGGTGTCGCTGGGCCGCTACATGCTGCGCGGAGTGGCTGAACCGATTGAGCTTTACACCATACACCGCGGTAAATGCGGCTGCGATCGCTGAACTACAGCCGGAACAGGATCAGATACTGATTTCGACTCCCGGCAGGTTCACTTCCTTCATCATGTCGCGCAGCTCCTGCCGGGCGGCAATGTTGGAAATATTCAATTGCTTGACACCAATGTCCTTGAGGTCCAGCAGGGTCAGCCCTCGGGGAAACAGTTCGCGAAAGATGACCCTCTCGGAAAAGCCCGGTGCGACCCGGAAGCCGATCCGCTTGGACAGCATATTGATGGCGCGTTCCATCTTTTCCTTGTTGACCATGCGCTGAGTGCCGACCCGGTTGCGGATCACGATCCAGTCAATCGGCTTCAGCCCGGCCTGCGCGCGCAGCTGGCGGGCGTTCCACACCATTTCCGAGTAGACGGACGGTCCGGTGATCGCTTCCCCCTTCTGGTCTACATGCGCCAGCAGATCGAAATCGACAAAACTGTCATTGAGCGGGGTGATGAGCGTATCGGCCAGTGAATGGGCCACCTGGCTGAGACGCGTGTGCGAGCCGGGGCAGTCGATCAGGATGAAATCATGGCCCGGCTCCAACGCCGAGACAGCGGCCGACAGGCGATGGTCATAGATGTTTTCGCCCGGTTGCAGGCTGTCGGGATCAATCTCCGGCAGCTCGTGCATTTCCACCATCGGCAGCTCCAGTCCTGCCTTGGTGCAGAAATCCTTGCGGTTCTCCAGGTAACGCCCCATCGAACGCTGCCGCAAGTCCAGGTCCAGCGCAGCCACCTTGTGCCCAAGCCGGGCCAAGGTGGTTGCAACATGCATGGAAACAGTGGATTTTCCCGCGCCGCCCTTCTCGTTGCCGACGACAATAATATGCGCCATGTACAGATCCCTTCGCTCGTGCCTTTGGCACGTTTTTATCTTTGCGCTTCTGTATAGGCTCTGGATTCGGTCAAGAAAAGCGGTCTGCGCAGGCTGGTAAACTTAGAGTATCACCTGTGTTTTGAGGGTCCCGCCGGCTTGCGGTTCGGGCGGGCATCTCCACCTTTGCGAAGTTTGCCCGGCTTGGCATCAGCGGCACGCGCCTTGTTTTTCTTGCTGTTGGGCTTGCCGGCCGGCGGTTTGGGGCCTTTGGCGTGGTAGGGTTTTGCTGCAGGCGCGCCGGGCTTGGTCATCCGCTTGGAAGGATCGGAGGCGCCGCGCGGCTTGGCTACAACAGCCGGGTCAGGCTTGGGGCTGCTTTCCGGCGCGCGGCTGCGGCGCGGTTCGCGTTCGAAAGGCGCTTTGTCAGCAGAGCGCTTTTCCTGCCAGTCCTTGCGCGGCGGGCGGCTGTCTTCGGATTTGCCGCGATAGGGTTTCGGACTATCCGGTTTACCACGGTGCGGTTTGGAATCCCGGTCACCTTTGAAGCCACCCTTCGGTCCACCGGGGCCGCGGCGCGGGGCCGGGCCCAGATCGGGAGCCTCGGAAAGCTGGCTCAGCACGGCGCCCGGCTCCAGTTCTGCCTTGCCATCCAGTGCTTTCAGAAAACCGTCAATCGCGGCCTTGCTGATTTCGGCAAAGGTCTCATTGTCTTGCACCCGGATCGCACCGATGGAGTCGCGGTCGATGTTGCCGGCCTTGCAGAGCATCGGCAGCACCTTGCGCGGGTCCGCACCGGCAGCCCGCCCGCCCGAAAGCGAGAACCACACCGACGGCCCGAAGGGCTTGCGCTCCTTACGTTCTTTGCGCGGTTCCTCCGCACCGGCCGGGCGCAGGTCTTCAGGTGCCGAATGGCGGCTGCGGAACAGGCGCAGGTAAGTGGCGGCGATCTGCTCGGCGGAGAAATGCTCCAGCAGAGTTTGAACCCCTGCCTGCTCTTGCTCGGAAACCGCTTCCTGCCAGACCGGATCCGCCAGCATGCGCTCCTCATCCCGTGCCAGGATGTCATCAGCCGAGGGCGCTTCGCAATGCTCTGCCGTCAGCTTGGCCCATTTCAGCAGCCGCAGCGCTTTGCTGCGGGCCTTGGGCGGTGCGATCAGTGCGCTGACGCCTTTGCGGCCCGCGCGGCCGGTCCGGCCGGAACGGTGCAGCAGGGTTTCGTGGTTCGAAGGCAGCTCGGCGTGCACCACCAGCTCCAACCCCGGCAGGTCGATGCCGCGGGCAGCAACATCGGTGGCCACGCAGACCCGGGCCCGCCCGTCGCGCATCGCTTGCAGCGCTTGACTGCGTTCAGCTTGGGAGAGTTCGCCCGACAGTGTCACCACCGGCAGGCCGCGATTGGTCAGCCGTGCCGCCAGCCGGTTCACAGCTGCGCGGGTATTGGCAAAGACGATGGAGCTAGGGGCCTCGTAGTAGCGCAGCACGTTGATGATGGCGTTTTCCGCATCCTGTTGCGCCACGCTCATCAGCCTGTATTCGATATCGCTGTGCTGTTTGGTTTCGCCTGCGGTCTTGATCCGCATCGCATCGCGTTGGAAAGTTTCGGCGAGGCTGGCAATGCCCGCCGGAACAGTGGCCGAGAACAGCAGTGTCCGGCGGTCTTCGGGCGCTTCGCCCAGGATAAACTCCAGATCCTCGCGGAAACCCAGGTCGAGCATTTCGTCGGCCTCGTCCAGCACCACAGCGCGCAGGTTGCTGAGGTCGATGGAACCGCGCATGATGTGGTCGCGCAGCCGCCCCGGTGTCGCGGCCACGATATGCGCGCCGCGGGCCAGGGTGCGGCGTTCGTCCCGCATGTCCATGCCGCCAACGCAGGATGCAATCACCGCACCAGCGCCACGGTAAAGCCAGCTCAGCTCGTGCTTCACCTGCAGCGCCAGCTCGCGGGTTGGTGCGATCACCAGCGCCAACGGAGCCGCGGCCTCGTCGAACGCTTCGGCTTCACCCAGCAGGGTTGGCGCAAGCGCAAGTCCGAAGCCGACTGTCTTGCCTGATCCGGTTTGCGCGGAAACCAGCAGGTCGCGCTCTTCAAGCTCCGGCTGGGTCACAGCCTCCTGCACTTGGGTCAGGGTTTCATATCCGCGCTCTTGCAGTGCGTTGGCCAGGGCTTGTTTCACGAGGGGGGCTGTCTTTCCCGCGAGGCGCATCCGGCCTCAGCGTCAGGAGAAATGAAAGAAGGCTGCCCGTCCGGGGCAGCCTTCGGGAGTTTGGCAAAATACGGCGGACGGCTTAGAAGCCCAGGCCTTCGTATTTCTTCTTGAATTTCGAAACACGGCCGCCTGCATCCATCAGACGCGAGGTGCCGCCAGTCCAGGCCGGGTGCACCGTCGGGTCGATGTCCAGCGCCAGCTGATCCCCTTCGCTGCCCCAGGTGGAGCGCATCTTGAGGATGGTGCCGTCGGTCATTTTGACGTCGATGAAGTGGTATTCGGGATGAGTGTCTTTTTTCATGATACCGCTCCTCAGGCTTTCTTGGGCTTGTAGTGTGCATCTTCTGCGATACGGGCCGACTTGCCGCGGCGGGCGCGCAGGTAGTACAGCTTGGCGCGGCGCACGCGGCCGCGGCGCACAACGGTGATGCTGTCGATGTTGGTCGAATACAGCGGGAACACACGCTCCACGCCTTCGCCGAACGAAATTTTGCGGACGGTGAACGAACCGGCAATGCCCGAACCGTTTTTACGGCTGATGCAAACACCTTCGTACATCTGCACGCGCGAACGCGAGCCTTCGGTCACCTTAAAGCCGACACGGATGGTGTCGCCGGCTTTGAAATCAGGGATTTCTTTCCCCAGGGCGGCGATTTGTTCCGCCTCCAGCTGTGCGATCAAGTTCATCGCAACTCTCCTAAATTGGCCTGCGGTTCTTTCCGCAGAGGTTTGTGCCGTCATGAGAGCTCTTGGTCTTCATCGGGTCCCGCCACAGGCAGCCCGCCAGAGATCACGCAGTCTGTTTCTTACTTCTGGCAGGCAGATCCCAGGCGAAAACCGAAGAAGGAGTTCAGGTAAACGATCCAACAGCCAGCGGTCCGGAGCCGCGATTGCGAATCCAGACCGGCGCTATATACGTCCGCTAGCCCAGCAAAACAAGTGCCTAGCTGAGTGGTCTGCAAGAGTTATCTGAAAACCCATGCAGTTTCCTGTCTGTAAGGATTTGGGGGTTCTGCCCCGGCCTTTTCCGGCTCTCAGGCCCTCACCCAGTCTGGTCTTCGACCACAGCTGTCGGCGCGTTTTTCTTCACCGCCTCAATACCATTATCGCGACCCGATGCGCTGCTGTAGCTCTGAGAGGTGCCAATCACCTGGCCATTGGTGGCTTTCAGGTTGAACATATGCTTGCCGGCGGCAGTTTCTTTGCGCTCATAGCGCGCATCCTCTCCAGCGTTCTTTTTAACCGATTCGATGCCGTTTTCGGCACTGGCTTTCTGCTTGTAGCCTTCGCTGGCCAGAATATTTTCGCCGTTGCCTGCTTTCAGACGGAAGCGGAATTCGCTTGCATTATCGGTATAAAGTTCGAATTTCCCAGCCATCCTGCTCTCTCCTAATTCCTGATGAATATGAGGGGACTAAAGCACGGCTCGGGTCATCCGGCAATGTTTGGAGGCAACTTGCGCTTCTGCTCGCCCGGAAGAGGGATGTTGGTCAAACAGCCAATCAGCGCTTGCTGCCTGTCTTCCGGCTGTGAGCTTCCCACAGGTCAGGACGGCGGGCCTTGGTGATGTCTTCGCTCATCCTGTGTCTCCATTCCGAGATCTTACCGTGGTGGCCTGACATTAGCACGTCCGGGATTGCGCGGCCGTTCCACTCGGCAGGGCGGGTATATTGCGGATGTTCCAGCAATCCGGAGGAGAAGCTTTCTTCCTCGGTAGAAGCCTGGTTGCCAAGCACCCCTGGAATGAGCCGGACGGTGGCATCGACCAGCGCCTGCGCGGCCAGCTCGCCGCCGGTCATCACGAAATCGCCCAAGGAGACTTCCTGGATGCCATAATGCTCCAGCACTCGTTCATCGACTCCTTCAAACCTGCCGCACAACAGGGTTATGCCATCGCATTGTGCAAAGTTCTGCATCATCTGCTGGTCCATCCGGCGCCCGCGCGGAGACAGGTAGACCAAAGGCCAGTTGCCGCGGGTGCCTGCCATCGTGTGTTCAATCGCCGCGCCCAGCACATCGGCGCGCAGCACCATGCCGGCGCCGCCGCCTGCAGGCGTGTCATCGACGTTGCGGTGCTTGCCCACGCCGAATTCCCGCAAGTCTGTTGTCTCCAGCTGCCATAACCCTTCCTGCAGCGCTCTTCCGGTCAGGCTTTCGCCCAGAACGCCGGGAAAGGCGGAGGGGAACAGGGTGATGATCTTGGCTTTCCACACGCCTGCCAGGTCCGGTGTCGGCGTCATCAGCTCTCGCGGTTTCAGAGTGGGGCGGATGGCCTTGCGGCCGTGGGAGCGGGAGGGGGTGTCGGTCATGTTTTCTCGGGCGGAAGATGGAGGGCTATGCTGACCTATACGAGGGCTGGCATCAGATACAAAGGGATTAGTGGGGGCCAAAGTTTATACGGGGGGCCGCTTTGAAACGCGGGATCTGCGAAGAGCGGCTTGTTTTTTAATGCGGATCTGGCTGTACGGTTGCCCCGAGCGATTGAGCGCAAGCAGCTCTTCAAGAATTTCTGGCTCCGGTCGGGTGTTGGCGGGCGGGACAGGTTTCATTGCTTCAATGGCTGCAGCTGGCAGGCCAAGGTGCGGCAGCAGTGCGGAAATCGGGCCGAGCCGGTGGGCAGAAGCGGCCTCAAGCGGTGCAGAGCTGATCTTGGCACTGGCTGACAGTTGGGCTGTTCCGGAAACTATCGCTTGCAGGTCCGCCGAAGCGGCATACTGTCTGACGTACTCCTCTGCGTCCAATGTCAGCGGGCTGGCCCGCAAATGCTGCACATGGCAGCTTTGCAGCCATTCGGGCGCGGACCGGGTCATATAGAAAATGCATATGCTGGCGGCCGGCTGAAGCTCCAGAACCGTGTCCTGAATGCATTTCATCAGCAGAGGCGCGGCTCCGTAATCTTTCAGGCCATGCCGCCCGGGCATGTGGCCGGATAAGTCTTCCGAGGCAAGAAGAACCGGCCGGGGGTCATCTGCATCAAGCGCTTCCAGCAAGACTGCGCATTCGAACTGAAACAGCGCGAAATCAACTGGATTCCGGGTGGCCGACCAGCGCCGCGCAGCCTCGCATAGTGCAAGCATATCGTTGCGAAGGAAGATGCGCAGATGCGGCGAAAGCAGCGGCTGGTTGTCTTGCAAGCAGCGCTGGACGGTTGTGGTTCCGGTTTTGTGAAACCCGGCGTGGAGAATTAAGCGCAGACGTTGCGGGCGCCCTTCTGCCAATTCATCCGGTGCCACGTTCAGAACACCCCGTCCGGCGGGTCGGCGACGATGCGGCCTTTTTCAAGATCTACTGTCGGCACCGCGGCCATGGTAAAAGGCAGAAGTACCGTGGACTTCAGCCCCGGACCATGAATCTCCAGCAGGTCCGCCGCACCATGGTTCTGCACTGATTTCACCGTGCCAAGCAGAGTGCCGCCGGTGTCATAGACCTCCAGCCCAATCAGGTCGGCATGATAATATTCGTCATCCGGCAGACTGGGCAGCTGGTCACGGCGGGCGAACAAGCGCAGGCCTTGGACGGCGTCCGCCTGTTCCTTGGTTTCAATTCCGCTCATTAGGGCGGCAAAGCCATTCTTGACCGGACGGGTCAGGGTCAGCGTATAGCTCTGGCTGCCGTCCTCGTTGGTAAGCGGCGAATAGTCGACAATTTCCTCGGGGATGGCGCAAAAGCTCTTGAGCCGCACCTCGCCGCGCACGCCGAAGGCGCCGGCCACTGCTCCTACGCAGATCAGGTCGCTCATGGTGTCATTCCTTTGCACAGAACCCTGCCCGCAGCCACTGGCCGCCGGATTGTTCGCAGAGTTCGCTTTGGTGGTTGCGTTCAAAAAAGATGCCAGCGGTAAAGGCCACTGCAACAAAAAACACAAGCCGGATCAATCGTCCCATCCCGGGGCTCAGCGGGTTTGCAGCGGCAGGTCTGCCATACGGCTTTCCCAGCCGGCCTCCTGCAGTTCTGGCGTGTCTGACTGGCGTTCAGGATAGCCGATGCAGAAATAGCCGATCAGCTGCCAGCCTGCAGGCGCCGCCAGATCGCGGTTCAGCTGTTCGGGATCCAGCACCGAAACCCAGCCCAGCCCCAAGCCTTCGGCGCGTAGGGCGAGCCAGAAAAGTGTGACGGCGGTGACCACCGAATAACGCCGCATCTCCGGCATCGTGGCGGCGCCCAGCCCGTGGCCCTGGGCCGTTTCATCGTCACAGTAGATCGCCAGCTGCACCGGTGCGTCGCGCATGCCAGAGAGCTTCAGCTGCGCATATTTGCTCGCCCGATCATCGGAGTAGCCTTTCAGGGCTTCGGCATTGGCCTTCTCGAAATTCCTCAGCGCGGCGGCGCGGGCAGTGTCGCTGTCCACGCGCAGGATGCGCCAGGGTTCGCTGAGCCCCACTGAGGGGGCCAGCGGAATGGCAGAGAGGCAGCGCATCAGCACTGCCTCCTCCACCGGAACGCTGCGGAACCGGCGCACGTCGCGCCGGAGCCGCATCAGCAGATCAAGCTGGCTGCGGAACTCTTCGGGAAAAGCGCCCCGCAGCTCCACGGAATTATTCCGCGTCTGCAGCTGCTTCGGAGGCTTCAGCAGCCTTGGCAGCTTTCTCTTCTGCACGCTCCTGGGCTTTTTTGCCCGGGGCGCCTTTCTTGGGGTTGCTGCGCTCGGTCTTGGCGCGCACGCCTGCGGCTTCCAGCATGCGTGCGATACGGTCGGTCGGCTGTGCGCCTTGGTCCAGCCAGTGCTGCACGCGTTCCATGTCCATTTTCACACGCTCTTCGCTGTCTTTCGGCAGCAGCGGGTTGTAGGTGCCCAGCTTCTCGATGAAGCGGCCGTCACGCGGCATGCGGCTGTCAGCAGCCACGATGCGGTAGAAGGGACGCTTTTTAGAGCCGCCGCGGGCCAAACGGATTTTCATTGCCATGGGTACATCTCCTTTGATGGCGTTGTCCGGGGTATGCCCCGGTTGTTCCTGTTGTGATTGTTATTCTTGGTGTTTCTTGTGGTGGCGAATGACTTCACCGATGATGAAGTTCAAAAATGCCTTGGCGAACTCAGGGTCCAGATCGGCCTGCTCCGCCAGGTCTTCGAGCCGTGCGATCTGCGCCGCTTCGCGGGTCGGATCGGACGGGGGAAGGTCGTGTTCAGCCTTGAGCCGCCCCACTGCCTGGGTGTGCTTGAACCGCTCGCCCAGGGTATAAACGAGGATCGCATCCAGGCGGTCGATGCTTTCACGGTGGCCCTTCAGCAGCCGGGCTGCACGGGCGGTGGGATCTTGGGTGTCAGTTGTCATCGGGTTCTCCGCAATGCAGCAGGCTGGCGCGTGCCAGGGCAGCAGCGGGCGTGCACCCCCCGTACACCGCCGCAGCGCAGCAACAATGTTTCCAGACGCGGTTCAGTCAAGGGCCCAGCCCTCCGGCTTGAATAGCGGATCGGCGTAGTGGCCGATTTCCATTTCGATGCCATGCGCAATCTGGCTGTCCTTCAGAGTGTCCGGGCCGGGATGGCGGAAAACTGCATCATTGCCGTCGATAGTGGCAGCCTCATGGTCCTTGGTGGCGCCGAGCCGTTCTGCCAGCCGGATCGAGTCGAGATTCTTGGGGTCGATATAGCTGACCGCGGTCTCCCAGCCCAGATCTGAATAAAAATGCCGGCGTGCGGCCTGCGCGGCCTCTAGCGCATAGCCCTTGCCGGCGGCACCGGGCCAGATGATCCATGCAATCTCGCGTTCGGGCCAGCCCGCGGGCTGCCAGCCGCCGGCCATTCCATAGGTCTCGTCCGTGGATTTGTCGTGGATCATCCACATGCCAAAGCCGCGGACCTGCCAGTGGCCGATCTCGGCGGCGTAGAGCATCCAGGCCTCATAGGTGTTCAGCGGCCCGCCCATAAAGCGCGAGCGGTAGGAGCTGAAGGTGGCTTTGAAGTCAGGATAGTCCTGCGCCTCGGGACCGCGCAGCACCAGCCGGCGGGTTTCTATCACCGGGATGTCAAACGGCATCAGCGCGCTCCTTTCAGCAGAGGGGCGCGGCCAAGCCAGAATATGATACCGTTAAGGCGCATCAGTGAAGCATGCCCTGTGCGGCTTGCGGGCCGGACACGCAGGCGGGCGGGGTGTGGCGCCAGGCGCGGATATTGGGTGCGGGCTGCAGACGGAAAGAGACCGGTTTTTCCGGCCGGGCGCCAACGCGCTGGGCCAGCGCAATAGAAGCGCCGTTTTCCTCGGGCACGTAGGATACGATACTGTCCCAGCCAGCCTCGGCAAACAACCAATCGAGCACGCATTGCGCGGCTTCGCTGGCATAGCCTTTGCCCTGTCCCGGCTCCATCAGGTGCCAGGATAATTCCGGTTCCGGCCATCCTTTGGGGAACCAGGGGCCTACAAGGCCGACGGTCAAGCCGCTGCTGCGCTCGACCACAGCAAACAGGCCGTAGCCGTGCAGGTGCCAGTGACCGATGATGGTTGCAATCGACCACCACAGCGAGTCGGGGTCTTCCGACGCGTCGATAAAGCGCGGTGCGCCCGGGTTCAGAAAGGCCGCATTGGCGTCAAACTCCGGGTCCGCCGGAGAAATCAGCATCAGCCGTTTTGATGCAAGCCGCGGAAACGGCTTTCGAACGTCAGTCATTTTATACCCCTTTACCCGGGCGGCGGACCGCCCGGAGTGAATTTCACCCATCCGGTGAAGGAGTATCGGGGAGACTGCGTAATATTCGGTTAAACAAGCCGCTGCCAGTGCCGGGCGGACGTGGTTCGCGCAGATTTGACGGAAGCTCATGCGCAGGCCTCCATTCCGCCTGCGGCCAGATCATCCGCGCCTTGATGACGCCAGATCTGCAGCTTTCCCATACGGGGGTGCGCAAAGCTACCGTCTTGTTTCGCGCCCATGCGCTGAGCCACAGCGGCTGAGGCGTGGTTCGCCGGGTCGACGAGGCTGATTGCAGTGGGCCAGCCCAGGGTTACATAGGCGTAGTTGCGTGCGGCAATGGCCGCTTCGGTGGCGTAGCCTTTGCCCGAAAAACCCTGAAATAGATCCCAACCGATTTCCGCTTCCGGCCAGCCATGTGGGTTCCACAGGCCAATGATGCCGGCGCATTGGCCGCTGCTCTTTTCGTCCACGGCCCAGCGACCATAGCCCAACATTTGCCAATGGCCGATTTCCAGCGCCAAGTGACGCCAGACCTGCTCAGCATCCATCTGCCCGCCAACGAAATCGGCGCGTTCCGAAGCGTAGAACGCACAAAGCGCTGTGAAATCCGCCTGCGCCGGGGCGCGGAGGATCAGGCGATCCGTTTCGAGGGTGGGGATGGCGACAGTCATGATTACTTCTTCTTGCCGAAACCGCTGAGGCCCGCTGGCAGGCCCATGCCGCCGCCGAGGCCGGGGAGGCCGCCGGGCAGGCCCTTGCCGCCGCCCATTGCCTTGGCTGCCGCTTCCAGCGCCTTGGGGTCCATTTGCGAGGGATCCATGCCGTCCATGCCAGGCATGCCGCCGCCTTTGCCGAACATGCCCTTCATGGCCTGCTTCAGCATCTTGCCTTTGCCCATCTTGCCCATCTTCTTCATCACATCGGCCATCTGCCGGTGCATTTTCAGAAGCTTGTTGAGGTCGCTGACTTCCATGCCGGAGCCGGCCGCGATGCGTTTCTTGCGGGAGGCCTGCAGCAGGGCGGGATTGGCGCGTTCTTTCTTGGTCATCGACTGGATCATGGCGATCTGGCGCTTAAGCACCTTGTCGTCCATGCCGGCGTCCTGCACCTGCTTGGCCATTTTGCCCATGCCGGGCATCATCTGCATCATGCCCTCCATGCCGCCCATCTGGAGCATTTGTTCAAGCTGCATCTTCAGGTCGTTCATGTTGAACTGACCCTTCATCATGCGCTTCATCATACGCTCGGCCTGTTCGGCCTCAATGGTTTCCTGGGCCTTCTCGACCAGCGCCACGATGTCGCCCATGCCGAGGATGCGGCCCGCGATGCGGTCGGCCTCAAAGGTTTCCAGCGCGTCCATCTTCTCGCCCAGACCGACAAAGCGGATCGGCTTGCCGGTGACAGCGCGCATCGACAGCGCGGCGCCGCCGCGGCCGTCGCCGTCCATCCGGGTGAGGACCACGCCGGAGATGCCGATCTTGGCGTCGAACTCTTCCGCGACTTCAACCGCGACCTGGCCGGTGAGGCCATCGACCACCAGAAGCGTCTCACGCGGGGAGACCGCGTTGCGGACGTCCTCGACCTCCTGCATCAGGGTCTCGTCGATGTGCAGGCGGCCCGCGGTGTCCAGCATGTAGACGTCATAGCCGCCCAGTGTCGCCTGCTGCTTGGCGCGTTTGGCGATATCGACGGGTTTCTGGCCGGGCACGATCGGCAGCGTGTCGACGCCGATCTGGGTGCCGAGCACCGCCAGCTGCTCCATCGCGGCCGGCCGGTAGACGTCAAGCGAGGCCATCAGGACTTTCTTGCCTTCTTTCTCCTTCAGCCGTTTCGCCAGTTTGCCGGTGGTGGTGGTCTTGCCCGAGCCCTGCAGGCCGACCATCAGCACCGGGGCGGGCGGGTTGTCGACCTTCAGCTTGCCGGGATCCTCGTCGCCGCGCAGCACGTCGACCAATGCGTCGTGCACGATCTTCACTACCTGCTGGCCCGGGGTCACCGACTTGGTGACCGCCTGACCAGTGGCCTGCTCCTGCACCTTCTTGACGAAGTCGCGGGCAACCGGCAGTGAGACGTCGGCTTCGAGCAGCGCCACGCGCACTTCACGCAGGGCGGATTTCACGTCCTCCTCGTTGAGGGCGCCCTGTTTGGTCAGCCGGTCAAAGACGCCGGATAGGCGTTCGGATAGATTTTCAAACATGCCTGCGGCCTCCTGATGCCGGTTTCAAGTTGTGGCGCCCCCGTATGTAGGGGACAAGCGATCCATGCGCAAATGCCCCCACGGGCGTAACACGCTGGTGGGGGGCGATCCCTGGCACGGGCAGGGACCGGAAGACTCACTCGCTTCCGGATGCTGGGGCAGGCGTTACGCCGTTTGGCCGCCGGAGTCAACCGCGGCGCGGGTTCGCCGGGGCGGCACAGGGCAGCTACGTGCGGCTTGACATGCAGGGGCCGTGTTGGTCAACATCTGACAGCTGGTCCCTCGCCGTCCACTCGCCGGCCGGGCCACCCGACAGAGCATCGAGGCAGATCTTCAGAACAGGCATTCCGCGCGCCGCTTGGCGTCTGCGGTTCCGGGCGGGCAGCCGCATCAGCCAAGGGAGGATCAGATAACATGCGCGTTTTCACTATTCTGGGACCGTCGCAGTCCGGCAAATCTACGCTGACAGCGGCGCTGGCCAATCTGGACAGTGCCGCGGGTAAACGGCAGGAGGTTGCAGGCGTCGCCGCTTTGCAGCCTTTTTCATTCATGGGCGAGGACTGGGCCGCAATCGACATCGCAGGCGGGGCTGACAACCTGGCTCAGGCAGGTCCGGCATTGGCGGCCAGTGACGCTGCCGTCCTTTGCGTGCCGGCAGATGCCGGAGCTGCGGTGCTAAGCGCACCGTATCTGCGCAAGCTGGAGGAGGCGGGGATCCCCGCCTTTATTTTTGTCAACCGCATGGACCAGGCGGCAGACCGGGTGGCGGAAATCGCCGCTGCGCTTCAGGCCTATTGCAGCCACAACATCATTCTGCGGCAGGTGCCGATCCGCGAGAACGGCCAGGTTGTGGGGGCTGTGGATCTGATCTCGGAACGCGCCTGGCAATACCGCGAAGGCGAGCCCTCGGCGCTGATTGAGCTGCCGGTGGCGATGTATACCCGCGAGCAGGAAGCCCGGACCGAATTGTTGGAGGCGCTGGCGGATTTCGACGACACCCTGCTGGAGGAGCTGATCGAGGATCAGAAGGTGATGCCGGATGAGGCCTACGAGGTGGCGACCAAGGTGCTGCAGCACAACGACCTGATCCCGGCGCTGATGGGATCTGCCGTGCATAAGAACGGTATCCTGCGGCTGATGAAGTCGCTGCGGCACGAGGCCCCGGATGTGGGGGTTGCATTGGAGCGGTTGTCACAGGACGCCAAAGTCGTCGCTGTCGGTTGCATGGCCGATCTGGTCAAGCATCTGGGCAAAACGGTGATGGTGCGGGCGTTGGACGGCAGTGTCGGCAATGGCGCTTCGGTTGGCGGAGCAGCGCTTGGCTCGCTGACCGGCGTTGGTTCCACGGCCAACGCTAGCCTGGCACCAGGGGATATGGGGCAAGCGGTCAAGTCGGACCATCTGAATATGGGATTTGCTTATGCGCGCGACGGCGCCGCGCCGCTGCCGGACTGGGCGCAGCCGCGGCCATCGACCTTTCGGCGGGTGATTACCCCGGTAAACGAGCGCGACGATGCCCGGCTGTCAGGCGCGCTGGAGCGGCTGGCGGAGATCGATCCGGCGCTGGGTGTGGGGCAGGATGAGGCCAGCGGCCAAGTGCTGCTGAACCTGCAAGGCCCGCTGCACATGCGGCGCATCAAGCAAGCCCTGAAGGACGAATTCGGCGTTGAGGTGGAGGAAGTCGTGGTGCCGCCGGCATTACGCGAGACAATCAGGAAGCCGGTGCAGGTGCAGTACCGCCACCGCAAGCAGTCCGGCGGCGCCGGGCAGTTTGCCGATGTGGTGATCGAGGTGAAGCCCCTTCCGCGGGGCAGCGGTTTCGTATTTGAAGAAACCGTGAAAGGCGGCTCAGTGCCCAAGAACTATATCCCCTCGGTCGAGGCCGGCGCGCGCGAGGCGCTGGCGCAGGGGTTGAACGGGCATCCTGTGGTGGATATCTGCGTGACGCTGAAGGACGGTAAGCATCACTCGGTCGACAGCTCTGATTTTGCGTTCCGGACTGCGGGGAAGAATGCGGTCAGGGAGGCGCTGTCCGAAGCTGGCGCGGTGCTGCTTCAACCGATCATGCGGGTGCAAATTCATGTGCCCTCGGTGTTTACCGGCGGGCTGGTGCCGGTGGTGAGCGGCATGAAGGGGCAGATCCTGGGGTTTGAGGCCGAAGACGGTGTCGCTGGCTGGGATGTGTTTGAAACACTGCTGCCGATGTCGGTGCAGGATGATCTGTGCAGCACTTTGGCCAGCGCCACCCGCGGTACCGGCTGGTTCAGCACTGATTTCGACCACTATGAAGAGGCCCGGCGCGGGGATTTCGCCGAGGCGTAGAGGCGAATTGGCGCAAAACGGGGCGCAGGGGGCGGAACACCTCTTGCGTCCCGTATTCATTTTGCGTGATCTGCGCTGCAACCCGAAACGGCTTGCGGAGTAAGATCATGGATGCATCATCGGCCTATCAAGACAGCCTGCCTGTCTCCTCGGATGCGCTGCTGAAGCAGCTGGACGGTTGGGGAATCGCCTATCGGCTGCACACGCATGTGCCGCTCCGCACGGTGGAGGATGCCAAGGCGGTCGAAGACCAGTTCACGGTGCCGGGCGAAAACGCGCTGCGGCTCAAGAACCTGTATCTGCGCGATAAGAAGAAGCGCAACTATCTGGTGACGCTGCAGCAGGACCGGGAGGTCGATCTCAAGGTGCTGGCGGCGGAGTTGGGGGCCGGAAACTTGTCGTTCGGCTCGGCGGACCGGCTGCTGGAGAACCTCGGTATCCGCCCCGGCGCGGTCAGTCCGCTGGCGATGATCACAGGAACGGAAAAGGGCGTCACCTTTTATATGGACGCGCGGGCACAGGAGTCGGATGTGATTTTCATGCATCCGCTGGTCAATGACCGCACGGTGGCGATGACGCGGACTGATCTGATGGCCTTCTTCGAAAAGACCGGCTGTGAGGTCAGCTGGATCTAAGCAGGAATTGAATGACGGCCGTGCTATCCAGCCTGCTCGTCTTCCAGCGCCAGGTCCAGCGCTGCCGCCTGATGGGCTGCGGACGGGTTCACGAACAGAAAACCGCCAGCCCGGGCAGGGCTGACGGCAGGCGCGCTGGGCAGCCGGGATCAGGCCGCCAGCGCTTCGATCTGGCCCTTTGCCTTAGCCAGGGCGCCATCGGCGTCGATCGACATGGCGTCGGCGGCGACGATTTCGACGTTTGTTATCCCGATGAAGCCCAGCATGTGACGCAGGTAGGTAGTGGCAAAGTCGATGTCGGAGCCGGCCTGGGTGCCGCCCGAGGCCATGACGATGATGGCGCGCTTGCCTTCCAGCAGGCCGACGGGGCCGGTTTCACGGTACTGGAAAGTCATGCCGACGCGGGCTACCAGATCGATCCAGGCCTTCAGCGTGGAGGGCACCGAGAAATTGTAGACCGGAGCGCCGATGACGATAGTGTCGGCCTGTTTCAGTTCCTCCACCAGCGAGTCGGAGAGGGAAAGCAGCTGCTTTTGCGCGTCGCTGCGCTGGTCCGCCGGGGTGAAGTTGGCGCCAATCCAAGCGCCGTCCAGCAGCGGCAGCGGTGTGGCCAAGTCGCGGCGGATCACCTGTCCGGCGCCAAGGCGGCTGACGATCTGCGCCGAGAGATCGCGGGTCACGGAACCCTCGGTGCGGGCGGAGGAGTCGATGTGGAGAACAGTGCGGGTCATTTTCGTGTTCCTGTGCTTGTTGCTGACAGGTATTTGGGGTATTGCAAATTTGAACGCAATGCCGCTTTGATCACATGAGATGTGCATTTTTGCGCATAATGGATCCGGCTGGCAAGGAGGCTGCAATGGACAATTGGGATGAGGTCCGCACTGCGTATCAGGTGGCCCGCATGGGCACGGTGAGCGGTGCCGCCGAAGTGCTGGGTGTGCACCATGCCACGGTGATCCGCCATATCGACTCAATCGAGGCGCGGCTTGGGGTGAAGCTGTTCCAGCGCCATGCCCGCGGCTATACGCCGACAGAATCCGGGCAGGACCTGCTGCGGGTCGCGCAAGCCACGGACGATCAGTTCAACCAGCTGGTGGGTCGGCTGAAGGGGCAGGGCGATGACGTTTCAGGCGAGCTGGTGGTGACCTCGCTGGCGTCGTTCGCGCCGATGATGGTTCCGGCGCTGCAAGAATTCCAGGACATGCATCCCGGGCTGATCATCCGCTATCTGACCGGCGACCGTCTGTTCCGGCTGGAATACGGTGAAGCCCATGTGGCGATCCGCGCGGGCAATGCGCCGGATCAGCCGGACAATGTGGTGCAGTCTTTCATGAAGCAGAAGATCGGGCTTTATGCCTCCAGGAATTATGCGGCGAAATACGGGCTGCTGCAGGGGCTGGAGGATATTCCCAACCACCGGTTCGTCGGTCAGGACGATGAGAGTAGCCGGGCGCCGTATTCCCGTTGGCTGCGGGCCAATGCTCCGGCTGAGGCGATCGCCTTTCGCTGTACCGACGGCTCCACCCTTAAGGCGGCGGTGCGCAGCGGCGCCGGAATCGGCTTCATGGCGGCGTGGGAGGCGCGGCAGCAGCCGGATCTGGTGGAGATGATGCCGCCCAAGAAGGACTGGGAGGGCGCGTTGTGGCTGGTGACCCATGTGGATCTGCACCGTACTACCAAGGTGCAGGCGTTCCTGGCGTTCTTGAAAGAGCAGGTAAAGGATTGGCAGCTATGAGCGAGGCACTGCGGGGGCACCTGGCGATGCTGCTGTTTTCGGCACTGGTGGCAGGATCTTTCTCGCTGGGCGCGATGGTGGCCAACGAGATTGCGCCGGCGGCCTTGAATGCGGCGCGATTTGGTATTGCCGCGGTCGTCATCGGCATCGCCGCACTGGCAACCACCGGGCTGCAGCGTGGGCATTTTCGAGCACCCTGGCGGTTTGCCGTACTCGGCGGGCTGTTCGGCGGATACTTCGTGCTGATGTTCTATGGGCTGCAGACGGCGGCGCCGGTCAGCGCCGCAGCGGTGTTCACCCTGGTGCCGGTGATGAGCGCGGCATTCGGCTGGCTGCTGCTGCGGCAGATCACCACCCGCTGGATGGCCGTGGCGCTGGCGATTGGCGCGGCGGGGGCAGTATGGGTGATCGTGCGCGGCGATTTGGGCGCCTTGGCGGCGTTTGAGGTCGGCCAGGGGGAGATCATTTATTTCTGGGGCTGCCTGTTGCATGCCATTTATACGCCGATGGTGCGGAAACTGAACCGGGGTGAGCCCGCAGTGGTCTTTACCTTCGGGATGCTGCTGGCAGGCGGCGCGCTGCTGGCGGTGTTTGGCTGGCAGGACATTCTGGCCGCCGATTGGGCCCAGTTGCCCGCTATCGTCTGGATCGGGCTGTTCTATCTGGCTGTCTGTGCCAGTTCGGCGACCTTTGTGCTTTTGCAATATGCGGCAATGCGGCTGCCTTCGGCAAAGGTTATGGCCTATACCTACCTCACGCCGAGCTGGGTGATCCTGTGGGAGATCGCGCTGGGCCGCGGCGCGCCGCCGGGCATGGTGTTGATTGGGATCGTGATGTCGGTGGTGGCATTGGCGATGCTGCTGGAGGGCGCGAGGGATCGGGTGCCCGTCTGAACACACAGGGCATGCTCCCCACCGGCGGCGGGTCCAACACCTTGCAGCAGGTCAACGCAACCCTCTTGTTTTCCGCTATACTGGTGCTGAGGGACGCATCGGACAGAGGAGGCGACAATGTTCAAGCATATCATGGTGCCCGTTGACCTGCACATGCCTTCAACGGTCAAGAAAGCGCTGGATGTGGCAGCGGATTTCGCCAAGAATCATGGCGCGCGCGTGACGCTGGTCCATGTGACGGATCAGCAGGTCAGGCGCGGGCATACTGTAGGGTCGTCCGGTGATGAGCTGGCAGACCTGGCAAGCAAGATGGCGGAGCAAACCGGTGCTAAGGTTGAGGGGCTGCCGATCTATTCTGTGGATGTCGGGGCAGAGATCGATTCGATCCTGCCCCGGACTGCAAAGGAGCTGGAAGTGGATCTGGTTGTGATGGGCACCCATATGCCTGGAATCCTGGACTATGTGTTTTCGTCACACGCCAGCCATCTGGTGCTGCATTCTGAAACATCGGTATTTGTAGTTCGCTAGGGGTCCGCCTGCGCGTCTCCTGCCAGATGCTCAGCCTCCAAGAAGCGTTCAAAGGCATCCAGGTTGACCGGTTCAAACTGGCCAAACCCCTGCATCCAGACGGAGGCAGCGCGCATGGCGTCGGGCTGCAGCTTGCACCACTTTACCCGGCCGCGCTTTTCCTGAGCGATCAGCCCTGCCCGGGTCAGGATGCTCAAATGCTTGGAAATCGCCGCCAGCGACATTTCGAATGGTTCCGCTACATCGGTCACCGCCATGTCGTCTTCCAGCAGCATAGTGAGGATCGCCCGGCGAGTCGGGTCGGCCAAGGCCGCAAAAGCTGTGTCGAGGGGATCGCTCATGCCTGGTAGTCCTATCCACCGCCGGCAGGTTTGACAATCTGTCTTGAGCCGTCATGGAGGCTCTACTGTGGGGAGAGACAGGGCGTGGCACTGGAATACTGGCTGGTGATTTCTTCCTGGGCATCGGCTGGGGCATGGTGGCGATCCTGCTGGGGCTGTTGCTGGCCGGCGGGCGGATCGGGCGCTGGGGTACGGCAAAACGGCCCTTTGGCTAAAATCAACCTCTTGGTTGAATATCGTTTCCCTGAAGTTCGGGCGCCAACAGCCGGCGCGACAGAAGCGCGCGGGACGCAGTGTTGCATTTTTAGCTGTTATTTATCAGTATGTTAATAGGAAATCCAAGTTTCAATCCTTGTAATTGACTCCCAAGCTCCTTGGCCTTAGCAACCGTTCTCAGAAATTCGCGTGAGGATGGCGCCCGTGACCGACGACGACCAAAAGCAGCGCATGGCGCAGCTGGAGGAGAAGCTGGCGGCGGCGCGTAAGGCCCAAGAGCCCAAGCCGCGTGCGGATGAGCATTATTCGATGGCCAATCAGGCCTGGCGGATGGTGATCGAATTGGTGGCCGGTCTTGGGATCGGCTTTGGCATCGGATACGGGTTGGACCATCTGTTTGGAACCCTGCCTATTTTCATGGTGCTGTTTATAATGCTGGGCTTGGCGGCCGGGGTGAAGACGATGCTTCGCACCGCGCAAGAAATCCAGGAACAGAAACTGGCCGAAGAGGCCGACAAAAATGCGCAAGACCGGGATTGATCCGACGGGATCGGGCACCGGCGACAGGAGAAGCGGACTGATGGGCAAAATTTTCTTTTACGCAGCGCTGGCGCTGGTGCTGGTATCCGGCCTGATTTTCGCTCCGGCGGAATCAAAACTGGCAATCCACCCGATGGATCAGTTCAATGTGAAGGCGCTGTTTGGCGATAATATTTCCTGGTACACCCCAACCAACGTGACCCTGTGGATGGCACTGGCCGTTACTGCCGTGTTCGCGCTGCTGGTGCTGGGGTCGTCGCGCCGGGCCATCGTGCCGGGCCGCGCCCAGTCGGTTGCGGAACTGGCCTATGGATTCATCTATAAAATGGTTGAAGATGTGGCCGGCAAGGATGGCGTCAAGTTCTTCCCCTATATCATGACCCTGTTCATGTTCATCGTGATGGCCAACTTCCTGGGTCTGCTGCCGATGTCCTTCACCACCACCTCGCACATCGCGGTAACCGCGATCCTGGCCGGGCTGGTGTTCTTCACTGTGACCATCGTTGGCTTTGTCAAGAACGGCGCCGGTTTCCTTGGCCTGTTCTGGGTGTCGAGCGCGCCTCTGGCGCTCCGCCCGATCCTGGCGATCATCGAGCTGATTT
The DNA here is from genome assembly GCF_055902035.1 of Leisingera sp. SA215. Lineage (NCBI taxonomy): Bacteria > Pseudomonadati > Pseudomonadota > Alphaproteobacteria > Rhodobacterales > Roseobacteraceae > Leisingera > Leisingera sp. SA215. The sequence goes on along the minus strand of NZ_JBVVXU010000018.1, from coordinate 58,969 downwards.
CCTACTTCGTGCGTCCCGTCAGCCACAGCATTCGTCTGGCTGGCAACGTGATGGCCGGCCACGCGGTTCTGAAGGTGTTCGCAGGTTTTGCAGGCGCCCTGGGCCTGTTCAGCTTCCTGCCGATCTTCGCGATCACTGCGGTTTATGCACTCGAAGTTCTGGTGGCCTTCATCCAGGCCTATGTCTTCACCATCCTGACCTGCGTGTACCTGAAGGACGCGCTGCATCCGAGTCACTAAGGCCAGGATCTGAAAGTTTACCGGGTGAGCCTGGCGGTTCACCCAGACCCTAAATCACCACATTCCATCGTAAGGAGAATACTCATGGAAGGCGATATCGCACAACTCGGTCAGTTCATCGGCGCAGGCCTGGCAGCAATCGGTTCCGGCGCAGCCGCAATCGGTGTGGGCCACGTTGCCGGCAACTTCCTGGCAGGCGCTCTGCGCAACCCGTCGGCAGCCGCCGGCCAGACCGCAACCCTGTTCATCGGCATCGCATTTGCAGAAGCACTGGGCATCTTCTCGTTCCTGGTCGCGCTGCTGCTGATGTTCGCCGTCTAAGACCTTAGGAACCTATTTCCTTACGGCCGGGCAGTGCGGCCTAGATCTGCACTGCCCGGTGTAACGGCAAGTTCCCAAGGAGAACGACATGGCATCAAATACGCAAGACGCAGCACACGGCGCCGCAGACGCAGCGCACGGGTCTGCTCCGGGCATGCCGCAGCTGGACTTCTCGACCTTCGGGAACCAGATCTTCTGGCTCGTGGTCGCCCTGGTCGTGATCTACCTCATTCTGTCGCGCGTCGCGCTGCCCCGCATTGCTGCGGTGCTGGCCGAGCGTCAGGGGACCATCACCAACGACCTCGCCGCGGCTGAAGACCTGAAAGCCAAGGCTGTCGAGGCCGAGAACGCATATAACAAAGCTCTGGCGGATGCCCGTGCCGAAGCTCAGCGCATCGTTGCTGAGACCCGCGCGGAAATTCAGGCCGGACTGGATCAGGCAATTGCTAAAGCGGACGAACAGATCTCTGCTAAGGCTGCCGAGTCCGAAAAGGCAATCGCCGAAATCAAGGCCGGTGCGCTGGAAAGCGTGAAGGCTGTTGCCACCGATACCGCAGAGGCGCTGGTGACCGCGCTGGGCGGTTCGGCAGACGCAGACGCAATTGCCGTGGCAGTTGCCGAGCGGACGAAAGGATAAGGACATGCGCAATATTCTCGCCCTTGCCCTGACGTTTGGCGCCGCCAGCCCTGCGCTGGCCGCTTCAGGCCCGTTCTTTTCACTGGGCAACACCGATTTTGTTGTTCTGCTGGCTTTTGCTCTGTTTGTGGGCATCCTGCTGCTGGCCAAAGTGCCGGGCATGCTGGGTGGCCAGCTGGACAGCCGTGCAGAAGGCATCCAGAAGGAACTGAACGAGGCCCGTGCATTGCGCGAGGAGGCCCAGACTGTTCTGGCGTCTTACGAGCGCAAGCAGCAGGAAGTTCAGGCCAAGGCCGACCAGATCGTCGCTGCTGCCCGTGACGAAGCTGCCCGTGCAGCGGAACAGGCAAAAGCGGACCTGCAAGCCTCCATCGCCCGCCGTCTGGCGGCTGCTGAAGAGCAAATCGCTTCAGCGGAAGCTTCGGCTGTGAAGGAAGTACGCGACCAAGCGATCTCAATCGCAGTTGCTGCGGCGGATGAGGTGATCTCGAAACAGATGACTGCGGCCGAAGCCAACAAGCTGATTGACGCCGCGATCGCAGATGTGGACGCCAAGCTGCACTAAGCTGCGCTGACACCTGGAAAATCAAAGAACCCGGCCCAAGCGGCCGGGTTTTTTCGTTTGCGAGTAGAAGGCTGCCTTGCATCTAAAGATGCAAAAGCAGCAGCTTAACTCTGCTTTTTCCGACTGAACTTTGAAAACGGGCGTTGAACGGCGTGTAGTAAAACGGGGCTTTCAACTGAGGGTGATATGTCAGGATTTCCATCAACGACTTCGAACTTTTTCATTAAACGCGTCAAAACTACCCCATACATCCTCATCTTTGCCGGGCCGCTTTTTGCGGCAGCCGGAATATGGCTACAGCTCCCTGTTCAACCTTTGCCCGTCTCATGCTCCAGCCGCTGCCGTGCCACTTCGGTGTTGCGCTCGGCGCGCTGGTTGTCGGTGAGGGCCTGTTTGACGTAGTCCAGATGCGCCTCCACCGCGGCGCGAGCCGCTTGCGGGTCGCGGGCCTGCAGGGCGGCGTTGATGGCGCGGTGCTGCTCCAGCAGCGCTTCATAGGTGGTGTGCTGCTGGAACATGATCCGGCGGTTGTAGAACACCCCCTCGCGCAGCAGGTCGAACATCGACCGCATCATATGCAGCATGATCACGTTGTGGCTGGCGTCCATGATGGCGGAATGGAACTGGGCGTCGAGCTTGGCCGCCGCTTCGGACACAGCCGGGTTGCCTGCCGCCTCCATCTTATTAAAGATCGCCTGGATCACCTGCAGGTCATAGTCAGAGCCGAACCGGGCTGCGCGTTCCGCCGCCAGCCCCTCCATGTCGCGGCGGAAGGACAGGTAGTCGAACACAGCCTCGTCATGGGTGGCAAAGAGCTGGATCAGCGCTGGCGAAAAGGCTGACCCTAGAACGTCCCCCACAAACACGCCGGAGCCTGCCTTGGACGTCAGCAGCCCGCGCGCTTGCAGTTCGCCGATGGCATCGCGCAGAGAGGGGCGGGAAACGCCCAGCCGTTCGGCCAGCTCACGTTCAGCAGGCAGCCGTTCACCGGGTGAGAGGATGCCGCGCAGGATCAGCTGTTCGATCTGCTTGACGACAGAGGCAGAGAGTTTTTCGGGCTGAACTTTCTGAAATGGCATGCGGAGGCTCGTCTGAATTGGTCAAATCATATGACCACGCGAGGGAAGAGGCTGCAAGGGCGGGCCGGTTCACGAAGGCTGCAACATTAGGTCAGTATTATTGACTTTATTTTGCACTCTCCTACCGTGACACTAAATGCCAAACCAGAAGCACCAGGAGAGCGAGGATGCAGTTCGACCAGATCTTTGCCAGCCGGAACGCGCGGATGAAGGCGTCGGCAATCCGCGAGTTGCTGAAGCTTCTGGATCAGCCGGATATTATCTCTTTTGCCGGCGGCATCCCGGATTCAGCGCTGTTCCCAACGGATGAATTTGCCAAAGCTTTCAAGAATTCGCTTTCACCAGAACGGCAAGCCATGGCGCTGCAGTATTCGGTGAGCGAGGGATATATGCCGCTGCGCGAGTGGATTGTTGGGGAGATGGCAAAGATTGGAATAGTCTGTGATCCGGGCAATGTGCTGATTACTTCCGGCTCCCAGCAGGCGTTGGATTATTTAGGTAAACTGTTCTTGTCGCCTGGCGACACCGCTTTGGTGGGCTGGCCGACATACCTGGGGGCGCTGGCGGCCTTTAATGCCTATGAGCCACGCTATGACCGCTTGTCGTTGAAAGGGGACCGGACTGCGGAGAGCTATGCCGTAGGCGCGGCTGAAGCGGGCAGCGTGGTGAAATTCGCCTATCTGTCACCGGATTTCGCTAACCCGACCGGGGAAACCCTGGATCGCACCTGCCGCCTGCAGATGCTGGAGGTGGCGGAGGAACTGGATTGTGCGATCATCGAAGACGCAGCCTATCAGTCACTGCGCTATGATGGCGAGGCCGTGCCGCCGGTGCTGGCGTTGGAACTGGAGCAGAAAGGCACGGTCGCGGACTGCCGCACGGTCTATTGCGGCACCTTCAGCAAGACGCTGGCACCAGGAGTGCGGATCGGCTGGGCGGTGGCGGCCAAGCCGGTCATATCGCAGATGGTGTTGCTGAAGCAAGCGGCGGACTTGCACACGTCCACTATCAACCAGATGGCAGTGCATGCGGTGGCCGAGGCTTGCTTTGATGCGCATGTTGAGCAGCTGCACGCGGTCTATCAGCGGCGCCGTGACGTGATGCTGGCGGCCCTGGAGGAACATATGCCGGAGGGGGTAAACTGGACCCGGCCCGAGGGCGGGATGTTTGTCTGGATGACATTGCCAGACGGCGCGGATGGGACCCGATTGCTGGCACGGTCGCTGGAGACAGAGAAGGTCGCTTTTGTGCCCGGGCAGGCTTTTTTTGCCGATGACAGCGGCCAGAACACGATCCGGCTTAGCTTTTCCAAATCCAACCACGCGGCCATTCAGGAAGGGATAGCCCGGCTGGGGCGGCTGTTGCGCTCTGTCTGACTTCGGAACAGCGCTGGCTTGGCAAAAGACCGCCGGATCGCACGGGTTATCCACAAGATATGGTGCCAAATCCATTCGGTTTGTCCCGATTTGGGGGTGCGGAGCGTTGACACACACGATAGGAACCGCTGAACTTTCCCGATACGGAATCACGAAGGGGCGGCTTTGCGGTTTTCCAAGCTCAGGCTGAACGGCTTCAAAAGCTTTGTTGATCCTACCGAACTGGTCATTGCCGATGGGCTGACAGGGGTTGTGGGACCAAATGGCTGCGGCAAATCCAATCTATTGGAGGCTTTGCGCTGGGTGATGGGCGAGACCCGCGCCAAGGCCATGCGCGGCGGCGGCATGGAGGATGTGATCTTTGCCGGCACCTCGTCGCGTCCCGCGCGCAACTTTGCCGAAGTCAGCTTGCAGATCGACAATACTGAGCGGCTGGCGCCCTCGGGGTTCAATGAGGCCGATGGGCTGGAGATCGTGCGCCGCATCACGCGCGATGTGGGCAGTGCCTACAAGTCGAACAGCAAGGACGTGCGGGCGCGTGATGTGCAGATGCTGTTTGCCGATGCTTCGACAGGTGCGCATTCGCCGGCGCTGGTGCGGCAAGGGCAGATTGCCGAGCTGATCAACGCCAAACCCAAGGCGCGGCGACGCATCCTGGAAGAGGCAGCGGGCATTTCCGGCCTCTATCAGCGGCGCCACGAGGCAGAGCTGAAGCTTAAGAACACCGAAGCCAACCTGCTGCGCGTCGATGACGTGATCGAACAGCTGGCCGCGCAGCTGGCACAACTGGCAAAGCAGGCGCGGCAGGCGCAGCGTTACCGCGAGATCGGCGAGAAGCTGCGGCTGGCCGAAGGCATGCTGCTGTACCGCCGCTGGCGCGAAGCGGATGAGGCGCGGCTGGAATCAGAAAATGAGTTGAGGGTGCGGGTTGAGCAGGCTGCCAAGGCCGAAGCACTGGTCCGTGCAGCGGTAGCGCAGCGAGGATCTCAAGAGGCGATGCTGCCGCCGCTGCGCGAGGAAGAGGCCATCGCAGCCGCGATTCTGCAGCGTCTGGTGGTGCAGCGGGACTCGCTGGGCGATCAGGAGGCGCAAGCGCGCCAGACGATCGAACGGCTTAGCAGCAGGGTTGTGCAGCTGGGCAATGATATTGAGCGCGAGACCGGGCTGAACAAGGATGCTGGCGAAACCATCGAACGGCTGGAATGGGAGCAGCGCGAGCTGTCCAAGGCTGGTGACGGGCACGACGGTAAAATGGCCGAGGCGGCGGAGCTGGCACGCGACGCCGGTTCGGTGCTGCAGGCTCGCGAGGACCATCTGGCGCAGGTGACCGAGGATGTCGCCCGCTTAGCAGCTCGCCATCAATCAGCACGCCGAGGGGTGGAAGACTGCCAGCGCGCGTTTGGCCGGTCCGGGGAAGAGGCAGAGAAAGCCCGTGCCGCACAGCGGGAGGCCAGGAACGCGCTGGAACTGGCGGCGGACAAATTCGAAGCTGCAGTCACGGCTGAGGAAGAGGCGCGTGAGGCCTCGGAAATGGCTGAAGAAGCACTGGCCGATGCGGATAGGACCCGCACGGAGACACAGAGCCGGGAAGGTGAAGCACGTTCGCAGCGCTCGGAAGCCGAAGGCGGGCTGGGCGCGTTGCGTGCCGAAGTTACAGCGCTGGCGAAACTGGTGGAGCGGGATACAGCCGAGGGCGGCCAGATCCTGGATGAGCTGACCGTGACCCCGGGCTATGAAAAGGCCCTGGGTGCAGCCTTGGCTGATGACCTGCGCGCGCCGCTGGCGGAGGCGGACGGGCCGACTGGCTGGGTGGCGCTGTCCGGTTATGATCAGGATGCCGCCCTGCCCGCCGGCGTGCAGCCGCTGGCGCTGTTTGTCTCCGGTCCTGATGCCCTGTCCCGCCGGGTGGCGCAGATCGGACTGGTGGATGGCGATGCCGCAGCAGGGCTGCAGGCGCAACTGAAGCCAGGGCAGCGCCTGGTGACCGTAGAAGGAGATCTGTGGCGCTGGGACGGTTACCGTGCCTGGGCTGAGGATGCGCCAAGTGCAGCAGCAATGCGGCTGGAGCAATTGAACAAGCTGGAAGCGCTGAAGCAGGAGATGGAGCGCGTCAGCGCCAGGGCGGATGGCGCCCGCGCAGCGCATGAAATGCTCTTGCGCAAACTGGAAGAGGTGACATTGGCCGATCATAACGCCCGCCAGGCTCGCCGCGTGGCGGACCAGCGGGTGGCGGACGCGGCCCGCGCGCTGAGCCGGGCTGAGGCCGACAGGAATCTTGCAGAAGGCAAGCTTGAAACGCTTGGTATCGCTGTTTCGCGCCATGAAGAAGATGCGCTGAATGCCAGTCTGCAGCTGAAAGAGGCTGAAAAGGCTCTGGGTGAGCTTGGCGATCTTGATCAAGCGCGCACGGTAGTAGAGGACATCAAACAGTCGGTCGAGGCGGCGCGGATCACCATGCTGACCCACCGCTCCAGCCATGACGAGCTGCGCCGCGAGGGTGAAGCCCGCACCAAACGTGCGCAGGAGGTGACCAAGGAACTGTCCGGCTGGCGCCACCGCCTGGAGAGCGCTGAGGCACGGATCGAAGAATTGGCCGACCGCCGCGAGGCCTCGCAGGAGGAGCTGGAAGAGGCTAATGCGGTTCCAGCCGAGATTGCCGGGAAACGCGCAGAGCTGAACGAGGCGATTTCCGAGGCCGAGGCCCGCAAATCGGCTGCAACAGAGGCGCTGGTCGCAGCCGAGGCCGAGCTGCGCGAGGCGGTCCACAAAGAGCGCGAGTGCGAGCGGCTGGCCTCCGAAGCGCGCGAGGCGCGGGCGCGATCCGAGGCGCGCTGTGAAGCGGCCAGGGAAGCCGTCACCCAAGCTGCGGGTCGGATCATCGAAGCGCAGCAGATCACCCCGCAGGCGCTGTTGGAGAAACTGGGTGTAGCGCCGGATGAGATGCCTGCCTCGGAAGGTCTGGAACACGACGTCGACCGCTATAAGCGCCAGCGCGATGCCTTGGGAGCGGTCAACCTGCGCGCCGAGGACGACGCTCGCGGCGTGCAGAATGAGCATGACACGCTGGTTGCGGAAAAGCTGGATCTGGAAGGCGCGGTGAAGACCCTGCGCGACGGCATTGCCAGCCTCAACCGCGAGGGGCGCGAACGGCTGCTGACCGCGTTTGAGCAGGTGAACAATAGCTTTGCCATGCTGTTCACCCATCTGTTTGGCGGCGGCGAAGCCAATTTGGTGATGGTCGAAAGCGATGACCCGCTGGATGCTGGCCTTGAGATCATGTGCCAGCCACCGGGCAAGAAGCTGTCGACCCTGTCGCTGCTGTCAGGCGGCGAGCAGACGCTGACGGCAATGGCGCTTATCTTTGCGGTGTTTTTGTCAAATCCGGCGCCGATCTGCGTGCTGGACGAGGTTGACGCGCCGCTGGATGATGCCAATGTGACCCGCTTCTGCGATCTGCTGGACGAGATGTGCCGCCAGACTGACACCCGTTTCCTGATCATCACTCACCACGCGGTGACGATGGCGCGAATGGACCGGCTGTTTGGGGTCACCATGCAGGAAAAGGGCGTCAGCCAGCTGGTTTCGGTTGACCTGAAGAAAGCAGAGGCGATGGTGGCCTGACGCAGAGGCACTCATGGAATTGGTGCTCTTGGTTGTGAAATTTCCCAGTGGGGTGACGAATGAATATACTCAAAGCAATTGCCGCATCCGCGGTCCTGATGATGCCGGTTGCCGCGACGGCCCAGAATGTGGTGGCCAAGACCGGCGATAGTGTTGCCAACTTCTTCAAGGATGAGGGAGCCGAGGTTGAAGTAACCACCGATAGCGTTGGCGACCCTAACCTGAAAGTTGAGTACTACGGGAACGATTTCTCGGTCTATTACTACGGTTGCGATAACAACCTCAATTGCGAGGCCATCCAGTTCTTTTCCGGCTATCAGACAGATGGCAGCGTGCGCCTGTCCAAGATAAACGAGTGGAACAATGAAAACCGTTTTGCCCGCGGTTATGTCTCGGAAGAGGGTTCAGCCCGGATCGAGATGGATGTGTTGCTGGGCAGCAATGGGATGAGTCCGGATGATTTTGCCCAGGCCGTGGGGATCTGGAACCGCGCAATGCAGGATTTTGAAGCCTTCATCGACTGGTAAATCCACCTGTCACTGGATTGTGACCCGGACTTAACAAGTGAACCGCTAAAGTCGGGGCATGAAACAGATCATGCCCCTTTTCTTATCTCTGATGGCAGGCAGCGCCTTAGCCGGCGATTGGCCGCTGCGTCCCGGCGACATCCCCTTGGTGCAAGACGAACTTGAGGCGCTGGCGGGGCAGTCTTTTCGCTTTTATGACGGCGGCGAATCGCTGTACGGCAGCGATGGCGCCTATGCTTATACTTACTCGGCGGAGAATGGCGGTGGTACTGCCTGGGGGAGCTACCGGGTTGCCGGGGACGGTAGCATCTGCGTGGAGTTCGCCAACGGGTTTGACCGTTGCGATCTGTATGTGCGCAATGGCAGCAGGGTTATTCTGATTTCGGAGAGAGGCGAGCGGTTCCCGGTGCGCTAAAGCTTCTGCAGCAAAACCGGAGTCGGCCAGGCATCGGCGGGCAGCCCGAGGCGGGCCTGCTCTTTTTGCACGGCAACCCGGGTGCGGGCGCCAAGAATGCCGTCGATATCGCCAACGTTATGGCCGCGGGCCTGTAGTTTATGCTGCAGCTGCTTCATCTGAGGGCCGCTTAATCCGTTCTCGGGTTGCCCGGCGCTATAGACCTCTGCGCCTTCCAGCCGGTTGGCAAAATAGGCCGCGGTGAGGACATAGGTAAAGCTCTGGTTCCACTTAAAGTAGACTTCAAAGTTGGGATAAGCGAGGAAGGCCGGCCCCTTGTGGCCCTGCGGCAGCAGCAGCGAAGCGCGCAAGGACGGATCGGGCAGTTTGCCGTCCCGCGCCGAGACTCCCAGACTGCGCCACTGGGCAATGGATTTCTTGCGTGCAGTGCCCGTCAGCGTCAAGTCGAGATCCTCGGGGATGCTGACTTCCTGCAACCAGGGCTGCCCAGGCTGCCAACCCAGATGCGAGAGCATTCGCGCGCCCGACATCAGTGCATCGGCGGCAGACGTCTTCAGGCTGACCTGGCCATCGCCGTCGGCATCGACGCCATATTTCAGAATGTCTCCAGGCAGCATCTGCACCATGCCGATCTCGCCCGCCCATGCGCCTGTGGTGCGTTTGGGGTCGAAATTACCTTGGCTGAACAGTTCCAGCGCCGAGAAGACTTGCGGGCGGAACAGCTCCGGGCGGCGGCAATCATGGGCCAGCGTGACAAGCGCATCGCGGGTGTTGAAATCACCCTGATAGCCGCCGTAGTCGGTCTCGAAGGCCCAGAACGCCAGCAGCACACCGCGGTCAATGCCATAGGTGTTCTCAATCCGCTGGAAAGTGGCATCATGTTTCTGGGCCATCTGGCGCCCGCGCTTGATCCGGGATTGCGAGATCAGGTGGCGGGTGAATTCGATGAAGGGCTTCTGGAACACACCTTGGGCCCGGTCGGCCTTGAGCACGGCGGCATCCTGGCGGGTACCGGAGAAGAAAGCGTGGACAGTGGCAGTGTCAAAGCCGGCCTGCACCGCCTCATCTTTCATCAGCTTTACGAAATTCTGAAAGCCGCCGCCGCACTGGGCAGTTGCTGCCGCAGGCAGCAACCCCGCTGCAAGGACGAAGGGTAATAGGCGCATAATTCTGGCGTTCCTTGGTCTTACCGCTCCCATAGGGTCTTATGTGCTAGAAAACGGCAGCGATGGCAACCGTCAGAGCCAAGGCAATTGCCCAAGTCCGCCAAAGCAAGGCGACTGAGCGGGTGATGGTTTCGGCGCTGGTGCTTTTGGCCCCATCCGCATGGATCCAGGAGAAGTCGCGCATCTGTCCGTCGTAGGATCTTGGGCCGGCCAGCGCGCTGTTCAGCGCCCGGGCCATGGCGGCTTCGGGCCAGCCGGCGTTGGGGGACCGGTGTTTCTTCGCGTCTGTGGCGATGGCCCTCCAATGCCGCAGCTGCCCCCCGGCCAGGGCAATCAACAGTCCGGTCAGCCGGGCGGGGACCAGGTTCAGCAGGTCGTCCAGCCGGGCGGCAGCCCAGCCGAAGTCCTGATAGCGGTCGTTTTGGTAGCCGATCATGCTGTCGGCAGTGTTGACCATCTTGTAGATGATCAGCCCGGGCAGTCCGGCAATCAGGAACCAGAAGGCGGGCGCTATGACACCGTCCGACAAGTTCTCGGCGCCGCTTTCGATGGCGGAACGGGCGGCTTGCGGGGCTGTCATAGCTGTGGTGTCGCGGCTGACGATCATTGCCACGGCCGCGCGGCCGTCCTGCAGGCTGCTGCGCAGGCCATTGGCAACGGCAGTGACATGTTCAGTCAGCGAACGCTGCGCGATCAGGATGGCAGCCACCAGGATTTCGATCAGTCCCCCCGGCAGCGACAGCAGCTTGCCCGCGGTGAAACCGCAAAGTACCAGCGCCAGAGCGGCCAGCACGCCCTTTCCGCGGCGGTTGGGCCCGGTATTGAGCTTGCGGTCGAGCATACCGACCAGTTTTCCCATAAGAACGGCAGGATGGGGGACACGCGTCCACAGCCATTTCGGCTCGCCGATGACGGCATCCAGCACAAGGGCAACCGACAGCATGGCCGCAGTGGTCATAGCGCAGCCTCCAGCTGGTCCCAGCCGTCCGCGGGCGGCAGGCCCAGGCGCAGGTAGGTTTTGGAATAGGGGAAGATGCGGCTCCAGATATGGGCGCGGGCCAGCTTTTCCTGCCAGGCCGCGGCGTCTTCAACAGTGTAGAGCCGGAACAGGTCAGTGCCGCCGGCCAGGCTGGCACCCTTGGCAAGCACCATCCCATCCAACCGCGCGGCATCCGCCCTGAGCCGGATGCGGGTGGCGTCGGCCCAGCTTCGGTCCTGCAGGGCCAGCGCGCCAGTGCGCAGGGCCGGGCCCGAAACCGCCCATGGGCCCTGCCAGGTTGACAGAGCAGCGATCAATTTCGGATCGCCAATCGCAAAGCCCAGCCGCAGGCCGGCGAGGCCCCAGAATTTGCCAAAGCTTTTCAGGACAATGACACCGGGCCGGGCGGCCATGCGAATAAGGCTCTCCGTCGGGCAGACGTCGCAAAAGCTCTCGTCGATAATAGTCAGCGGTGCAGCGAGCTGTTCTTCACGCCACAGGCGGCCATCGGGATTGTTTGGGTGCACCGCCACGCGGGCCTCAGCAGGGCCATCCACGCGAATCTTCCAGCCACGGGCTTCAAAAGCGGCGGCGTGTTCGTTGTAGGTCGGTTTGGTGATCTGCACCCAGCGCGGCGCGGCCAGTGCAGGCAAGGCCGCGATCAGGGCTGATGCGCCGGGGGCGGCGAGGACCGCGGCCTGTTCCGGGATGTTCCAGAACGACCGCGCGGCGCGTTCGAGAACGGCCAGCGCATCGGCGTCCGGCAGGGCGTTCCAGTCTCCGGCTGTAAAGTCCGGCAGCGGATAGGGGTGCGGGTTGATACCGGTGGACAGATCCATCCAATCGCCGCGGTTACCACCGAACTCTGCCCTGGCAACGCTCAGGTTGCCGCCGTGGTCCCTGGATGGGGCTGCATTCTCGAGCGGAAGTTCAAGCATCGCGGTCGCCACCGGTTGAGTGTTGCTCCGAACGGGTCGGACTTTAAATCAGACACAGCGGTTCATAAAGCAACCAGGGCGAGGCGTGAACTCCTTAATTATAGCGGTATCAACCGAAAAGGCCTGTTTGGTGGCTGCGCGCGGCGGATCAGCCGCGCCGATGCGGTTCTTGCCAGTCGATATCCGGGTTGACCGGGATGATCCGGTGCGGGTTGATGGTCTCATGGCTGTAGTAATAGTGGCGCACGATATGCTGCATGCCGACTGTCCCCGCCACGCCCGGCCATTGATACAGCTCGCGGGTGTAGGCCCAGAGGTTAGGGTAGTCTGCCAGCCGCTTGCGGTTGCATTTGAAATGCACGTGATAGACCGGATCAAACCGCAGGAGGGTGGTGAACAGCCGCCAGTCGGCCTCGGTCAGGCGTTCCCCCAGCAGGTAGCGGTGTTGCGACAGCAGGTCCTCCAGCCAGTCCAGGCTTTCAAACAGCGGCTCGACTGCTGTGTCATAAGCCTCCTGTGAGGTGGCGAAGCCGCATTTGTAGACGCCATTGTTGATGGTGCTGTAGATGCGGGCGTTGACAGCCTCGATCGGTTCGCGCAGCTCCTCCGGCCAGTAGTCCTCGGTGTTGCCGGTGATCCCGTTGAAGGCCGCGTTGAACATCCGGATGATCTCGGCACTTTCGTTGGAAACGATGGTATCCTGTGCCTTGTCCCACAGCACCGGGACGGTCACCCGGCCGGTATAGCCTGAATCGGCGCGGGTGTAGATCTGATGCATGTGCGAATTGCCGAACAAAGTGTCTCCGGTTGCGCCATGATCGTCCGTTTCAAAGGCCCAGCCTTCGCCCAGCATATGGGGATGCACCACGGAAACGGAGATGTGGTCCTCCAGCCCCTTCAGCTTGCGGAAGATCAGCGTGCGATGAGCCCAGGGGCAGGCGAGCGACACATATAGATGATACCGTCCGCTTTCTGCTCGGAACCCGCCTTCGCCCGAAGGACCGGCGCTGCCATCCGCTGTGATCCAGTTGCGGAACTGCGATTCGCTGCGTTTAAAGGCACCACCAGTTGAATCGGTATCATACCATTGGTCGTGCCATTTCCCGTCAATCAAAAGGCCCATCGTGTCTGCTCCTGCTGCTGTGCCGGACCAAACATAAGCCTCCTCCGGCTTCGCGCCTACGCAACGCAGCGCGCAAGCCATCTGCGCTACTGCACAAGAGCAACAAAATTGCGCGACCGTCAAATTTTCGAAAATGTTCACTTGATTTTATCTGTTTGTGACGCACCGTTGAATAGAAGGTTCCAAGAGAACCTATGCATTTGGAAGGCCTGAATGATGAACACATATGTGCCCAAAGCCGTGCAGGAAGCGCTGGACACTGCCCGCCTTCAGGGGATGCGCAAGAGGAACCGTCTGCGGGTGATGGCGGACAATGAACTGGTTCCGGTTTTGCGGATGTGGAAGACGGGCTTTTCGGTTGAAGCAGAAACCGCACCGATGCTGCGCGGTCTGGTGGATCTTTACGATGGCGCGCGGCACCTGTCGCAATGCCTGATCGTCGCCAGTGAGGAAGAGGGCGGAGAGATGCGCTATGAGTTCAAGCGCTCGACGCCGGCTGCGGACAAGGCGCCGCTGGATTTTTATGAATCACCAGGTGGACCTGCCGGACTGATCCCGTTCGATCAGTCGCAAGGCAAGATCTGACACCGGATGCACGGGGTGTCAGGGGCGGATTTCCACTTCCGTCCCGATCCTGGCAAGCCGCCAAAGCGTTTTCATCTGGTCATTGCTGATTGCGATGCAGCCCGCCGTCCAATCGCTTAACAGGGTGGCAAGGCCGCCAATGGAATTCGGTTGCCCATGGATAAAGATGTCGCCGCCGGGACTGACACCTGCGGCCTTGGCCTGCGCCATGTCCTCGGGGAGCGGATAGTTGATCCCCAGCGATAGATGATAGGCGCTGTTCGGGTTGCGCCGGTCGATCAGAAAAATGCCCTCAGGCGTTTTGCCGTCGCCTTGCTGAAATTTGTCGCCGGCCGGCGCGAACCCTAGCGCGATAGGGAATTCCAGCACCGTCTCCCCGTCGCGGCTGGCGGTCAGGCGGCGGGCGGATTTTTCGATCAGGATGCGGTCGATTTGGTCCGTTGCTGCGGATGGCGGCGGCGCGGGGAGCGGCGCAAAGGTCTGCCACGCAATCCAGGCGGCGCCGGTCCAAACAACCAGCGCCACGAGGCGCAGCAGGCGCTTCATGATTACTGCAGGTCCGAGAACGCCGCAGTCAGGCGGCGGCACGCGTCCTCAACGCGCGAGCGCTGGGTGGCGAGGTTGAAACGCTCCATGAACTCACCGCCGGCGCCGAAGCCATCACCGGGCGAGGTGGCGATTTTGGCGTCTTCACGCAACCGTCTGATAAACTCCGCGCGGCTCATGCCAGTGCCGGAAAAATCCACCCAGGCCAGATAGGTTGATTGCAACGGCAGGGATTTAAGACCGGGTAATGCGTTCACGGTCTCATCAAACAGTTTTCTGTTGCCCTCCAAATGGGCGATCTGCGCATCGGCCCATTCAGCGCCTTCCGGGGAATAGGCGGCGGTGATCATGGCAACGCCAAGTGCACTGGGGTCATAGTCCAGCGTGTTCTGTCTGTGCCGCATCGCGGTGCGCAGATCCGGATCCGGAATGATCATGTTGCCGGTCCGCTGGCCGGCAATGTTGAAGGTTTTGGAGGGGGCGGTCAGCGTGACAGTCCAGGCGCGTGCGTCGGGGGCCGCCACGTCCATTGGGACAAAGGTGCTGCCGGGATAGACCAGATCGTGGTGAATTTCGTCGGAGATTAGGATCAGCCCATTGCGCTTGGCAAAATCGGCTACCGCACGCAGTTCTTCCACTGTCCAGACCCGGCCTGACGGGTTCTGCGGCGAGCACCACAACAGCAGTTTTTCGGTTCCGTTCAGGCGCGATTGCGCATCATCCAGATCCAGATTGTAGGTGTCGCCGTCGCGCGCCAGCTGGCATTCGGTAACCTTGCGCCCCGTCTTGTTCACCTTGTGTGCAAATTCATGATAAACGGGCGAGAAGATAACTGCGCCGTCGCCGGGCTGGCTCCAGACATCCAGGCAGAGGGCAATGGCATTGCCCAGCCCCTGCGAGGTCAGCACCCAATCGGTCTCAATGTCCCAGCTGTGGCGGGTCTTCATCCACCATTGAACTGCCTGCAGATACTCCGGGTGCTGCCAGGAATAGCCGAACACGCCGTGCTCGGCGGCGGCTTTGACTGCTTCAATCACGCTAGGGGCGGTTTCGTAGTCGGAATCGGCTGTCCACATCGCCAGACCGTCCTGCGGGGAGAGACCGTACAATGCCTCCATCTTGTCCCATTTTGAGCTATGGGTGCCGCGGCGGTCGGTGATCTTGTCAAAATTCATATGGTGAACTCCCGTATCATTGTAGGCGAAGCTAATCGCTGCAGCGGCATAAGCAAGGGGGGCGTTGCGATGGAACCGCTGATCGCATAAATGGACTTTATGAAACGACAGATACTGATCCATCCCGACCCCCGCCTGAAGAAGCTCTGCGTGCCTGTGCCGGACCTGAGCGACGATTTGCGCGTCCTGGCGGATGATATGCTGGAAACTATGTACGCGGCCCCCGGCATCGGGCTGGCGGCGCCGCAGATCGGAATTCTGCAACGGTTGATCGTGCTGGACTGCGTCAAGGAAGAAGACGGTGATGCGCGTCCGCTGGTGATGTTTAATCCGCAAATCCTGTCCGCCTCCGACGACACCAACGTTTATGAGGAAGGCTGCCTGTCGATCCCGGATCAATACGCCGAAGTCACCCGGCCCAAGGTGGTTGAAGTCGAATGGATGGATCGCGACGGCAACGCGAGAGCTGAGACGTTTGACGGGCTGTGGGCGACCTGCGTGCAGCATGAGATCGACCATCTGAACGGCAAGCTGTTCATTGATTACCTGAAGCCGCTGAAGCGCCAGATGATCACGCGCAAGATGCAGAAGCTGAAGCGCGAACGCGCCCGCGCCTGAGGAAATATCCGACATGACCGTCCGCACCTGCCTGCCTTGGCCTGACAAACGCCTGCGCACCAAGGCCGAAGAAGTAAGCGAAATAACTGACGAAATCCGGGAAATCTGGGGCGACATGATCGACACCATGGACGCGATGCCCGGTGTTGGCCTTGCTGCCAATCAGATCGGTGTGATGCTGCGGCTGGCTGTGGTGGACGGCTCTGCCGAGCGCGGCCGCGCGGTGAAGCTGGCTAACCCGGAGATCCTGCATTCCTCGATCGAGTTGCGCGAACATGACGAGGCGAGTCCTAACCTGCCGGGTGTTTCGGCCAGGATCAAACGCCCGCGCGCCGTGACCGTTCGTTTCACCAACGAGCAGGGCATGGTCGACCGCAAGGATTTCGTCGGGATCGAGGCGACCTCGGTGCAGCACCAGATCGACCATCTGAACGGCAAGATGTATTTCGACCATCTAAGCAAGGTGAAACGCGATATGCTGATCCGTAAGGCGAAAAAGCTTAACGGCTGACACTGATTTCTACTACCGGGCCAAATGCGGCCCGATGCGCGTCCGGAACGGCCCCCACGGCAGGCGCGGCATGGCAACCGGGGTACGGACGGATTGACTGATGCGCATTGTCTTTATGGGAACGCCTGAATTTTCGGTGCCGGTGCTGGATGCGCTGGTCGATGCAGGGCACGAAATTGCTGCCGTTTACTGCCAGCCGCCGCGGCCGGCGGGCCGCGGCAAGAAAGACCGCCCCGCGCCCGTTCATGCCCGCGCCGCGGCTCTGGGGCTGAACGTGCGTCACCCGGTCTCGCTTAGAGGCGGGGAGGTGCAGGACGCAATTGCTGCGCTGCAGGCGGACGTCGCTGTGGTTGTGGCCTACGGGTTGATCCTGCCGCAGGTGATCCTGGATTCGCCGAAACACGGCTGTCTCAACATCCATGCGAGCCTGCTGCCGCGCTGGCGCGGTGCGGCGCCGATCCACCGCGCGATCATGGCTGGTGATGCAGAAACCGGCGTTTGCATCATGCAAATGGAGGCAGGGCTCGACACCGGCCCGGTTCTGCTGCGGGAGGCTACTGAAATCGGAGCGGAAGAAACCACTGCCCGGCTGCATGACCGGCTTTCACAGATGGGGGCTGCGCTGATTGTGGGCGCGCTAAGCCGCCTGCCGGAACTGACACCCGAGGAGCAGCCGGAGGCTGGCGTTACCTATGCCGAAAAGATCGACAAGAGCGAGGCGCAGATAGACTGGACCCGTCCGGCGGCTGAGGTGGACCGTCAAATCCGCGGATTGTCGCCGTTCCCCGGCGCCTGGTGCGGCATCAAGGGGCAGCGGGTCAAATTGCTGGCCTCGCGACGGGCAAAGGGCCAAGGGGCGCCCGGCGAAGTTTTGGATGACAATCTGACGATTGCTTGCGGGTCCGGCGCGGTCCAGCTGTTGCGCTTGCAACGGGCAGGCAAAAGTGCGCAGGATCCTGAAGTTTTCTTGCGCGGCTACCCTGTTTCGAAGGGCTGCTGCCTGTAACCGGGGGCCCGGCATGATTCTGACCCTTTTGGGCACCGTGGTGATTGCCGGTATGGTCGGCTGCGCGTCTGAACGCAGCGGCTTCACCAGCAACGGTTACGTGCCTTCAATCATCATTTGCACTGGCGGGGCGTTCCTGTTTTATTTTGTGCGGCTGATGTTCGGCATCGGGTTCAGCGCGCCGGGCTGGAATGCGATTGCCTCCTCCATAGGGGCTTTGGTGATCGTGCCGACCCATTGGCGCAGATAGGGAGGCCGGGATGCCGATAATTGCCCTCATCATCATTGGCGCGGCCGCAGGTTTTCTGGCGACCCGGTTGATGCGGCTTGAAACTGATATCATCACCACTGTTGTGATTGGCATGGCTGGTGCCTTGATCGGCGGGCTGGTGCTGCGTGCTTTGCTGGCGGTCATGGGGTTCATGGCCGGCTTTGCCGGTGCGGTTTTGGGGGCATTGGTGCTGATCTGGCTTTGGCAGCGCTTCCTGCGCAAGTAGTCCCGGCTGAGGCACGCAGGCCACAGCCGGGGGGAGAACGCGCGATTTCTGATTTACCGCGGGCTGAATGAATACGATATCTCAACCGCTGTGCAACGCAGCGGGAAATCGAGACAGAGAGCATTTGCAGATGATACAGGACAGCGGCCACCCCGGAGCGCCGAATGTGGTGGTTGTGACCACTATGAAGGATGAAGGCGCCTATATTCTCGACTGGATCAGCCACTATAAATCGATTGGTGTCAGTGATTTTGTCATCTTCACCAACGAATGTTCCGACCCTACGGACCATATCCTGCGCTGCCTGCACCGGATGGATGTTATCGAACACCGGTTCAGCCGGGTGGTGCGCCGCGGCCCGCACAAAAGCGCGCTGATGTGGGCGGAGTACGAGCCCAAGGTGAACAATGCCGACTGGGTTCTGGTGATCGACGTAGATGAGTATCTGCAGATCAACTCCGGCGACGGCACACTGCCGGGGCTGTTGGCAGAGCGGGCGGATGCCGATGCGGTATCCTTTGTTTGGCGCATCTTCGGCAATTCCGGGGTCGCGACTGTGGACCATCCCCCGGTGCCTCAGGCATTTGTGCTGGCTGAACCTGCGGTGGGGCGTCCGGATGAACACCGGTTCTTCAAGACTGCGTTCCGCAAGAATGGCAAATTCACCCGCATGGGGGTGCACCGCCCTTATCTTGCGGAAACGGGGGGCGGGGTGAACTGGCAGCTTGCCGATGGCACACGCCTGCCGGAGGATGAGGTGGAAGGCGCACTGTACGTGCGCGGCAACTACGGCTATTCCGCCGCGCAGCTTAACCACTATGCACTGCGCTCTCGCGACGGGTTCCTCAACAAGAAAGCGCGCGGCCGGGCGAACCATTTCACCTCCTCCATCGAACCAAGCTACTGGCACAAGTTTGACAGGAATGAAGAAGAAGACCGGCGGCTGGCGGACAATTTCTCAGCCGCGCTGCGAATCAAGGAAGAGCTTCTACAGGATGCCAATCTGCGGGAATACCATGAAATGGCGCAGGTCTGGCACCGTCGACGGGGCCGTAAGGCCAGGATCAGCAAAGACGGCCAGGAACTTCTGAAATCCTTGGGCGAGACCCGCAAAATGGCCTGATTGCGGCACCTTCGCTGGGGGTGACAGGTCCTCGAACCGGTCAGGGCCATTGTGCCTCGGCAAGCAAGCCAAGCGGAGCTGGGTCCAGCGGTTGCACCGACCGCACATTCTTATGAAATGGCCGGGGCCTGAGCCGGCAAAGGCGCCGCCTGCACGCCGTTGTCCTTTCAGCCGTCAAACCCGCAGACATGTCATTACGGCAAACTCGTACCTATGGCTTTCGCAGATAGGCTGCGAGAGGTGCGGATTGTTCCGGCCGCCCAGCCTGGTGTGCCGGATGGGCCGCTTGCCAGTGCGTCTGTGGAAATCTGCCGCGAGGCTGTGTGCGTCGTAAAGTTGCCTTAACTGCGCGGCGGGCGGCCTTTGTAGACTGGCAGGTGCCAGCCGAACAGGATGGACCCTGCCCGCAGGGTCCAGCACACACCGGCGCAGGCCAGCAGGGCAAACCGCACCTCCAGTCCCATCCAAATCATCAAAACAGCGGTGATTGCACCCGCCATGGCGCAGGAGATGTAGAGCTCACCCTGTTTCAGCACCAAGGGCACCTCGTTGCAGACCACGTCGCGCATAAGCCCGCCCATGGTTCCGGTGGCCATGCCCATCAGCACGGTGATCACCGGCGGGCTGTCCAGCGCAATTGCAGCGCCTGTCCCAGCGGGGACAGCCACAGCCAATGCAAAGCTGTCCAGCCATACGACCCAGCGCAACCGGCTCTCCAGCAGATGCGCACAGAGGAATACTGCCACCGCACCGAAGGCCGCAAGCAGGATGTAATTCGGATTGCCGATCCAGAACACCGGATTGCGGTCCAAGAGCAGGTCGCGCAAAGTGCCGCCGCCAAGCGCGGTCAAGCAGGCAACAAAAGCAAAGCCGACGATATCCAGCTGCGCCCGGCTGGCGACCAGTGCACCGGTCAGGGCAAAGACCAGCACCGACGCGTAATCCAGCAGCGCCAGAAACGTCATCCAGCGGCCCTGTTCATCCGGCGCGTCTCTTTTTCTTGAAGGGCGCCATGCCTGCACGCGCCAGTTCATCCGCGTGTTCGTTCTCGGGGTGGCCTGCGTGGCCTTTGACCCATTCCCAAGTCACCTTGTGGCGGCGCTGGGCCTCGTCGAGGCGCTGCCACAATTCGACATTCTTCACCGGTTTCTTGCTGGAGGTTTTCCAACCGTTCTTTTTCCAGCCGAAGATCCAGCCAGTGACGCCGTTCTTCACATAGGCGGAGTCGGTGACCACGGTAATCGTGGACGGCCGCGCCAAGCTTTCAAGCGCATTGATCGCCGCCAGCAACTCCATCCGGTTGTTGGTGGTCTCGGCCTCGCCGCCCTGGAGTTCTTTTTCTTTGACGATAGTGTCACCGTCCATGGCGCGCAGCAGGACGCCCCAGCCGCCGGGGCCGGGATTTCCAGAACAGGCGCCGTCGGTATAAGCAAATAATTCAGGCATGCGCGGTCAGTACTACGAACTCCTCCTGTGTGCCAGCCAGTCCTTTGCCAGCGCCGCGGCGGCTGCCAAGGAGGGTGAAACCGGCACCTTCGAGCTGGCTGCGCAATTCGGCCTCGCTGTAATAGGCATAGAACCGGCCCAGTTCATCGCGGCCTTCGTTCTCGCCCAGTTTCATCGCCAGGCACACTGTTCCGCCTTGGGTCAGTGCCCGGTGGATAGCGGACAGATGGATGGCAAGCTCGGCCCGCGGAACATGCAGCAGGCTGAAATATGCCCAGATGCCGTCAAACACCGCCTCGGCATCCAAGGCTTCAAACCCGGCGACGGTGACCTCTATTCCATGCGCGGTGCGGGCGGCGTCTGCCATTTCCTGCGAGGCATCAAGGGCAGCCACGCGGTAACCCGCGTCCCGAAAATGTGCCGCCCAGTGGCCGGGGCCGCATCCGAGATCCAGCACCGTGCCGTTTTCGGGCAGGCGGGTAGTGAAGGCCAGGAAATCCGCCTGTTCCCCGTTTGCGGAGCTGCCGGCAACCAGTTCGGCGTATTCCGCGGCGCGTTCGTCATAGACGCTGATTGTTCTGTCATCGCTCATCCGGATGTCTCCTTAGCCGCGCTCAGGTGCGTTCTTGCGGCCAGCCGGGCGGCAAGGCCTGCAAAGACGGCGGCAAAACCGTGGCTCATCCACTTCAGCACCCGCTCGCTGTTCAGCAGGTGAGTGCGGCCTTGGCCGAGACCTAGCGCCAGCGTATAGATGACACCGGTGCCGGGTGCGAGAACGACAACAAATGCGGTAATCAAAATGTGCAGCGAAATCATGAATGCGGCTCCAGAAGTATGCCCGGGAGCAGGCATAACACGGTTCGCCCGCGCCGGGTGCGTTTTCTGTCGCCTGGATTGCTCCGGCAGAAGGATTATGCGGGCTGCCGCAATACCCGGGGTACTTTGAACTCCACGGTTTCCACAGCGGTTTCCACCACTTCGACGGTCACCTCATAGCGGGCGCGAAAGGCGTCGATCACTTCGTTGACCAACAGTTCCGGGGCGGAGGCGCCAGCAGTGATGGCAACCGATCCGATGCCTTCCAGCGCGCGCCAGTCGATGTTGTCTGCGCGCTGCACCAGCTGGGCGTAGTCGCAGCCGTTCTTGGCGCCAACCTCGACAAGGCGGCGGGAATTCGAGGAGTTCGGCGCGCCGACCACCAGAAGCGCGTCGGCTTTGGGCGCCACCGATTTCACTGCTTCCTGGCGGTTGGTGGTGGCGTAACAGATGTCTTCTTTGTGCGGGCCGGTGATGTTCGGGAACCGCTGGTGCAGCGCTGTCACGATGCCCTTGGTGTCGTCGACCGACAGGGTGGTCTGGGTGACATAGGCCAGTTGATCAGGGTCGCGCACGTCTACCGTGGCGACGTCCTCGACGGTTTCCACCAGCAGCACCTCGCCGTCGGGCAGCTGCCCCATGGTGCCGATGGTTTCCGGGTGGCCCTTGTGGCCGATCATGATCATTTGCAGGCCGGCTTCAGCGTGGCGCTGGGCTTCGATATGCACCTTGGAGACCAGCGGGCAGGTGGCATCGACATAGACCATCTCGCGGCGGCTGGCCTCAGCCGGAACTGATTTTGGGACCCCGTGGGCGGAAAAGATTACCGGGCGGTCGTTTGGGCATTCATCCAGCTCCTCGACAAACACCGCGCCTTTGTCGCGCAACGAGTCGACCACGAATTTGTTGTGCACGATTTCGTGGCGCACATAGACCGGCGCCCCCCATTTCGCGATCGCCATTTCGACAATCTTGATGGCGCGGTCCACACCGGCGCAAAAACCGCGCGGCGCAGCAAGGTAGAGGGTCAGGGCTGGCTTGGTCATTGGCGTCTCCTTGCGGCCAGAGGTAAGCGGTTCACGCGGCAAGGTCCAGTGCCGGCGGAGTCCCTGCCCATGCGTCGGAAACTTGCCGCGGCGGCGCCAGCATAGAGGCCGGAAAAGCCGCACTGGCAGTAGCAAATGTGTGAAAAAGACAATTGGTGTCTCTGTGAGGCGGAAGTTGCCGCAGCCGTTCAGGCGGTCATGTTCAGGCGCATAGCTTAAATGCAGCTGGATGATCTTTCCATCCAGAACACTGCCGGCCTGCTGATGGCGTCACTCCCGCCAATTCACACAGGGCAAACTGGCTTCCCGCCGCAACCGGATCAATAATCATGCGGAAAAAAGCGCTGTCCGGAATAAGGCGCCGCCCCATCGGGCACCTTGTTCCGGTGGGTTTGCTCAGCCGTGTGCAACTGTAGCCGAACGCGGTTCGCTTTGCTCGCGCGGCGGGCGCCCGATGACGTCGCGCAATTCTTCCAGCTCGATGAAATTGTCGGCCTGGCGGCGCAGATCGTCAGAGATCATCGGCGGCTGGCTGCGGATGGTCGAAACCACCGAGACGCGTACACCCTGGCGCTGCAGGCTGGCGATCAGCGGACGGAAGTCGCCATCACCGGAAAACAGCACGATATGGTCTACCCGCGGGGCCAATTCCATGGCATCGACGGTAAGCTCAATATCCATGTTGCCTTTGACTTTGCGGCGGCCCATGCTGTCGGTGTATTCTTTGGCCGGTTTGGTGACCATGGTGAAGCCGTTGTAATGCAGCCAGTCGACCAGCGGGCGGATCGGTGAATACTCGTCATTCTCCAGCAGGGCAGTGTAATAAAAGGCCCGCAGAAGCTTGCCGCGGCGCATGAATTCTTGCCGCAAAAGCTTATAGTCGATGTCGAACCCAAGCGCCTTAGCTGCGGCGTACAGGTTCGACCCGTCTATGAACAGCGCAAGCCGTTCGTCTTTGTAAAACATAAAATGTTCCTTCCGGTATAACCGTCCCGGCCGGGTGATCCGTGAGTGAGTGCCAGAAATCAGCGAGACGGGTGGACTTAATGTAAGTTATTTGTCATCTGCCGCAAGTATACTGCCATTCTGAAATAGGGTCAAAAATGGCCGGAAATCTGAAAACGTCCCTCATCGCGCTCGGCGGTAACCTGCCTGTGGACGCTGATGCGCCGCAAGCCACTTTGTCAAAGGCTGTTGCCGCTTTGCAATCCGATGATGTTGTCCTGCGCCGCGTCTCACGGTTCTTTCAGACGCCTTGTTTTCCAGCAGGCGCCGGACCGGATTATGTGAATGCTGCAGTTGCGGTTGAGACATCTTTGTCCGCGCCCGCGCTTCTGGCGCGTTTGCATGAGATTGAAGAACAGTTTGCCCGGGTGCGGGAACAACGCTGGGGGATGCGTACGCTTGATCTGGATTTGATTGACCACGGCGGTGCAGTACTGCCGGATGCGGACGGATTTGCCCGCTGGCAGAGGCTGCCGCTGGAGACCCAGATGAAGGAGGCCCCCGGGCAGCTGATCCTGCCGCATCCGCGCCTTCAGGACCGCGCCTTTGTGCTGGTGCCGCTTTGCGATATTGCCCCGCGCTGGCGCCACCCGGTTCTGCAGAAAACCGCTGCTGGGCTGCTGGCGGAATTGCCGCCGGCAGATGTGGCGGAGGTCACGCCGCTGTAAGCCGCGCAATGCGGCGTTTTCCGCTCTTGTCAAGGGAAAGGTTTGGGCGTAAATGTCTGCCTTCTGGACCCGGAATGAATTGGAGAGTCGCTGATGGCCCGCGTGACGGTTGAAGATTGCGTAGACAAGGTGCCCAACCGCTTTGAGCTGGTGATGCTGGCAGCGCATCGCGCCCGCGAAATTTCGGCAGGTGCTCCAATCACCGTGGACCGTGATAACGACAAAAACCCGGTCGTTTCCTTGCGTGAAATCGCTGATGAGACACAAAGCGCAGACGATCTGCGCGAGCGCCTGATCGAAGGCAATCAGACCCAGATTGAGGTCGATGAGCCGGAAGAAGATTCGATGGCTTTGCTGATGGGCGCGGACAACGACAAGCCCGCCGATGACGATATGTCTGAAGAGAAACTGCTGCGCGCGCTGATGGAGGCCCAGGGCCAGGGCTGAGGCGTGCGCTGACGAATTTGAGGCTGCGGACCGGACATGAACTCCCCCGATATTTCCGCTGGAGATCTGCTTGCTCTGGTCCGCAACTACAACCCGAAGACAAATGCGGATAGAATTGCCGAGGCCTATGCATTCGGCGAGCAGATGCATGAAGGGCAATTCCGCCATTCCGGCGAACCCTATTTCACGCATCCGGTTGCCGTCGCAGCCATTCTAACCGAACAGCGCCTGGATGATGCGACGATCATCACCGCGCTGTTGCATGACACCATCGAAGACACCAAGGCCTCCTACGAGGAAGTCACCCGCCGCTTTGGCAATGAGGTGGCGATGCTGGTCGACGGCGTTACCAAATTGACCAACTTGCAGCTCAGCAGCCGCGAGACCAAGCAGGCGGAAAACTTCCGCAAGCTGTTCATGGCGATGTCCAAAGATCTGCGGGTGATCCTGGTCAAGCTTGCCGACCGGCTGCACAACATGCGCACAATCAAGGCGATGCGCCCGGAAAAGCAGGCCCAGAAGGCGCGCGAGACAATGGATATCTATGCGCCTCTGGCGGGCCGCATGGGGATGCAGTGGATGCGCGAGGAGCTGGAGGATCTGGCGTTCCGCGTGCTTAATGCCGAAGGCCGCCAGTCGATCATCCGCCGTTTCGTGACCCTGCAGCGCGAAACAGGCGATGTAATTCACCGGATCACCGGCGACATGCGGCTGGAGCTGGAAAAGGCCGGGATCGAGGCGGAGGTCTTTGGCCGCGCCAAGAAACCCTATTCGATCTGGCGCAAGATGCAGGCCAAGGATCAGGGCTTTTCGCGGCTCTCGGACATCTACGGCTTCCGCGTTATCACCACCTCCGAAGAGGACGCCTACCGCGCGCTTGGGGCGATTCACCAGCGCTGGCGGGCGGTTCCGGGCCGGTTCAAGGATTACATCAGCCAGCCGAAATCCAACGGTTACCGCTCGATCCATACCACGGTTTCAGGCCGGGACGGCAAGCGGGTGGAGGTGCAGATCCGCACCCGGCAGATGCATGACGTGGCCGAAACCGGGGTGGCGGCCCACTGGTCCTATCGCGACGGCGTGCGCTCGGAAAACCCCTTTGCGGTTGACCCGGCCAAATGGATTGCCTCGCTGACCGAGCAATTCGACGCCGAGGATGATCACGACGAATTCCTCGAGGCAGTGAAGCTCGAGATGTATTCCGACCAGGTGTTCTGCTTCACGCCCAAGGGCGATGTGATCAAACTGCCCAAGGGCGCGACGCCGATCGACTTTGCCTATGCCATCCATACCCGCATCGGCCATGCCTGCGTCGGCGCCAAGGTGGACGGGATCCGGGTGCCGCTGTGGACCCGGCTGCGCAACGGCCAGTCTGTGGATGTGATCACCGCCGAGGGCCAGACCCCGCAGTTAAGCTGGCTGGAGATTGCCACCACCGGCAAGGCCCGCACCGCGATCCGCCGCGCTCTGCGCGAGGCGGACCGGGCGCGGTTTGTGAAGCTGGGTCATGAACTGGCACGCTCGGCTTTTGAGCATGTCGGCAAAAAGGCCACCGACAAGGCGCTCGAAACTGCTGCACGTGCCCTGCGAGCGGGCGGGGTGAATGAGCTGCTGGCACGGTTAGGGGCGGCAGAGATCACCGCGCATGACGTGGTGCAATCGGTTTATCCGGAATTGACCACTACTGGCGATGGCGACGAAATCTCTCCGCGCCGGGCCGTGGTCGGCCTGGAGCCGGGGCAGAGCTTTGAGCGTGCGCCTTGCTGCCAGCCGCTGCCGGGCGAACGCATCATCGGCATCACCTACCGCGGCCGCGGGGTGGTGGTGCATTCCGCGGATTGCGACAAGCTGGGCGAGTTTGAGGACCAGCCGGAGCGTTGGATGGATGTGCAGTGGCACAGCGGAACCCATCCGGCGGCTTATGGCACAACATTGGAGCTGACCATCGGCAATGACGCCGGTGTGCTGGGACGCATTTGCACATTGATTGGTGAGAAAAAGGCCAATATCTCGGACCTAGAATTTGTCGACAGGAAACCAGACTTTTACCGGCTTATGATCAATGTGGAACTGCGGGATGTGGAGCAGCTGCACTCGCTGATGCTGACGCTTGAAGCCGAAAGCGATGTTGCCGCGGTGGCGCGGTTCCGTGACAAACCGGAAGAGCGCCATTTTCCGTGATAAGCCGATGAAATTTTGAGCCGGGAACTGGGAAGGACGCACAGCTTTGGTATTCAGGCGCCGGGACAGACGTCCGCCCCTCCGGGCGCTGGCGGATTTTCTCTGGCCGCGTGGCGGCTGGGGAAGGGCGTTCCTGTATGTGAAGCACCGGGTGCGGCGGTTGCCCGATTCGCCTGAACGCATCGCCCGCGGCATCTGGGCCGGGGTGTTCACCACCTTCACGCCCTTTTACGGGCTGCACTTCCTTGTCGCGGCGATCATTTCCCGGCTGATGAATGGCAATATTCTTGCCTCGCTCAGCGCCACCTTCTTTGGCAATCCGCTGACCTATGTGCCGATCGGGGTGGCCTCGCTGCAGACCGGGCACTGGATTCTTGGAACCGAGTTCGACGGGGAAGTCGACAAATCCCTGATGGGCAAGTTTCTGGACGCGGGGGGCGACCTGAAGGACAACCTGTTTGCGCTGTTCCTGGACCAGCCCGCCGACTGGCAGGGGCTGCACCTGTTCTATAACGAGGTTTTCTACCCCTACATGATCGGCGGCATCATTCCGGGGATCATTTCCGCGTCCGTCTGCTATATGCTCAGCCTGCCGGTGATCCGGGTCTACCAGCAGCGCCGCCGGGCCAAGATCAAGGCCAAGTTCGAGGCCATCAAGCAGCGCGCCGAAGTCGACACCGGCTCCTGAGCCGTGGCGCCGGATTGTACCATTATCGCCAGCAGGGTTGCTCTTGCCCGCAGGCTGTCTAGTCTTTGCGTAAAAGCTTTGACTTCAGACGGATGAGACAGCTGCCATGACACAGAACAAATTGCGCTTGGGCGTGAATATCGACCATGTCGCCACAGTGCGCAACGCCCGCGGTGGCGCCTATCCGGACCCGATCCGCGCGGCAAAACTGGCCGAGGAGGCAGGCGCCGACGGTATCACCGCGCATCTGCGCGAAGACCGCCGCCATATCACAGATGCCGATATCGACGGGCTGATGGAGGCGCTTACGGTGCCACTGAATTTTGAGATGGCGGCGACGGAGGAAATGCAAAAAATTGCCCTGCGCCACAAGCCGCACGCGGTTTGCATCGTGCCGGAGAAACGCGAGGAACGCACCACCGAAGGCGGGCTGGAGGTCGCCCGTGAGGAAAACCGCCTGGCCCATTACATCGCACCCCTGCGCGACGCAGGCTGCCGGGTGTCGATCTTCATTGCCGCCGATAGAAAGCAGATCGAAGCCGCGCACCGGATCGGCGCCGAGGTGATCGAACTGCACACCGGCGCCTATTGCGACTATCACGCCGAGGCCAGGTTTAAGGACCGTGACCGCGAATTGGATGCATTGCGCGAGATGTCGGCCTATGCTCATTCGTTAGGGCTTGAAGTGCATGCCGGCCATGGCCTCACCTATGATACCGTAAAACCGGTTGCGGCCTTCCCGGAGGTCAAAGAGCTGAATATCGGCCATTTCCTGATTGGCGAGGCAGTCTTCCGGGGTCTGACCCCGGCAGTGCAGGAAATGCGGCGGATGATGGATCAAGCACGGGAAAAATAAGGCCATGCACGCTAATTTGATCCGCTACGGCCTACTCTGGATGGCTGCCTCAATCGGCATGATGCTTGTGGGGCTGATGCTGGCGCAGTTCGGGGTCGGCATGCCGGCCGGGCTGGCAACGGTTCTGCCGCCGATGTTTGCCGCAGTTCTTGAAGGAATGCGCATCGCGCGGACAATCCGGGTACCGCTGGACGGAAAGTCGGCCTGGGTCAATGCAGCGGCGATGACCGGGGTCGTTGCGCTGCTGACCATCGTTCAACTGCCGCTCTACTGGAACAACCCGGTGATCGCTGAAGCGCGAGTGACCATTCCTGCCCTGTATCTCGCAGGCCTTTTTGTATTGCTGCTGGCGGTCATTCTGATGGTCAACCGTCTGTTTCTGGCGCATGGCATCAAACTGGGGTTGAAACGGCTGGAAGAATGATCCTGGGCGTGGGAACCGATCTGGCCAATATCGAGCGTATCCAGCGCACGCTGGACCGCTTCGGCGACAGGTTCCGCAACCGGGTTTTCACCGAAACTGAACAGCGCAAGGCCGAACGCCGCCGCGACGTGGCGGGCACCTATGCCAAGCGCTGGGCCGCCAAGGAAGCCTGTTCCAAGGCACTGGGCACCGGGCTGCGCATGGGGATCGCCTGGAAGGACATGGCGGTTACCAACCTGCGTACGGGTCAGCCGGTGATGCATGTGACAGGCTGGGCCGCCGAACGCCTTCGCGAAATGACCCCGCCGGCCCATGAAGCGGTGATCCATGTGACTTTGACGGATGACCACCCCTGGGCGCAGGCCTTTGTGGTGATTGAGGCGCGTCCCATGATAGCGAACCTGGCGGAATTGCCCGCCGGAACTTGACTTGGCCCCTTCAGGCCCGCATGTAGCGCCGGACCCTGTTTCCAAACCGGAGAGCCTGATGACGGCCAAAGCAAAGACCGGCAGTTCGATCATTGAGACGGTGAAAACCATCGTCTATGCGCTGCTGATCGCCGGTGTTTTCCGCACCCTCTTTTTTCAGCCCTTTTGGATACCGTCAGGATCGATGAAGGAGACCCTGCTGATCGGGGACTTCCTGTTCGTGAACAAGATGGCCTATGGCTATTCCTATGCTTCCTGCCCCAGCGTGCGCATCCCCGCTGTTGGTTTGAACATAGATGCTAAAAACATCTGCGGCTTTCTGGACGGCGACAATACCCGCCTGATGGGCAGCCAGCCGGAGCGCGGCGATGTGGTGGTGTTCCGCCATCCAGTGAACAGCAACGACTTCATCAAGCGGCTGATCGGTCTGCCGGGTGACAAGATCCAGATGAAGAATGGCGTTCTTTTCATTAATGGCGAACCGGTAAAGCTGCAAGATGCCGGTCAATTCGAGGAAGTGATGGAGCGTCAGGGTCCGCAGGGGTCCTTCCCGCGTTGTGAAAACGCGCCGGTGGGCCAGGGTGCTGTCTGCAATAAGTCGCGCAAACTGGAAACCCTGCCCGGCGGCAATGAACATATTGTTCTCAACATCACCAATCAGGGCATGGATCACACCGGCGTTTATCAAGTGCCGGAAGGTCACTACTTTTTTATGGGCGACAACAGGGATAATTCCTCAGACAGCCGTTTGCCGCAGTCTGCCGGCGGCGTGGGTTTCGTCCCGTTTGAAAACTTGATCGGGCGTGCCGACCGTATCATGTTCTCTTCCGCCGGGCGCTCAATGCTCTATTTCTGGACCTGGCGGAGCGACCGTTTCTTCAAGGGGATCAAGTGAAACTGTCCAAGGAATTGCGCGCGTTTGAAGACCGGATCGGGCATCAGTTTGCCCGGCCCGAATTGTTGCAACGCGCTGTGACACATGCATCTGTGTCGTCGCCGAACCGCAAGGACAACCAGCGGCTGGAGTTTCTGGGTGACCGGGTTCTGGGGCTGGTGATGGCCACCGCTTTGCTGGAGCATGACATGACCGCCACCGAGGGCCAGCTGGCGCCGCGCTTTAATGCGCTGGTGCGCAAGGAGGCCTGCGCTGATGTTGCTGCGGAAATCGACTTGGGTGCGGTTCTGAAACTGGGCCGGTCGGAAATGATGTCTGGCGGCCGGCGCAAGCAGGCGCTGCTGGGGGATGCGATGGAAGCGGTGATTGCCGCGGTTTACAAGGACGCAGGCTTTGAGGCCGCGGCTGAGATGATCCTGCGGCTGTGGGGCTCCCGTGTTCATCAGGTCGAAAGCGACGCACGCGACGCCAAGACTTCGCTGCAGGAATGGGCGCAGGCGCGCGGTCAGAACCCGCCGGCCTATGTCGAACTGTCCCGCAGCGGCCCGGATCACGCACCGGTCTTCACCATCGCAGCGCGGCTTCAGGACGGGACCCAAGCACAGGCCACTGCCGGTTCCAAGCGGCAGGCCGAACAGGCCGCTGCAAAGGCGCTGCTGACGCGGCTCGGATAAGCTCTCAGGTCACGCGGATACAGCCCGCGTGACCTGTTGTCTAATGTTCGGTCACATGGCAGTGGACCGTCAGACCGCGCGGATTGCCAGCCACCATCGCGATCTCGGCTACTTGTTGTTCAACGGCAGCATGGAAATCGGCCACCAGCGGCGGAAACCTGCGCAGGTTTGAACGGATCGGGGTAAAGCCCAGTCCGGGAAGGTGGACCAAATGCAGGTTTGGCGCCCCATTCCTAAGCCGCTGAACATGGCACTCACTGCGTTCCGCCAGGGCCATCAGCCCGGTGCCCCTGGCGGCGTCCCCGGCCCAGGTCAGAAGGTGGATTTTGCGGTGCCAATGCCCGCAGGAGAAAGCCAAACCGCCGATATGCCGTCAGCTCTTCCAGGCCTGCCATCCCGCACCATGGCGCCGCTGCGATCCGTTGGTGCATCGGCTTGCCTTGCATGCCGTAAAGAGCCGGTGGCGGGGCGTCTGGCGGCAAACTCGCCAGCCCTTCGGCGGGGTTCCCGCGCAAGGCTAAGCGGGCAGTCTGAATGGTGAGCTGTTGCGCGGCAGCGGATGCAGTGCCCAAAGAGGCGGCACCCATCACTTCTGCGGTTGCGGCCGATCCCAGCCGAAGATCACCGTGTTTCGCTGGAAACCTTTCCAAAGCGCAATTGCCGTGAACTGCCTGGCACGCGGACTGGCTTGGCGCCGCGCTTGTCACATGGGATCTGCCGCAGGTCTTTGACATTCGGCAAGGTTATGTGAAGGTAGGCAAAGCCCGCTTGAAAACGCCTCTGGCCCCTGTGGGTAAAATCCTGTAGGGGGTCTGCTCTGCAAACAGGACCTGTATTGATGACCACACGCGCCGGATTCGTTGCCCTGATCGGAGAGCCCAACGCGGGCAAATCGACCCTTCTGAATCGTATGGTCGGGGCGAAGGTCTCGATCGTGACCCATAAGGTTCAGACCACGCGCACACGGATCCGCGGCGTGGCAATGGAGGGCGAAGCGCAGATTGTTTTTGTCGACACCCCCGGCTTGTTCCGCCCACGCCGCCGCCTGGATCGGGCAATGGTCGCGGCAGCCTGGGGCGGGGCGGCAGATGCCGACGTGGTGGTGCTGATGGTCGAGGCGCACCGGGGCATCACCGAAGGCGTGGAAACCATTCTAGAGGGGCTTGTGGAAATCGGCAGCGGCCGGACAGTGGCACTTGCCATTAACAAAATCGACAAAGTGCCGGCAGAAACACTGCTGGGCCTCGCCGAGGACTTGAACAGCCGCTACGGTTTTGCCGAAACTTTCATGATCTCTGCGGAACGCGGCCATGGCGTCGACGACCTGCGTCAGTGGCTGGCCGGCAAGCTGCCGGAAAGCCCCTGGCTTTACCCCGAGGATCAGATAGCCGACTTGCCGATGCGGATGATCGCAGCGGAAATGACCCGTGAAAAACTGACGTTGCGCCTGCACCAGGAACTGCCCTACCAGCTGACGGTTGAAACCGAGAATTGGGAAGAACGCAAAGATGGATCTGCCCGGGTGGATCAACTGATCTATGTGGTGCGCGACGGGCATAAGGGCATTGTCCTGGGCAAGCGGGGCGAGACGATCAAAGCGGTCTCTCAGGCGGCCCGCGCCGAGCTGGAAGAATTCCTGGACCGCAAAGTGCATCTGTTCCTGCAAGTGAAGGTCCGTCCCAACTGGCTGGAAGAATCCGAGCGTTATTCCGAAATGGGCCTCGACTTCAAAGACGGCAACTGAAGCTGTTTATGCGTTTCACCTTTGTAAAAATACTCCCGCCGGAGGCTCCCGTGGTTGCAACCGGCGGCATCGCCGGAAGACGCGCAGCATGACCCGCCTTGCTGCCGAATTCTGGGTGCAGGCCTATTTGGCCCGGCTGCGGCTGATGGACATTCCTGCCTTTGTTACCTCGCATGGGGATGACACAGCTGGTGCAGTGCTGGTCAAACTCAACACGCTGGATGGTCAGGCGCGTGCCTTTCACCGGACTTATGATCTGATGAACGGTGTGCGCAAATGGGATGAACTGGCTGCAGGCGCAGAAACTGAGGTCGACACTTCCATCCAGCGCCAGCGCGGGTTCGACCCGGACCTTTGGGTGATCGAGGTCGAAGACCGTGCCGGCCGCCATCTGCTGAACGAACCAGGGCTGGAGTGATTCCGCCGCTTGCAGGTTCCGCTGCAATGCGCTCTGCTGCGGCGGTCTGGATGACTGGGAGGCCCGCTGTTGGAATGGCGTGATCATGGCATATTGCTTTCGATGCGCCGGCATGGCGAAAATTCAGCTATCATCGATGTCTTCACCAAAGCGCATGGCCGCCACGCGGGCATGGTGCGCGGCGGTGCCAGCCGCAAGCTTGCTCCGGTACTGCAGCCCGGAGCCCAGCTGGATGTGGCTTGGCGGGCGCGGCTGGAGGACCACCTAGGCAGCTATCATGCAGAACTTTTGCGCAGCCGGGCCGCAGCTGCGATGTCAGGGCGGCTGGCGCTGGCAGGGCTGAATACGGTGACAGCGCTGCTGTCCTTCTGCCTGCCTGAACGCGAACCGCATCCTGAGCTCTATACCCGCAGTGAACAGTTGCTGGATCTGTTGGGCAATGAAGAGCTTTGGCCGCTTGCCTTTCTTCGCTGGGAGTTGGGGCTGCTGGAGGAAATGGGCTTTGGGCTTGATCTGACAGCCTGTGCGGTCACCGGGGCGCGGAACAGGCTGGAATTTGTCTCCCCCAAATCGGGCCGGGCTGTTTCACGTGAAGGCGCCGGGGAGTGGGCAGACCGGCTGCTGCCCTTGCCCCCGGTGATGCTGGGGGAAGGCGATGCCGGAGATGCGGAAATCCTGCAGGCGCTGCGCACCACCGGCTATTTTCTGGAGTCCCATCTTGCGCCGTCGCTGGGCAACCGGCCGCTGCCCGAGGCGCGCGGAAGGCTGATGCATCTGCTCAGCCGCCGGCCGTGAACAGCATCTCGTGTCCCTGGTCGTTGCTGGGGATCAGCACGTCACCGGAAACCTCGGCCAGCGTCATATCCCGCAGGGCTTGCCGGAATGCGGTTTCGGCTGCAAGGTCAGGACAGGCTGCGCCCGGAAATGGAAAGTGACGTCTCCCGCCCGCCGCGGCGGCATTGTGAATGCCTTGCGCCCGTTGGGCATAGCGCCGCGCAATGCGCGGCGCGGGCCGGACCGAGCAGGAAAACGCTGTTGCGCCGTGCGCAGTACGGTGCCCGGCCCAATGCAGAAGGTGCATTCCTTGAATGCGTCTGAAGGGGCGGGAGCCGCCATTTAATTTGCCTGAATGATTTGGGCCACTCTTCGGCCGATTTCGTTGCTGGCCTTGACCGATGGGTGGATCATGTCCAGCGCATGATAAGACCGGTCGCCAAAGGGCACCATGTCCCTGAGCGACAGGAAGTGAATGCCCTCGTCCAGCTCCGCCAACCGTTCGATGCGGGCTTCCAGCTCGTTTCCCTCGTCGCGGCAGTGTTCAATCAGCGAGCCGGTTCCGGGGCTGCGCAGATAGCCAAGATAGATCACCTTGGCGCCGGTCGCACGCAATTCCGACAGCATTCCGGGAATCGCGCCCGCGCGCCCGTCCTTAGAGACCAGTTTGTCCAGTTTGCGGTTGCAGGCAAAACAGCCGCAGCCGAGCCATAGGTCATTGCCGCCGCCGTTCACAATCACCCAGTCCCAATTGCCGGGCTGGTACTGTTTGCGGATCTGCATGCCGGCCGCACCGGAAACCGGCAGCTTGTAGATGATGCGCGCGGCAGAAACGGAGCGGTCGACCACCGGTTCCTGCAGTTCCCGCGCCACGGTGTCGGAGATGGATTTCCCGGCCAGGCTGTGCCAGGCCAGCAGCGAATCCCCGATTGCCAGGATGCGGGGGGCGTGCTCCGACGGAACGGCAGAAGCACAGGCGGAAATCAGCAGGAGCAGCGGGAACAGGAAGAGGCGCAAACGTGTCATGTCCTCTTATTAACCAAGAATCGTGAAGGTGCGAACAACCCGGATTGGAAATAGTCCAGTTCCGGGCGTTCATTGCAAACAGGCCGCATTCCGAGGGGCATTTTAGGGAAATGGGAAAGCCCGGCGCAAGCGCCGGGCCAGAAGGGGTACGTTCGCAGCTGGGGACTGAAGCAGGTTAACCCAGCAGGCGGCGGGCGATGACCTGAGCCTGAATTTCCGCAGCCCC
Organism: Leisingera sp. SA215; assembly: GCF_055902035.1. Lineage (NCBI taxonomy): Bacteria > Pseudomonadati > Pseudomonadota > Alphaproteobacteria > Rhodobacterales > Roseobacteraceae > Leisingera > Leisingera sp. SA215. Next base: position 24,160 of record NZ_JBVVXU010000018.1, on the reverse strand, counting down.
TTCAAAAATATTGAGGATCCGGGCGTCACAAAGAACGCGTGAGATCTTGTATTCCAGCGCAAAGCCATTGCCGCCGTGGATCTGCAGTCCGTTGTCCGCAGCAGCCCAAGCAACGCGCGCACCCAGCAGCTTGGCCATTCCGGCCTCCAGGTCGCAGCGGTGGCCGTGGTCCTTTTCCCAGGCCGAGAAATAGGTCAGCTGGCGGGCGATCATGATCTCCACCGCCATCATCGCCAGCTTTCCCGAGACCCGCGGGAAGTTAATCAGAGATTTTCCGAACTGCTTGCGGTCCTGCGCGTATTGCATGGCGATATCCAGCGCCGACTGGGCCACGCCAATGGCACGGGCCGCCGTCTGGATCCGGGCGGATTCAAAGGTCTCCATCAGCTGCTTGAAGCCCCTGTTCTCCTCGCCGCCCAAGAGGTTTTCACCCTTTACGTGGAAGTTGTCGAAGCCCAGTTCGTATTCCTTCATGCCGCGGTAACCGAGCACTTCGATCTCACCGCCGGTCATGCCTTCGGTCGGGAACGGGGCCTCATCGGTGCCGGGTGTCTTTTCCGCCAGGAACATCGACAACCCGCGGTGGTCGGTTGTATCCGGATCGGTGCGCGCCAGCAGGGTCATCACATGGGTTCGGGCAGCGTGGGTGATCCAGGTCTTGTTGCCAGTCACTTTGTAGTCGCCGTTCTCGTCCTTCACCGCGCGGGTGCGCAAAGATCCGAGGTCGGAACCGGTATTCGGCTCGGTGAAGACAGCAGTGGGCAGGATCTCGGCGCTGGCCAGCTTCGGCAGCCAGTTTGCCTTCTGTTCGTCAGTACCGCCGCAGAGGATCAACTCGGCCGCGATTTCCGAACGGGTGCCCAGCGAGCCAACACCGATATAGCCGCGCGACAGTTCTTCGGATACCACCACCATTGAGGCTTTGGACAGGCCGAAACCGCCGTATTCCTCGGGGATAGTCAGGCCGAATACGCCCATCTCCGCCAGCTCTTCGATCACCGACAGCGGAATCAGCTCATCCTTTAGATGCCAGTCATGGGCGTGCGGTTCGACCTTTTCAACCGCATAGCGGCGGAACTGGTCGCGGATCATTTCCAGTTCTTCTTCCAGCCCGGAAGTGCCGAACATGGTGGCTCCTGCCTGCGCCTCCATCAGCTCTACCAGACGGGTGCGTGCGGCCTGGCTGTTGCCCTGCTCGCAGAGCACCATCACTGCGGGCACCATCAGCCCGCTCTGGGCGTCCTGGGAAAGGCCCAGATCCTGCAGGCGGATAATCTCGCCTTGGTTCATCTGGATGCCGCCATAGACCTGCGACAGGTATTCGCCAAAGCCGATTTGATGGATCAGTTGTTCCATTTCGCCGAACTTGCCTTCACCTAGCAGCTTCTCGGCCCATTTCTGCATCTGCCGCAGGCTGTAGACATAGGTTGCAAGCCATGACAGCCCGTGTGCAGCCACCTGGTTCTCCTCGACCAGGCGGCCGGAGACACGGCCATCTTCGCTCACCATGTCTCTGACCGAGGCGCGGGCGGCCTCAAGCAGCTGGTTCAGAGGTTCCAGGGATGCGGCGGTCAGCGCCAGCAGGTCGGGGATGAGTGTCGGTTTCATATGCAAGTCCTGTCCGTCGTGGGCCATGAATCAGATCCTTTTCCGGTCGCTCGGTGGTAAATCATTTTGCAGGTGCAGCGCAACAAAAATACTCCTTGCTGCGGCATTTGGATCAAATCTTGCGCGTACATTTTGCCAGTGCAGCACGCTGCGGATGTGGTAGATCGGGTATATGACAGCATTCTTTTTTCTCATTTCCCCGGCAGAGCTGGCAGCGGCCTTTGGCATTGCATTGCTGGCGGGCACGGTCAAAGGCCTGATCGGTTTTGCCATGCCTATGATCTTCATCTCCGGTCTCAGCGTGTTTCTGCAGCCTGACCTGGCGTTGGCTGGGCTGATTCTTCCGACACTGGTGGCCAACGGGATGCAGGCGCTGCGTCAAGGACCGCGGGCCGCGATAGGCTCGATCCGGAAATTCCGGGTGTTTCTGCTGACGGGGCTGTTGTGCATGCTGCTGAGCGCTCAGTCCGTGCGCCTGTTGCCGCAGCAAGCACTGCTGCTGGCAATCGGGGTGCCGGTCACGGGATTTGCCTTGCTCCAGCTGATGGGAAAGACATTCTCTATCCGCAAGCCAACCCGCCGCAGCGAAGCTGCCGTGGGCGGGGTCGCCGGGCTTATTGGCGGGGTTTCCGGGATTTGGGGGCCGCCGACGGTTGCCTACCTGACTGCGCTCGGCACTGAAAAGACAGAGCAAATCCGCGTTCAGGGAGTGATCTACGGCCTTGGAGCCGTGGCGTTGCTGGCGGCGCATATCGGCTCAGGTGTGATGCGGGCGGATACTGCACCGTTCTCGCTGGCACTGATTGTGCCGGCCGTGGCAGGCATGTGGGTGGGCGGGCAGCTGCATGACCGGATCGACCAAGTGCTGTTCCGCCGTGCAACGCTGGTGGTTCTGCTGATTGCAGGGGTGAATCTGCTGCGCCGCGGCTTGCTGATGTGATCAGGGGCTGGAGGAACGGACCATGCACCAAAGGCTGAGCGCGGAGCAGCTTGCAACAGGCTCGATCTTGATCGCGCTGGCGGTCATGGGGTTGAAGGCGGCAGCCTGGATGATGACCGGGTCGGTCGCGCTGCTGTCGGATGCAATGGAGTCGCTGGTGAATATCGGCGGCGCCGTAATGGCCTGGTTTGCCGTGCGCTACGCCCAGCGGCCGCCGGATGCGGGCCATCCCTATGGCCATCACAAGGCTGAATATTTCTCTGCTGTGGCTGAAGGCACCATGATTGTCATCGCCGCTTTGGTGATTGTGCATGAAGCCGTGAATGCATTGAGCCGCCCGGCCGCAGCCGAATGGGGCGCAGCGGGAATGGTGGTCAATGCGGTGGCAATGGGGGTGAACCTAGCTTGGGCGCGGATGCTGCTGCAGGCCGGACGCCGGTTGCATTCACCGGCGCTGTCTGCGGGCGGGCGGCATCTGATGAGCGATGTCTGGACCTCGGCCGGGGTATTGGCCGGCTTGGTGCTGGCGCTGGCCACCGGCTGGGCAGTGCTTGACCCGCTGCTGGCAATCCTGGTTGCGATCAATATCCTGCGCGAAGGCTGGCTGGTGATTGCGGCATCGGTGAACGGCTTGATGGACACAGCTGCCCCCGAAGGCGAGCGCGCCCGGATCGAGGAGATCATTCATACTACCGCCAATGGGGCGATGCAGGTGCATGGGCTGAAGACCCGCCGCGCCGGCCGCGCCCTGTTTGTCGAGTTCCACATGGTGGTCGACGGCGCCATGTCTGTCCGGGCTGCTCACGACATCTGCGACCGGGTCGAGGCCGCGCTGACGGCCTCCATCCCCGACGCGCAGCCGGTGATTCACGTGGAGCCCGAGCATAAGCTGGAACCCGCCGGGATCAGGCCGCGCTGAAGCGATTGCATTTCCGCCCGGCCTCCCGTTTAACCGCCTTCAAACAGGCAAAGGAGCAGGCAAATGGCGATGGAGTGGAACAGGCTGCTGAATCCGGGGCGGCTGTGCCGTCCAGACTATCCCGAGGCTCCGGGCCGCGAGGCCTATTTGCAGGACTATGACCGCATCCTGTTCTCCGAACCCTTCCGCCGTCTGGCGCAGAAGACCCAGGTGCATCCGCTGTACAGCCACGACCATGTGCATCACCGGATGATTCACAGCATGGAGACCTGCAGCGTCGGCCGGTCGCTCGGCACCAGTGCCGGCCATGCTCTGCTGCAGGAAGGCCGCATCTCTCCAGATCAGGTTTTGCGCATTGCAGGCCACGTGCAGGCTGCCTGCCTGCTGCATGATATCGGCAACCCGCCCTTCGGGCACTCAGGCGAGGACAGCATCGGCGGCTGGTTTGCAGCGCAATTTCAGTCCGGAAACGGGTTGGCTGCCCGGATCCCGGCGGACCAGCAGGCTGAGTTTGCCCATTTCGAAGGCAACGCCCAAGGGCTGCGGATCGCCGGGCGGCTGGAAATGGCGCGGCGCGAGGGCGGTATGCGGCTTAGCTATGCAACACTGGGCGCCTTCCTGAAATACCCCTGCACCCGGCTGGTGCGTGATGCCGTCTGCGGTGACGGTCCGGCGCCCTATACAGGCCTCAAGAAATTCGGCGTCTTTGCCTCTGACACCGGACTGCTCGACGAAATATGCGAAGCCACTGGCATGCTGCGCGAAGGTGCAGGCTGGTACCGCCGGCATCCGCTTGCATTTCTGGTCGAGGCGGCGGACGATATCTGTTACCGGATCATGGACATCGAAGATGCAGGCGCGGTCGGCGATCTGGACCGCTCCGACGTGGCAGCGGTACTGGAGGACATCACCGGCAAACGCAACCGTGAGGAAGACGCGGCCATGCCGCTGAATGACCGGGTCGCCCTGCTGCGTGCCTTATCAATCGGGGCTGCCACCAGCGCGGCAGTGCAGGCGTTCATGGATAATTATGACGCTATTATGAGCGGCGAGTTCGACGGCGATCTGATCGGCGCCTCTGCCAAGGCAGACTCCTTCTCCGAACTGCAGCGTTTGTCGGTGGAGCGGATCTTTGCAGCGCGCCGCAAGACACAGCTGGAAGTTGCCGGCCGCCAGGTGCTGCATCGCCTTCTCGATCACTTTCAGGGTCTTTATGCCGATCTCGCTGCCTGTGCGTGGGATCAGGAACGGCTGGCCAAGAAACACCCCCACTGGAAGCAGCTGATCCGCGCCGTGGATCTGGATTTGCGCGGGGTGGAAGACCCGTATACGGCCATGCACTCGCTTGCAGACTTTGTCTCCGGCACGACTGACCGCTATGCGGTCAAGGTCCGGGACATGGTCACAGGCTCGCTTCAGGTCTGATCCGGTGCCCGTGCGCGCATGATCTTGTCGCGGGCTGAGCTGTCCCGGCCCGCCATCTGATCCGTGATCCGGTTTGCCCAAGCGTTGTTCTCGTCGGCCAGCGCCTTGATTTCACGCGCCAGAAACGCAAAGCCCTGTCCGGCCTTTCCGGCCCGGGCGGCCTCGATACCCGCATTGATGGCCAGGATCGAAAGTTTCTGAACCGACCGCAGGATATTCTCTGCCAGCTTGAGGATTTCGGCATTGTCCGCTTCGGTCTTCCGCAAGGTGTTCTCGAGTTCCTTGCGCAGGTTGACTTCGGCCGAGGCATCCACCACCAGCCCCTCAAGGTATACCATTTCGCCACTGTCATCATAGACCGCATTGCCGCGCTCGCGCACCCAGGCGGCTGTGCCGTCCGGCCGGCTCAGCCGGTAGGCGACGTCCCAGTTCTCCCGCGCTTCGATGGCGGCGTCCACATTGGCAAAGACGCGGTCGATGTCCTCGGGGTGCGTCAAGCTGACGTAGGATACCTTTGCATTTCCTAGGATGTCCGATTTGGGGCAGCCGCAAAGCTTTTCGATTTGCCCGGCCATGAATTTCATCGTGAAATTCTCGTCATTGGCACAGCGGTACACAAAGGCGCTGCCGGAACTGAAAATGCTGTTGAAAACCGTTAAAGCCTCTTTGTCCATTCTGACCTCTCCCCGGAATTGGCGAAAAATTTTGCACAGCTGCCGTAAAGCTGCCTTTGCGGAAGAATTGCGCTGGAGGGGTTAAGGAAGCGTTTACTAGAAAAATTATTTCCTGGAATGAAAAACCCCGGCGCGGGGCCGGGGTTTTCAGGAGTCGGAGGGATGTTGAAAAGGGGATCAGCCGATGGCGGCTGCTTTCACATCCTCGTCGATATAGGGCAGGTACTGGCCGAAGTTGTCGGAGAACATCTGAACCAGCTTGGCCGCCTGGCGGTCATAGGCTTCCTGGTCGTCCCAGGTGCGGCGCGGGTCCAGCAGCACTTCCGGCACGCCGGGCACCGTGACCGGTACGTCAAAGCCAAAGTTGCTGTCCTTGCGGAACTCAGCCTCGGCCAGCGAGCCGTCCAGTGCGGCGGTCAGCAGCGCGCGGGTCGCCTTGATCGGCATCCGGCTGCCAACGCCATAGGCGCCGCCGGTCCAGCCGGTGTTGACCAGCCAGCAGGTCGCGCCGTGCTGGGCGATCTTTTCACGCAGCAGGTTGCCGTAGACTTCGGGGCGGCGGGGCATGAAGGGTGCGCCGAAGCAGGTGGAGAAAGTCGGCTCCGGCTCGGTCACGCCGCGCTCGGTGCCGGCCACCTTGGAGGTGAAGCCCGACAGGAAGTGGTACATCGCCTGCGCCGGGGTCAGCCGTGAGATCGGAGGCAGCACGCCGAAGGCATCACAGGTCAGCATGATGATGTTCTTCGGGTGGCCGCCACGGGCGCTTTTTGAGGCATTGGAAATGTAATGCAGCGGGTAGGCGCAGCGCATGTTCGCAGTCAGGCTGTCGTCATTGAAATCCAGCGCCTTGGTTTCCGGATCAAAAACCATGTTCTCGATCACGGTGCCGAACTTCGACGTGGTGGCATAGATCTCCGGCTCGGCTTCAGCGTTCAGATTGATGGTCTTGGCGTAGCAGCCGCCCTCAAAATTGAAGGTGCCGTTGGACGCCCAGCCATGCTCGTCATCGCCGATCAGGACGCGGTCGGGGTCGGCGGACAGGGTGGTCTTGCCGGTGCCGCTGAGGCCGAAGAACACGGCGGTGTCGACCGGGTTGCCCTTGGCGTGGTTGGCGGAACAGTGCATCGGCATGATGCCCTTTTCCGGCAGCAGGTAGTTCAGCAGAGTGAACACGGATTTCTTGTTCTCGCCTGCGTATTCGGTGCCGCCGATCAGGATCATCTTGCGGTCGAAATTCATCGCGATGACGGTTTCAGAGCGGCAATCATGCTTCTTGGGATCGGCCTGGAAGCCAGGGCAGTTGATGACGGTGAAATCAGCGATGAAATCATCCAGGTCCTCGCGGTCGGGACGGCGCAGCATGGTGCGGATGAACAGGTTGTGCCAGGCCAGCTCGGTCACCATGCGGACATTGATCGCATGGGCCGGGTCAGCGCCGCCCACCAAGTCCTGGACGTAGTAGTCCTTGCCCTTCATATGCTCCAGCATGTCGGCATAAAGCGCGTCAAAGCCTTCCGTGCTCATCGCTGCGTTGTTGTCCCACCAGATGGAGTCGCGGACGCTGTCGGATTTGACGACGTGCTTGTCTTTGGGGGAGCGGCCGGTAAATTTGCCGGTGGTCACCAGGAATGCGCCGCCATTGCCGAGCGTGCCCTCGCCGCGTTTCAGAGCAGCTTCGATCAGCGCTGGCTCCATGAAGTTGTAGTAGACATTCCCCAGACCCTCGATGCCCTGATCCTCGAGGCGGAATTGCGGGTTAACCCGTCCAGATGTCATGCGTTTTTTCTCCTGTGGCGGCGCGGGCGGCACGCAGGCTGCGCGGCTGCGCCAGTGGGGCAATAGAAAACGGCATCGCTGCCGGTGGCTGGGTCTTAACACGTCGTTTTGGGCAGTGAACAGGCCGGTCCTCCCCAGTTAGCGCCACCAAGGCAATGTTTAGCGCAACCATCAGTTTAGGCCGGTGCCGGTGGCCGCTTGTTCAGCAGACGCTAAGGTATTTTTGCCCTAATCGGGACCAAAGATCGCCCCGATTCTTCAAATGGGATTGATTCGGGGCACCATAACGGCGATGAAAGTGGTAAAAAACAAAACATAACAGAGCAGATTAGGGGCAATTCCGATGTCAAAGATTGCATTGGTAGATGATGACAGGAACATCCTGACATCCGTTTCCATGACGCTTGAGGCCGAAGGCTTTGAGGTGGAAACCTATAACGACGGCCAGGCGGCGCTGGACGCATTCAATAAGAAGCTGCCGGACATGGCGGTGCTGGATATCAAAATGCCGCGCATGGATGGCATGGACCTGTTGCAGCGGCTGCGCCAGAAATCTCAGATGCCGGTGATCTTCCTCACCTCCAAGGACGATGAGATCGACGAGGTCTTGGGACTGCGCATGGGCGCGGATGATTATGTGAAAAAGCCGTTTTCCCAGCGGCTGCTGGTTGAACGGATCCGGGCGCTTTTGCGCCGTCAGGAGGCGCTTGGCAATGATGAGGCAGGTACGGCCAGTCCGGAAGCCAAGGTCATGGAGCGCGGCAACCTCCGCATGGACCCGCTGCGCCACGCGGTCGCCTGGAAGGGCAGGGACGTGTCCCTGACGGTCACCGAATTCCTGCTGCTGCAAGCGCTGGCCCAGCGGCCGGGTTTTGTAAAAAGCCGCGACCAGCTGATGGATGTGGCCTATGATGATCAAGTCTATGTCGACGACCGCACAATCGACAGCCACATCAAGCGCTTGCGCAAGAAAATGCGCAGCGCAGATTCGGATTTTGCGGCCATCGAAACCCTTTATGGAATCGGTTACCGTTATAACGAAGAATAAACGGCACGTTTCAGCGGGGCAGTTTGCCTCCGGGCCGAAGGAGTGGGCGCGCATGCGCGATACCAGCATTACGCAACGCCAGCAGGACGGCGATGTTGTTCTAGGGGAAGACTGGGTCACCCCTGAGCAATCCGTCACGCGGGAAATGCAGGTTAAGCGCGCGCGCCGGGGGCTTTTTTCGCTCAAGGGGTCGCCGCTGACCCGGAAGATCATCACCTTCAACCTGATCGCCTTGATCATCCTGGTCACCGGAATCCTGTATCTGAATTCCTCGCGTCAAAGCCTGGTGCAACAGCGGGCGGGCACATTGGTGTCGGAGGCGATGCTGGCAGCGGATGTATTTGAGGCCGAAATGCCGGCCGCAGGCGCGGTCAGCTTTGCCGCAGGTGATGGCATCCAGGTGGAGGACACCCTGGCGCGGCTCAGCCTGCGCAGCGGCGTCGAGGCCTTTGTGTTCGACACCACCGGCAATCTGATTTCCAGCATCAAGGGTGTCGACCGCAGCGATGCCCTGAACGTGTTGAACGACAGCGGCCAAAGCCGCACGCTGATCAGCGATGCGCTTTCGGCCTTGTGGGGCATCGCTGATGGCGGCGGTGCGGCTGCTGCCAATTCCGCCGCGTTAGGGCCGGCCTTAGAGGAACGGCTGGGCGGTTTGGTCGACCGGGCCATGAACGGCGGCACCGGCATTGAAACTGTGGTTGACACCACCGGCAGCTGGGTGATCTCCGCGGCAACGCCGATCATGCACAATGACAAGGCAGCCGGCGTCATCGCGCTGACCTCCCCCACTGGCGAAGTGGATGCTCTGGTGCGAGGCGAGCAGGAGCGGGTGCTGCAGATGTTTGTCGTCGCCCTGCTGGTCTCGGTCGGGCTAAGCTTGGTGCTGGCCTCGACCATCGCCAACCCGCTGGCCGATCTCGCCGAGGCAGCCGAGCTTGGCCGAGAGCGCGGCAGCCGCCAGTCCAATCCTGGCCGGATCCGGATTCCCGATCTGTCTGCCCGGCCGGACGAAATCGGACGGCTGAGCCGGGCTCTGCGCGGAATGGTCAAAGCGTTGTACTCCCGGATCGACAGCAATGAGCAATTCGCTGCCGATGTGGCGCATGAAATCAAGAACCCCCTGGCCAGCCTGCAATCGGCCGTCGGCACGCTGCGCATGGTCCACCGTGATGACCAGCGCGAAAAGCTGATGGATGTGATCGAACACGATGTCCGCCGCCTGGACCGGCTGGTCAGCGATATTTCCAACGCCTCGCGGCTGGATGCCGAGCTGGTCAAGGAAGAGGAAGAGGACTTTGATCTGCTGGCCATGCTGGGCAACCTCAACCAATACTTGGGGGAAGATGCACGTGCCAAGGGGATCGATTATATCACGGACTTGCCCGCCCAGCCCATTCAGCTGCAAGGCCTTGAAGCACGATTGGCGCAGGTTTTTGTCAACCTGATCACCAATGCGATCTCCTTCTGCGAGGAGGGCGACGCCATCCGCGTTTGGGCGCGACGCCGTGCCAACCGGGTGCTGATCGTGGTCGAGGATACTGGCCCTGGCATCCCGGAGCAGGCGTTGTCGAAGATCTTTAAACGTTTCTACTCGCAGCGCCCGGTGGAGCATTTCGGTAACAATTCAGGACTCGGTCTGGCAATCTCGAAACAGATTGTCGAGGCGCACGGCGGCGTGGTTTGGGCCGAAAACATTCGCCCGACTGAGGCGGATGTGACATCGGAACCGCTGGGGGCGCGGTTTGTGGTTGGTCTGCCGGTGTAGCCATGTCTGATACAGAAAGCCTTATCCTGCATGCCTCCTGCGTCGCGATGGAGGGGCGGGGGCTTTTGATCACTGGCACCTCCGGGCAGGGAAAATCCGCGCTGGCACTGCAGCTGATGGCCTTTGGCGCCCAGCTGGTTGCCGATGACCGGGTGTTGCTGCAGCTTTTGGACGGGCAGGTGGTCGCCAGCGTCCCAGAGCCGATCCGCGGACTGATCGAGGCGCGGTACATGGGCCTGCTGCGCGCGCAGATCCGCAGCCCTGTACCGGTGGCGGCATTGGTGGACCTGGATGAGGCCGAAACAGAACGCCTTCCGATGCGGCACAACACGCTTCTGCTGGGGCAGGAGGTGCCTCGGCTCAAGCGGGTGGAGGGTGCGCATTTCGCTCCGGCCCTGATGCAGTATCTCAGATGCGGGGCTTTGGACCCCGATGCGTGAAGCGGAACAAAAGGCGGTCCCGGCAGTGCTGGTCACTGGACCCTCCGGGGCGGGGCGGACAACGGCGATCAACGTGCTTGAAGACCTCGGTTTTGAAGCGATCGACAACCTGCCGCTCCGGCTGTTGCCCGGCCTGATCGATGCTGCTGCGGCACCGCGCCCGATGGCACTGGGGCTGGACAGCCGCAACCGGGATTTTTCGCCACGGGCGCTGCTGGATGTGATCGACATGCTGTCAGGCCGCCGCGAGGTGGAGCTGACCGTGCTGTACCTCGATTCGAAGCCTGATGTGCTGCTGCGCCGCTATTCGGAGACCCGCCGCCGCCACCCGCTGGCGCCTGCGGAATCGCCGGGTGAGGGCGTGCGCCGCGAGCTTGATCTGATGGCGCCGATCCGGGACCGGGCGGATATCCTGCTGGAGACCTCGGACATGAATGTCCACCAGCTGAAGGCGGAGATTGAACGCTGGTTCGCGCCCGAAGGCCGGGCGCTCGCACTTTCGGTGCAAAGTTTCTCTTACAAACGTGGAATGCCGCATGGCATCGACATGGTGTTCGACTGCCGTTTTCTGGCCAACCCCTATTGGCGGCCCGAATTGCGCCGGCACAACGGGACGGACAAGGCGGTACAGGACTATGTTAAGTCAGACAGCCGGTTCACCCCATTTTTCTCCCGGGTGCTGGACCTCACCCGCCTGCTGCTGCCTGCCTACCGGGCGGAGGGAAAATCGCATTTTTCGATAGCCTTCGGTTGCACCGGCGGACAGCACAGGTCGGTGACGATGGCGGAAACCCTGGCCAAAGCTCTTGCGGAAGATGGTCTGCAAGTGTCAATTAGACACCGCGAGCTGCAAGGCCAGCAAAAGAAGTGAGAGGCCGGGTTGATCGGGATTGTGATTGTAGCGCATGGCGGGCTGGCAAGGGAGTATCTTGCCGCTGTGGAACACGTTGTGGGTCCTCAGCCGTGCCTGATGGCCATTGCCATCGGCCCGGAGGATGACCGGGACCACAAGCAGGATGAGATTTGCAAGGCTGCCAATGAGGTGGACAGCGGCGGCGGCGTTGTCGTGGTCACAGACCTGTTCGGCGGCTCTCCGTCCAACCTCAGTCTCAAGGCTTGCGCCCCGGCGGATCGCCGTATTCTGTACGGTGCCAATTTGCCAATGCTGATCAAACTGGCAAAATCCCGCCACCTGCCAGTGGCTGATGCGGTCCGGCAGGCAATGGAGGCCGGGCGCAAGTACATAAACGCGCAAAACGTAAACCCTGACGGGGAGCAGGCATAATAAATGGCTTTGAAGACGCTGAAAATTATCAATGAAAAGGGGCTGCACGCCCGCGCCTCCGCCAAACTGGTCGAGGTGGTCGAAGCGTTTGACGCAACGGCAGAGGTGCTGAGGGACGGGCTGTCCGCCTCGGGCGACAGTATTATGGGCCTTTTGATGTTGGCAGCCTCGAAAGGAACGACTATTGACGTCGAGACTTCGGGGCCCGATGCTGATGCGCTGGCGCATGCGCTGGAGGCCCTTGTGGCCGGCAAGTTCGGCGAGGGCTACTAGCTCGGCGCAGGCGACGGAACGGGAAAAGGCACATTGGCGGATACCGCACACGACAGGAATACCGGCGCCGCGCCGGAAGCCGCTGATCAAACGGGCGAGGTCTATGACCGCCGCACGCTGACCTATGCCAATTCCTTTGACGACCGCTGGACGTCGCTGGCAATCAAGACCATCGAATGGTGCACCGGGAAACTGACCATCCTGCGCATGGTCAGCAAATTCGAGAAGCAGAACGCGGAATACCGCGGCCAGAAGTTCTGGCGGGGGGCGCTCAACATAATGGGCATCGATCTGCAAACGCCGGAAGAGCAGATCAATAATATCCCCGAAGACGGGCCTGTGGTGATTGTCGCCAACCACCCGCATGGGATGGTCGACGGTATGATTTTTGCGGATCTGATTGGCCGCCGCCGCTTGGACTACCGTATTCTGACCCGCTCGGTTCTGACCGGCCTGGACGAGGCGGCAACCTCCTTCATGATTCCGGTGCCCTTCCCGCATGACCCCGAAGCCCAACGCAAGATGGTCGACATGCGGGCCAAGACGATGACCTTTCTCAAGCAGGGCGGCGCGGTGGCGCTGTTCCCGTCCGGCGTGGTTATGTCCTCCGACAGCTGGTTCGGCCCGGCGGTCGAGCGCGAATGGAATGTCTTCACTGCGCAGCTGATCCGCCGCTCCGGGGCCCGGGTGGTGCCGATATACTTCCCAGGCCACAATTCACGCTGGTACCAGATTGCCTGCCGGATCTCCCCGATCCTGCGTCAGGGGCTGCTACTGCGTGAGATTGTCCGCTCCTGCAACAAGCCGCAGGCGCCGGTTGTGGGCAAGCCGCTGACGGACGCGCAGATGGAACAACTGCAAAGCGATCCGCGGGGCTTTATGGCCTGGCTGCGCGAGCACACGCTTAACCTGGGCAAACAGGACTGACCGCCCCGCTTCTGCTCCGTGCGAATAAAATCCCGGAGGAGAACTGGCTGTGCGGGCAAGAAGGGGGCTGGCCCCCTCCTGCCGGTTCAGGTCAGCGTGTCGGGACCGGGGTTTCGCCGCGGTAGTCATAAAACCCGCGCTCAGTCTTGCGGCCCAGCCAGCCGGCCTCGACGTATTTCGTCAGCAGCGGGCAGGGGCGGTATTTGGTATCCGCCAGCCCGTCATGCAGCACGTTCATGATTGCCAGGCAGGTATCCAGGCCGATAAAATCCGCCAGCTCCAGCGGCCCCATCGGGTGGTTCGCCCCCAGTTTCATCGATTCGTCGATCGATTTGACCGATCCAACCCCTTCATAAAGCGTATAGACCGCCTCGTTGATCATCGGCATCAAGATCCGGTTGACGATGAAGGCCGGGAAGTCTTCCGCACTGGCAGACGTCTTGCCCAGGCGTGCGACGACTTCCTGGCAAGCGTTGAAGGTGGGCTCATCCGTGGCAATCCCGCGGATCAATTCAACCAGTTGCATCACCGGCACCGGGTTCATGAAATGGAACCCCATGAAGCGTTCCGGCCGGTCGGTGCGGCTGGCCAGCCGGGTGATCGAGATCGACGACGTGTTGGACGTCAGGATCGTGTGCGGCTGCAGATGCGGCAGCAGATCCTCGAAAATGGCCTGTTTCACGGTTTCCCGCTCGGTGGCGGCTTCGATCACCAGATCGGTTGCGCCAACATCGGCAAGCTTCAGAGACAGGGTGATACGCGCCAGCGCAGCTTCCGCCTCGGCCTCGGGGATCTTTCCCTTGCTAGCCTGGCGGGCCAAGTTTTTGTGAATGAGGCTCTGAGCCCCGTCCAGCGCCTGCTGGCTGACGTCGTTCAGCACGACCTCATACCCGGCAAGCGCCAGAACATGGGCTATGCCATTGCCCATTTGCCCGGCGCCAATCACTCCAACCTTCTGAATTTCCATGCCACAGGCTCCTGAAATATCTGCCGCAACCTTACTGGCGGGCGAAGGGCAGGCACAAGGGCAGCCGGGATGGATTTAAGGCAAATTCTCACTTTAGGGAATTTGAAATCCTTGCAAGGCAAGGTGAGTCTCGGGTGAAAAATGGTGGTGAAATGAGCTATGAACTCAAAAGCGCGGGGGCGCTTTCGGGGGAACCATGCAGATATGGGCGTTCCAGGCTGCTGGTCCGGGGCCCGCAACGGTCCCTGGACAAGCCCTATGTCGCGTTTCTTGGTGGAACCGAAGTTTACGGGCGATTCGTTGAATTTCCCTTTGTCGACTCCCTCCAAACTCAGCTTGGACTGGACTGCATCAACCTGGGCAGTGTGAATGCCGGGCTGGACAGTTTCGCGCAGGATGACTCCCTGATCGGGATTGCCAGGCAGGCGGATGTATCTGTGGTGCAGATGCTGGGCGCGCAGAACATCTCGAACCCCTATTACCGGGTGCACCCGCGCCGCAATGACCGGTTTCTGCAGGCCCACGCGGCCCTCAAGACGCTTTACCCGGAAGTGGATTTCACGGATTTTCATTTCAACAAGCATCTGCTGTGCACCCTGCGGGACATCTCCGGCCAGCGGTTTGCGCAGGTGCAGGAACAGCTGCAGCGCAGCTGGATTGAGCGGATGAGTGTTTTGGTCGAGGCACTTGAAGGCCGTGTTCTGCTGCTATGGCTCCGCTATGAGCTGGATGCCGAAGCCGGCTTTCCTGAGGAACCGGTCCTGGTCGACCGGTTCATGGCCGATGCCTTGCGCCCCAAGGTGCAAGGAGTGCTGGAGCTCAGAGCCTCTTCGGCGGCGGTTGCACAGGACATCGGCGGCATGATCTTTGGTCAAATGGAATTGCCTGCCGCCCGCCATATGATCGGCCCGAAGGAACACCTGCGGATTGCCGGTGCTCTGGCAGACCGTCTTACGCCGCTGATCCGGAAATAAGCGCACCGCTGGTATGGGACGCAAAAAGGCCCGCCGGATGGCGGGCCTTTTCTGATTGGTCGGTTGCCGGACAGGGCTTAGCCCAGTTTCGCGGTCAGCGCCGGGACGGCGTCGAACAGGTCGGCAACCAGGCCGAAGTCGGCAACCTGGAAGATCGGTGCTTCTTCGTCCTTGTTGATCGCCACGATGACCTTGGAGTCCTTCATGCCGGCCAGATGCTGGATCGCGCCGGAGATGCCGACAGCGATATACAGGTCCGGGGCAACAACCTTGCCGGTCTGACCGACCTGCCAGTCGTTCGGGGCGTAGCCCGAGTCGACGGCAGCGCGGGAGGCGCCAACTGCGGCACCCAGCTTGTCGGCCAGGCCTTCGATCAGTTTGAAGTCTTCCTCGGAGCCAACGCCGCGGCCGCCGGAAACAACGATGCCGGCCGAGGTCAGCTCGGGACGGTCGCTTGCGGCAACCTTGTCTTCGACCCATTCGGACAGGCCCGGGTTTGCCGCGGCCGAGATGGTTTCGACCGAAGCGGACCCGCCGTCGCCGGCTGCATCAAAGGACGCGGTGCGGATCGAGACGACTTTCTTGGCGTCGTTCGACTTCACGGTCTGGATCGCGTTGCCGGCGTAGATCGGGCGCTCGAAGGTGCTGCCGTCGACAATGCCGGACACGTCCGAGATCACCATCACGTCGAGCAGCGCGGCAACGCGCGGCAGAACGTTCTTGGCGTCGGTGGTGGCCGGTGCAACGATGTGCTCAAAGTCGGAGGCCAGGCCGGCGATCAGCGCCGCGGTCGGCTCCGCCAGGCGGTGGCCCAGCGATGCGTCCTCGGCAACCAGTACCTTGGCAACGCCTGCGATCTTGGCAGCTTCTTCGCCAGCCGCAGCAGCGGAGGCGCCAGCGGCCAGAACGGTCACGTCGCCCAGCTTGGAGGCAGCGGCCACGGCTTTTGCGGTTGCGTCCAGCGCCAGCGCGCCGTCGGTCACTTCAGCAAGGAGAAGAACAGCCATTACACAGCCCCCGCTTCTTTGAGTTTCTCAACCAGCTCGTCGACGGAACCGACCATGATGCCTGCGGCGCGTGCCGGCGGCTCTTCGGTCTTGACGATTTCCAGGCGCGGCGTGACGTCGACGCCGTAGTCGGCGGCGGTTTTCTCGGCCAGCGGCTTTTTCTTCGCCTTCATGATGTTCGGCAGCGACGCATAGCGCGGCTCGTTCAGGCGCAGGTCCACGGTGATGATGGCGGGCATCTTCACGGAAATGGTCTGCAGGCCGCCGTCGACCTCACGGGTCACCTTGGCGCTGTCGCCTTCGATGTCCAGTTCAGAGGCAAAGGTGCCCTGGGACCAGCCCAAGAGCGCCGACAGCATCTGGCCGGTTGCGTTCATGTCGTTGTCGATCGCCTGCTTGCCGCAAAGCACGACGCCCGGCTGTTCTTCCTCGACCACTTTGGCCAGGATCTTGGCAACCGCCAGCGGCTCGATATCGGTATGCACGTCGTCGGCAGCAACAACCAGGATGGCGCGGTCGGCGCCCATCGCCAGCGCGGTGCGCAGGGTTTCCTGGGCCTGCTTCACGCCGATCGAAACCGCAATCACCTCGTCAGCCTTGCCGGCTTCTTTCAGACGGATGGCTTCTTCGACGGCGATTTCGTCGAAGGGGTTCATCGACATCTTCACGTTGGCGAGATCGACACCGCTGCCGTCCGCTTTGACGCGGACCTTCACGTTGTAGTCAATCACGCGCTTGACAGGCACAAGTACCTTCATTTTGCGTTCTCTCCTTAACAAACGGCAAGCCGCCTTTGGGCGACTCCCCTCCATGCTCTCGCTGCGTTGATACCGGCTGGTGTGCGCCTGCAACAGGGCAAAATCGTCACGTTAGCGCACGCCGACGTCGCGTTTGCGGATTTGGAACATCATTTTTGCAAGAATGTTTCCGGAGGGAAAATTGCCTGCCGGATTAACGCCGCCGCGGGCAGGCAAATGACGCGTTGCCCGCGGGATCGGCCGAAAACCGGCACGAAATCGCGAATCAGGCCGCAGGCAGGGGAATCAGCGGTTGGCGCCCGGAACCCATAAGACATCGTCCTTGCCGCCGTTGTTCGCCGCGCGGGCTGCGACAAAAAACCAGTCCGACAGCCGGTTCAGGTATTTGACCGCAGCCGGGTTCACCTCCTCAGAAGTGCTAAGGTCGGTGGCCAGCCGTTCGGCGCGGCGGGCAACGGTGCGGCAGACGTGCAGATGCGCCGCCAGTTTCGAACCGCCCGGCAGGATGAAGCTGCGCAGTGCACCCAGGTCCTTGTTCATGCCGTCGATCTCTGCTTCCAGCCGCTCAACCTGCGCCACGGCCACCCGCAGCGGCGGGTATTCAGCCTCGGCGTCTTTTTCCATTTCCGGCCGGCACAGATCGGCGCCCAGATCGAACAGATCGTTTTGAATGCGGGCCAATGCGGCATCCATGTCGCCCTCGGCCTCCAGCCGTGCCACGCCGACAAAAGAATTCAGTTCATCCGAGGTGCCATAGGCATTGACCCGCGCCGAATGCTTGGCCACGCGATCGCCGTTGCCCAGTGCGGTTTCACCCTTGTCGCCGGTGCGGGTGTAGATTTTGTTCAGAACGACCATTGCAGGTTATCCTCCCTTGCTGCGCAGATAGACGTAGGCCAGCAGAACCACTACCGCAATGAATTGAAACAGGATGCGCAGGCGCATCATCTTGTTTGCGTTCTTGCGGTTGAACTCGCCGCCTTTGCCAAAGCCGCCGATGCCGACGACCAGTGCCACAACCACGGCGGCAACAGCCGCCAGTCCCAGATAGTACAGCGGATCGCTCATATTGTCCCTCATAGGCGCATCAATTCTGTGCCTTCCTCTACCCTGCGTCCGGTCCGTTGGCGACCGTGAATCCGCTATCCGAGCTTCACCAGGATGCGGTCAATTGCCCTTGTGCTGAGGATCCGGCGCAGGAACCCCGCGATATGGGTCGGGGTGGTGACGAAATAGCGTTCGCGCGGACGGCGGGATTCGCAGGCGTGCGCCAGCTTGGCCGTAACCGCAGACGCAGGCAGCTCGAACCGGTCCGGTCCCTTGCTTTCATAAAGCCGCTTCAGCAGGCGGGATTCGTAGAGATCGCGCAATGGCGAGGCCTTCCAGTCGATAAAACGCTCGAAATGCGGGATCGACTTTTCGCGGATTTTCGAGGTGACCGGACCGGGCTCGATCAGCACCATGTGGATGCCGGTCCCCTTCAATTCCACCCGCAAGGTGTCGGTCAGCCCCTCCAACGCGTATTTGGTCGCTACATAGGCGCCCCGCCAGGGAAAGCTGACAAACCCAAGGATTGAGGAATTCTGCACGATCCGCCCGTGCCCCTGCTGGCGCATCACCGGTATCACCTGCCGGGTCAGCTCGTGCCAGCCGAAGAAATTCGCTTCGAAGATGGTGCGCAATGCGTCGGTCGGCAAGTCCTCCACCGCGCCCGGCAGCCCGTGGGCCCCGTTGTTGAACAAGGCGTCAAGGGTGCCGCCGGTGGCGTCCAGCACTTCGCCAAGGCCTGCGGTGATGCTCTCCGGATCGGTGTAATCGATCCGCGGGCTCTCGAACCCTTCTGCACGCATCCGGTCGCAGTCGCGCTGCTGCCGGCAGGAGGCAAACACCCGCCAGCCGCGCTCGCGCATGCCGCGGGCTGCATCCAGGCCGATCCCCGAGGAGCAGCCTGTAATCAGGATGGATTTTTTCATGCAGCCGCCTCTTGCCCCGGGAATGCTCCGCCGCAGTTATGGGCGTTTCTTGCTCACCAGGGAAGCGGCAATCCAGCCGGCCTTGCCCTTGCCGGGTGCTCGCAGGTGCAGCCAGCCGGTGCCGCTGTCCTCAAACACGATGACCTCGTCCCCGCCCAGGAGGCGCGCAATCACCGGATAATTGGTGCCCGGCCCCTGGCGCATGTTGACCCGCGACGCTCTGATCTGGCGGATGTCTTTATCCGGTTCTGGCCTGGGTTCAGCCAGCATCTCAGATCCTGCAGAGGCGGCCTGAATCCCGGAAATTCCGCCTTCCAGCGATGCCAGCTGCAGCGGGCCGTCCGGACCGGCGTGCCCCGCAACCGCCGGAAACCCGGTGCTGCTGTCACTGATCGCAAGACCGGCTTGTGTGATCTGCCGCAGCGCCACGCGCGACTGCAATTGCGGGTCTGCGGCCGGCCGCACAGGCTCTGCTGCCTCCTGCTCCCTGCCGGTCGGGCGAAAAGTCACGTTGCGAATCAGCGATTTGGCATTCTCGCCGCCACGGCTGCTGCGGCTGTCCTGCCCGGTCTCACCCGGTGCGGCAAAGGCCGCTTTGGCAATTTCCAGGGTGTCCGGCCGCTCCTTGCGCGGCTCGAAGTCAGCCCCCCCGCTGAGTTCATAAAAGCCCCAGCCCAGAAAAGCGAAAGAGACAATAATAAATCGCGACATAACCGGTCCCCCTAGTACCACCACGCGGGCAGCTGCACAGAATTGCATTTGTTCAAGAAAAAACGCGCGGCGCTGCTGCCTGGTTCCTTTTTATCTAGGGCAGGTTAAGGCCGCGGAAACAGGGGAGAGTCGGCCGGCTTCTCCCCCAAACCGCATCTGCCGCAGCTGGAGCGGCGCAGGACAGTGCGAATTTCGCCTGCGCCCGCTTTACCAATTCCGGCGTCGGCAGTATCACCAATCCATGACCGATCTGGTAGAAGACCCCGACATGCCGTCCGCCCCCGAACAAGGCGAAATCCTGGAACCGCTGCGCCGCGCCATTGGCGAGCGCTATCTGACCTATGCGCTCAGCACTATTATGCACCGGGCGCTGCCGGATGCGCGCGACGGGCTGAAGCCGGTGCATAGGCGGATTCTCTATGCGATGAACCGCCTGCGGCTCAGCTCCTCTGGCGGTTTTCTAAAGTCGGCCAAGATCTCCGGCGACACCATGGGGGACTTCCACCCGCACGGCGACGCCGCGATCTATGACGCGATGGCGCGCCTGGCGCAGGATTTCAACGTCCGCTACCCGCTGGTGGACGGCCAGGGCAACTTCGGCAACATCGACGGCGACAATCCGGCGGCCTCGCGCTACACCGAGGCGCGGATGACCTTTGTTGCCGAGGCAATGCTGGACGGCCTCAATGAGAACGCGGTTGATTTCCGCGACAATTATGACGGCCGCCTGACCGAACCGGCGGTGCTGCCCGCGACCTTCCCGAACATTCTGGCCAACGGTGCCGCGGGTATCGCGGTCGGCATGGCGACCAATATCCCGCCGCACAACATCGCTGAACTGATCGACGCCTGTCTCCATCTGATCAAAATCCCGGATGCCCGCGACGACACGTTGCTGAACTACGTGCCAGGGCCGGACTTCCCGACCGGCGGCGTCATCGTCGAGCCCAAGGAAAACATCGCCAAGGCCTACAGCACCGGGCGCGGCTCCTTCCGCCTGCGCTGCACCCATGAGGTCGAGGACCTGGGCCGCGGCCAGTGGCAGATCGTGGTCACCGAGATTCCCTATCAGGTCCAGAAATCCAAGCTGATTGAGAAGATTGCCGAGCTGATTCAGACCAAGAAGGTGCCGATTCTTGCGGATGTGCGCGACGAATCGGCGGACGACATCCGCATCATCCTCGAACCCAAGTCCAAGAACGTGGACCCCGAGGTTCTGATGAACATGATGTTCCGCAACTCGGACTTGGAAATCCGCTTCAGCCTCAACATGAACGTGCTGATCGACGGGGTGACCCCCAAGGTCTGCTCGATGAAAGAGGTGCTGCGCGCCTTTCTCGACCACCGCCGCGACGTGCTGCAGCGCCGCTCGCAGCACCGGATGGAAAAGATCGACCACCGGCTGGAGGTGCTGGAAGGTTTCATCATCGCCTTCCTGAACCTCGACCGGGTGATCGACATCATCCGCTATGACGAGGACCCCAAGGCCGCCCTGATCCGGGAGGACTGGAGCGCGGACCACCCGCGCGCCTTTACCGAAGCCGATTACATCACTCCGGCCCAGGGCGCCGGCGAACTGACCGAAGTGCAGGCCGAGGCGATCCTCAACATGCGCCTGCGGTCTTTGCGCAAACTGGAAGAGATCGAACTGGTCCGCGAACGCGACGCCCTGCGTGCGGAACGCGCCGGGCTGGTCGAACTGCTGGGCTCGGAGGGGCTGCAGTGGTCCCGCATTTCCGAGCAGCTGAAAGAGACCAAGAAGCAGTTCGGCAAGGACTACGCCGGCGGCGCCCGCCGCACCCGCTTTGCCGAAGCGGGCGAGGTCGAGGATGTCCCGCTGGAAGCGATGATCGACCGCGAACCGATCACTGTTGTGTGCAGCCAGATGGGCTGGATCCGGGCCATGACCGGCCATATCGACCTCAGCCGCGAACTGAAGTTCAAGGACGGCGACGGCCCGCGTTTTGTTTTCCATGCGGAAACCACCGACCGTTTGCTGGTGTTCGGCTCCAACGGCCGTTTCTACACGCTGTCAGCCTCGAATCTGCCGGGCGGGCGCGGCATGGGCGAACCGCTGCGTCTGATGGTCGATCTGCCCAACGAAGCTGAGATCGTCGACCTTCTGATCCACAACCCCGAGGGCCGATTGCTGGTCGCCTCGGATGCGGGCAACGGTTTCATCTGCGCCGAAAAGGAAATCGTCGCCCAGACCCGCAGCGGCAAGCAGGTGCTGAACGTCAAGGATGACGACCACGCCAAGATCTGTATCCCGGTCGAAGGCGACCACGTCGCCATTGTCTCGGAAAATGGCAAGTTCCTGGTGTTCGCGGTCGAGGAGATGCCGGAACTCACCCGCGGCAAAGGCGTGCGCTTGCAGAAATACAACATGGCTCGCGGCAAGCAGGGGGCGCTGGAACTGGACGGCGGTCTCAGCGACATCACCACATTCAACTGGGATGACGGCCTTAAGTGGGAAATGGGCGGCGGCAAGACCCGGCACGAGGCCGACCTCAGCCAATGGCTGGGCAAGCGGGCCGGGATCGGCAAGCGCCCGCCGCACGGCTTCCCGCGCGACTACAAGTTCAAATAGGGCGGCATTGTTCCGCTTCACTCTGTGCCCCCCGCGCCACCTGCGCGGGGGGGGCTGTTTCCAGACCTTTACCCGCTGCGCTTTACCCGGCTATCTGGGCGGGACCGAATTTCCTTTGGGGGTGTCCATGATCCGCATTCTTTCCATTCTGGCAGCACTTGGCTTGCTCGCCGCCTGCGGTGAAACCCGGCTCGACGAAGCGCCCGAGGACCTCGGCGCGTTTCAGGCGCGGGTAACGCATGTCTATACTGAGAAAGCGCTGCAATGGCCGCTGTCCCGTAATGCGGATCACAGCGAATGGGATGCGGCGATCAAGAACGCCTTGGAAACCCGCCTGCGCCGGTATCAGGGCGCGCAGGAATATGATGTGGCCGTAACGCTGGAAGGGTTCATGCTGGCGCCGCCCGGCGTGCCGGTGCTGTTCTCGCCCAAAAGCGCCGTGGTGGTGAACGTCTTTGTCTATGACGTGGCGGAAAAGAAATTCCTGGCCAAGAAGCACCAGATGGAGATCTTTGAAAGCACCACGGGCGAAAGCGCGCTGCTGGGGTCCGGCCATGCGCGCACCAAGGAACAGCAGATCCAGGGGCTGGCGGTCAATATTGCCGACAAAGTCGAGGAATGGATGGCGGAGCAGCACAAGGAAGAGGGATGGTTCGCACCGCGCCCGGCGGCGGCCCCCGGCAGCGGCGCCGCTGCGGATGCTGCCGCGCCGGCGGCAGCCGGCTAGCCGTGCGAATTCCGTCTCCGTCAAGCAGGAACGGGTTGATTTTTCCGCTCAAACCAAATAATCCGCCCGCGCAGAGGTAACCGGGTCAATGCATGACCCCTGTTTCAAAAGGGCGCCTAAGGAATGGCTAAGGAAAAGTTTGAGCGTACAAAACCGCACGTCAACATCGGCACCATCGGCCACGTTGACCACGGCAAAACCACGCTGACCGCAGCAATCACCAAATACTTCGGTGACTTCAAAGCCTACGACCAGATCGACGGCGCACCGGAAGAAAAAGCCCGCGGCATCACCATCTCGACCGCCCACGTCGAGTATGAGACCGACACCCGCCACTATGCCCACGTCGACTGCCCCGGCCACGCTGACTATGTGAAGAACATGATCACCGGCGCGGCGCAGATGGACGGCGCGATCCTGGTTGTGAACGCTGCTGACGGCCCGATGCCGCAGACCCGCGAGCACATCCTGCTGGGCCGCCAGGTCGGCATCCCGCACATGGTTGTCTTCATGAACAAAGTCGACCAGGTCGACGATGAAGAGCTGCTGGAGCTGGTGGAAATGGAAATCCGCGAGCTGCTGTCGTCCTATGACTACCCGGGCGACGATATCCCGATCATCGCCGGTTCGGCTCTGGCCGCAATGGAAGGCACCAAGCCTGAAATCGGCGAAGAGAAGATCAAGGCGCTGATGGCGGCTGTCGACGAATACATCCCGACCCCGGCGCGTGCTGTTGACCAGCCGTTCCTGATGCCGGTTGAAGACGTGTTCTCGATCTCCGGCCGCGGCACCGTTGTGACCGGCCGTGTCGAGCGCGGCGTGATCAACGTTGGCGATTCGATCGAAATCGTCGGCATCCGCGACACCCAGACCACCACCTGCACCGGTGTGGAAATGTTCCGCAAGCTGCTGGACCGCGGTGAAGCCGGCGACAACATCGGCGCCCTGCTGCGCGGCATCGACCGCGACGGTGTTGAGCGCGGCCAGGTTCTGTGCGCACCGAAGTCGGTGAACCCGCACACCAAGTTCGAAGCCGAAGCCTATATCCTGACCAAGGAAGAAGGCGGCCGTCACACGCCGTTCTTTGCGAACTACCGTCCGCAGTTCTACTTCCGCACCACCGACGTGACCGGCACCGTGACCCTGCCGGAAGGCACCGAGATGGTGATGCCGGGCGACAACCTGAAGTTCGACGTTGAACTGATCGCCCCGATCGCGATGGAAAACGGCCTGCGTTTCGCGATCCGCGAAGGCGGCCGCACCGTCGGCGCCGGCGTCGTGTCGAAAATCACCGAGTAAGACGGCTTTGCCGTCTGGTGGCGGCAGGCGGTTTTCCGCAGGAAAATCGCCGGGAGCCACTCAGGTGAGAT
>NZ_JBVVXU010000017.1:0-71121 GCF_055902035.1 Leisingera sp. SA215 | reverse complement strand
CCCCCGCTGCCCTGCCAAAATGAACCGTCCCGGAAACCGCTGCTGGTTTCCGGGACGGTTCAATCTCAGTTTCGGATCCTTACGCCGTCGGCTCGGGCTCCATGCCGCCTTCCGGCGGCGTTTTTTTCGGCTTGGCCTTGGGAATTGCGGTGACCGAGGCATTGCCCGGGTCCTCTCCGCCGTCCTCGTCATCGCCCGCCTGCGGCGGCTCGCCGTTCATGACGCGCTTGATCTCCTCACCGGTCAGCGTCTCGTATTCCAACAGTCCCTGCGCCAGTCGTTCCCATTCCTCTTGATGGTCGCTGAGGATCTGGAATGCGCGGTCATAGCCTTCCTTGATGAAGCGCTTCACCTCCTCCTCGATCATCTCCTTGGTATGGGCGGAGACCGAGAAGCCGGCGGTGTTGCCTGAATAGCCTTCATGCGCCTCGGCATAGTCGATATTGCCGACCTTGTCGGACATGCCCCAGCGCATCACCATGGCGCGGGCCAGCTGGCTGGCCTGCTGGATATCCCCGGCCGGGCCGTTGGAGACATGGTCATCGCCATATTTGATGATCTCGGCCGCCTTGCCCGCCATGGTCATCGCCAGCTTCTGCTCGCACTCGCTCTTGTGCCAGTTCAGCCGGTCCATTTCCGGCAGCGACACCACCATCCCCAGCGCACCGCCGCGCGGGATGATCGTGGCCTTGTAGACAGGGTCGCATTCCGGCAGCTTCAGGCCGGCAACCGCATGGCCGGCCTCGTGGTAGGCGGTCTTTTCCTTCTGGTCCTGGGTCAGCACCATCGAGCGGCGCTCGGCCCCCATCATCACCTTGTCCTTGGCCGATTCGAAATCTTCCATGGTGACAAAGCGGCGGCCGACACGGGCCGCCATCAGCGCCGCCTCGTTGACCAGGTTGGCCAGATCCGCCCCCGAGAAACCGGGGGTGCCGCGGGCGATGATGCGCAGATCCACGTCAGGACCCAGCGGCGTTTTGCGCGCATGCACACCCAAAATCTTCTCCCGGCCTTTGATGTCGGGATTGCCGACGGTCACGTTGCGGTCAAAGCGGCCGGGACGCAGCAGAGCCGGGTCCAGAACATCCTTGCGGTTGGTCGCCGCCAGAATGATTACCCCTTCATTGGCCTCGAACCCGTCCATCTCGACCAGCAGCTGGTTCAGCGTCTGTTCGCGTTCGTCATTACCGCCGCCATAGCCGGCGCCGCGGTGGCGGCCGACGGCGTCGATCTCGTCGATAAAGACGATGCAGGGCGCGTTTTTCTTGGCCTGCTCGAACATGTCGCGGACGCGGGAGGCGCCGACGCCGACAAACATTTCCACAAAGTCGGACCCGGAAATGGTGAAGAACGGCACACCGGCCTCGCCGGCGATGGCGCGGGCCAGAAGCGTCTTACCGGTGCCCGGAGGGCCGACCAGCAACGCGCCCTTGGGGATTTTTCCGCCGAGACGCGAGAATTTCTGCGGGTTGCGCAGGAATTCGACGATCTCTTCCAGCTCTTCCTTGGCCTCGTCGATGCCGGCCACATCGTCGAATGTCACCCGGCCGTGCTTTTCGGTCAGCATCTTGGCCTTGGACTTGCCGAATCCCATGGCGCCGCCTTTGCCGCCGCCCTGCATCCGGTTCATGAAATAGATCCAGACACCGATCAGCAGCAGGAAGGGCAGCAGCGTGACCAGGAAGGACTGAAAGCCCGACTGCTGCTGCTTTTCAGCGCGCACCGGGATGTTCTTGTCGATCAGAAGCGCCGTGACTTCGGCATCGGCCGGTTTGATGGTGACATAGTTCTGCCCATCGGTCGTGGTGTAGCGCACCTGTTCTCCGTCCAGTGTGACGGTGCTGACCTTGCCGGTCTCAACCGAGCTGACGAAGTCCGAGAAAGTGCGTTCACGGCTCTGCATCGTGCTGCCGGAACCGCTGAACAAATTGAACAGCGCCAGAATCAGCAGAAACAGAACAACCCAGAAGGCGATATTGCGAGCGTTGCCCAAGGAAAGTTCTCCCTATCAGATAGGCGTACCACACGGACCGCCTGCGTTGTGCTTAAAATAAGGATCATTCGGGCAGGTTCAATGCGATAAAAGGGATGCAAAGAACTCTTCTTCGGATCCGGCGGTTTCCGCCGACCAGCCATTGGCCAATCCGGCCGCCGGTGCAGCCGCCAATTCCCCGCCCCGCCAAAGCGCCGGGGTGGCCTGCAGCACGGCGCCCGGCACCCCCGCGGCACGCCAGCCTGGGCAGAGCTGCAGTCCCTTTTCACCCAGTGCGCGGACCTCGCAACCCTTTGCGTCGCCGCCATAAACCTTCCATTTGCCGTCCCAAGCCTGCCCCGGCAGGGACACCTCGCCGCGCACCGAATTAAACTCGCGGCAGATCCAGATCTGTTTGCTGGTGGTGACCAGGCGGCAGCCCGCCAGGGTGGCCGATCCGCCATTGCGGGCCGCCAGCACGGCTTTTTCCATCGGCACCTGCCGCGGCGGGTAGGCGGCTCCGGAAATCCACTGAAAGGCGCGCACCAGCAGCCGGTGGCTGATTTCACTGGGCAAGGTTCGGAACTTGCGCTGGCACAGGACAACCGCCCCCGCCTGCACATGCGCCAGGTCGCGGGCGGCAAGGAACACGTACCAGTCCAGCGCTTCGCGGGCTTTGGCCATGTTGCGGGCAATCTTGGCAAAGACCGCAGGGGTCAACCCCAGCGGTGCCAGTTGCTCCAGCGCCCGGCGCATCCGGACCCGTTCGAATCTGGTATCCTCGTTGCTTGGGTCTTCGGACCATGCGATACCTCGGTTTTCCAGATATTCGCGCAATTCGCCGCGGGTTACATCCAGCAGCGGCCGCAACAGCGTCACCCCGTTATGCATGCGGCGCTCTGCCATGCCCGACAGCCCGGTCACACCAGAGGCGCGCGCCATCCGCATCAGCACCGTTTCAGCCTGATCATCGGCGGTGTGGCCCAGGGCCAGCACCGGGATGACATTGCGCCGCGCCCAGCCGGTCAGCAGGTCATACCGCGCCTGGCGGGCCTGATTCTGCAGGTTGCCCTTCTGCGGCCCGTCTTCCCAGTGCAGCACCTCATGGCTGATGCCAAGCCGGGCCGCTGCCGCCCCCGCGGCCGCTGCCTCGGCCGCCGCCTCCGGGCGCAGCCCGTGATCCACAGTGGCGGCATACAGCCCCACCCCGCCGCTGGCGAAACAATCGTGCAGCAGATGCAAAAGCGCCATCGAATCGCCGCCGCCCGAGACAGCGATCCCCAGCCGGTCAGGAAGCGCGGAGCGGAACTGGCTCCGCACCAGGGACTGAATATCGCGCCGCACGCCGGTCAAGAACAGCCCAGCTTGGCCATTTCCGCCGCGGCCTCTCCCTCTTCTGCCGCGCCCGGAAAGCGCACGCCGACCTCGGAGAGCGTCACGCAGGCCTGGTCAGACTGTCCCAGCCGCCCCAGCGCCGCGCCCAGTTCAAACAGCGCTTTTGGCGCCACCGGTCCGGCCGAATTGCCGGTAAAGGCCGCTAGATAGGCCCGCGCAGCCTCGCGGGTGTCGCCAAGGCCATCCAGAGCCTTGCCGCGGCTGAATTCGGCGGCCGGCGCCAGCGGGCTGCCCGGATAGGCCTGATTGAATGCCGCGAACTTCTCCGCCGCATCCTGGAAAAGCCCCTCGGACAGCAGCTTTCCGGCGGCATCGAAATCCGCCTGTTCACCGATTGCCAGCTCGCCGCCCGCGGCCGCCTCCTCATCCGCCGGGGCCGCCCCGGCACCTGCGGCCGGCGGTTCACCGCCGCCCAGCGTCGTTGTTTCGCCCAAGGCGCCGACATCGCCGCCTTCCAGCTCGACCAGCCGGAATTCCAGGTCGCCGATCCGGTTGGTGCCATCGGCGACAATCCGGTCGATCCGGTGGCCCAGCTCTTCGGTCTGCAGGGTCAGCCGCTGCAGCTCGCTTTCAATCGCACCGACCCGGTCCAGAACGGTGTTGCCGGACAGATCCGCCGACGGCGCGCCAGTGGTCGACAGCTCCCGCTTCAGCCGCTGGATCTCGACATGCAGCACGGTCAGTTCCTGGCGGATATCGGCAAGGGTCTGCTGATCCTGGGCCGCCAGCGGCAGCGGCAGCAGCAGCACAGAGGCCAAAAGCGCGGTGCGCAAAGCTTTCATGGCATTACCCCGTCAACCCGCCGGCCAGCACCGTCACCGCACGGCGGTTCTTGGAATAGCAGACCTCGTCCGAGCAGATTTCCAGCGGGCGCTCCTTGCCGAAGCTGACCACCTTGATGCGGCTGCCGGCGACACCTTGGGACATCAGGTATTCGCGGGCCGAATTGGCGCGTTTCGCCCCCAGGCCAAGGTTGTATTCGCGGGTGCCCTTCTCGTCCGCATGGCCTTCGATGGTGACCACGTAATCGGCGTTCCGGGCCAGCCAGCGCGCCTGGCCCTGCAGCGTCGTCTGCGCCTGCGGTGACAGGCTGGACTGGTCATTCCCGAACAGCACCCGGTCGCCGACAGTCTGCCGGAAGTAGGCCGGGCTGGCCGGATCCAGCGCGCCTGCGGCTGCGCCCGCACCGCCTGCCCCGGCGCTGCCGTTCAAATCATCGTTCCAGGGGTTGCTGCTGCAGGCTGTCAGCCCCAGCACGGCCACTGCCGCCATTGCCAATTTCAAACCGCTCATATCGTCTGCCTATCCCTTTGCGTTTCTTGACCCGAAACTAGCATAAGCCCGGGGGTGGTTCTATGCGGGTATCCCCGCCCTGACGCTGCTTTTACCGCTGCAACGGCGACCAGGCCGGGTCCGAAGCCCCGTCCGGCGTCCTCACCGGCTTCAGATTGCGGCCGGTGATATCGACTGAATACAGCATTGCGCGGCCGGTGCTGCCCTGGCTTTCGCGGGTGAACATGATCACCCGGCCATTGGGGGCCCAGGTCGGCCCCTCGTCCAGGAAAGAGGCGGTCAGCAAGCGTTCCTCGCTGCCGTCGGTGCGCATCACGCCGATATGGAACCGGCCCTTGTTCTGCTTGGTAAAGGCAATCATGTCACCGCGCGGCGACCAAACCGGGGTGCCATAGCGCCCCTTGCCGAAACTGATCCGCCGCGCCTCGCCGCCGCCTGCCGGCATCACATAGAGCTGCTGGCTGCCGGAGCGGTCGCTCTCGAACACGATCTGGCTGCCGTCCGGGGAAAACGACGGCGCGGTCTCGATCGACGGCGCCGAGGTCAGCCGGTTGCGCTGCCCGCTCCCAATATCCATCGCATAAAGGTCGGTATTGCCGCCCTGGGTCTGCGAATAGACAACCGTGCGCCCGTCCGGGGCAAACCGCGGCGCAAAGCTCATAGTGCCGTCGCCGCTGGACAGGATCTTGCGCTGCACCTGGCCGACATCCAGCACATGGATCTGCGGGAAACCGCTTTCATAGCTGGTATAAAGCACCCGGTCGCCGGTCGGCGAAAACCGCGGCGCCAGCACCAGAGCAGCGCTGTTGGTCAGATACTGCACATTGGCGCCGTCGTAATCCATGATCGCCAGCCGCTTGCGGCGCTCGTTCTTGGGGCCGCTTTCAGAGACATAAACCACCCGGCTGTCGAAATAGCCGCTCTCGCCGGTGATTTCGCTGTAGATGGCATCGGCCACCTTATGTGCCATCCGCCGCCAGCCGCCGGCGGTGCCGGTGAACTGCAGCGCGCTTTCCAACTCCTTTTCGGCAAACACGTCATAGCCGCGGAACCGCACCGTCAGCCGGTTGCCGGTGACGCTGACAGCACCAGTGATCAGCGCCTGGGCGTTCACCGCTTTCCAGTCCGCGTATTTCACCGCATTGTCAAAGCCGGTCACCTTGGAGATATGGGCGCTGGCGGGGACTTCCCGGAACAGTCCGGTGCCGCTGAGATCCGCCGCCACCACCCGCGCGATCTGCGCCGCATGTTCCGCAGCCGCAGGGGTCTCGGGCACGAAATCCGGCACCGCAAAGGGCAAGGGCTCAATCACACCCTGATCGATCTCGATGCGGAGCGGGCCGGTCTGCGCCGCAGCGGTGCCTGCCCCGGCCAATGCCGAAGCCCCGATCAGCAGAGCTGCCAGAATTTTCCTCATTTGATCCGCATCCTTTCAGGATTGAATGTCATCTCAATATCACGCCATTGCGAATATTTCTCAGGGGGAAGATTAAACCCTTTGGCCCCGCAGCGGATTATTGCCCGCCGGGCAGCCCCGAAGGCCTGCTGCGCCGCCGAGGCCGAGCCGCCGGTGCTCGACAGCATCCGGATGCTGCCGCTGTCCGGCTTGCCGTCCTGCGCCAGCGACACCGACACCACCACCGTGGTGTTCAACGCATCCGTCGACAGCGACCCCACATTCCAGCACTGCGAAACCGCAACGCGCAAGGCATCCTTCTCACCCAGCGTCAGCGGCGGCCCCGAGGGTTCCGGCGCCTCGGCATCGGCACCGCCTGCCAGCGCTTCCGCCAGGGCATCCTCCACCGCAGAGGGCGTATCCGCCGCCGCCGGCTGCTCCTGTTCGCTCCGCTGCACCTGTTCGGCCGGCCGGGCCGCTTCCACCGCCTCCGCCGGCTGCGGCTGCGGCCGGGCTGGCCGTGTCCTGGGACGCACAGACACGTCCGGCGCGGCAGAGGCTGCAATGTCCTCGCCTTCGTTCTCTTCGGTCACGATCCGGTCGCTGGCGGCCTCGGGCGCGGTGGCCTCCTGCACGTCCTGCTCTGTCTCGGCGCCCTCCTCCGGTGCCACTTCCGGCTGGACGATATCGTCCACCCTGGTGTCGGGCTCCGGCGGCGCAACAGGCTCCGGTGCCACCCGGTCCACCGGGCGCGGCGCGGTTTCAGGCCGCACCTGCGGCACCAGCGCAGCAATCTCGGGCTCTTCAGCCGCGGCCGGCGGGCTGTCCGGCACATCCGGTTCGGGCTGCGGCTCGGGGATCCCGGTCACCTGCGGATCCGGCGCCGCCGGCGCGACCGGTTCGGGCTGGACGGTTTCCGGCTCCGGATCCGGCTGCGGAGCGGGCTCCGGTGCCGGCTGCACGTCGGCCGGCTCATTCAACGGTGCCGGTTCGGGGGCGATGTGCGGCGCCTGCCGCTGCTGGCTGAGCTTTTCAAACTGCTCCGCCGAAATCAGCGCCACCTGCTGCACCCGGGACGGCAAAGGTTCGGACGGGAACCAGGCGCCAAAGACAACCCATCCCATCAAAAGCCCGTGTCCGGCAAGAGAGATCCTGGTTCCGGTCTGCACCGTCCGCGTCCCCGCTTATTGCCCTGCGCCCTCAGACGGCTGCCCGTCCAGGGCCGGGCCGCCGGTGTCCGTCACCAGCCCGACATTGGAAAACCCGCCTGCGTTCAGCGCGCCCATCACCTGCATCACATCCGCATAGGCAATCCGCCCGTCCGCACGCAGAAACACCCGGTCCGAGCTGCGCTCGGCCGCAATCGCCCGCAGCTTGGGCACCAGTTCGTCACGCGCCACCGGCGTGGTCTGGATTTCCACCCCGCCTGCCGCGGTCATGGTGACGGTCAGCGGCTCTTCCTCGTCACCGGGCAGCGCACCTGCCGCGG
Source organism: Leisingera sp. SA215 (assembly GCF_055902035.1). Lineage (NCBI taxonomy): Bacteria > Pseudomonadati > Pseudomonadota > Alphaproteobacteria > Rhodobacterales > Roseobacteraceae > Leisingera > Leisingera sp. SA215. The sequence goes on along the minus strand of NZ_JBVVXU010000017.1, from coordinate 63,576 downwards.
TCTTGGGCAGTTCCACCGGCACGCCCACCGTCATCAGCGGTGCGGCCACCATGAAGATGATCAGCAGCACCAGCATCACATCGACAAAAGGCGTGACATTGATTTCCGACATCACCCGCCCGCGGCCCCGGCGGCGGCCCCGGCGGCGGTCGCCGCCTCCCTGCGGCTGCTGGACAGCGGCGCCCATCCCTCAGGAATCCAGCTGGCGGCTGAGAATGGTGGCGAACTCATCGGCAAAGGCTTCGTAGCCGCCGATGATGCGGTCGCTGTCCGCGCTCAGCTTGTTGTAGAAGATCACCGCCGGGATCGCGGCCAGCAGCCCAAGACCCGTGGCCATCAGCGCCTCGGCAATACCGGGCGCCACCACGGCAAGGTTGGTGTTCTGCTGCTCTGCAATCTCGATAAAGGCGGTCATGATGCCCCAGACGGTGCCGAACAGGCCGACAAAGGGCGCGGTGGAACCGACGGTGGCCAGCACCGGAAGACCGCTTTGCAGCCCCTCGGTTTCCTTGGCGATCGCGACATCCATCGACCGGTCGATGCGCGCCTGCGCGCCGGGAATCAGCCCGCCGTCGCTGCGGTGGCTGCGCCGCCATTCCGTCATGCCCGCGGAAAAGATCCGCGCCGCCTGCCCGGGCGGCTCAGCGCCGATCTGGTCGAACAGCGCATCCAGCGGATTGCCCGACCAGAAGGCGCGGTCAAAGGCATCGGCTTCCCTGCGGGCAAGACGGTAGTTGATCATCTTCTGAATGATGATGCCCCAGGACCAGATCGAGGCCCCGACCAGCATCAGCATCACCAGTTTCACGGTTACGGTGGCCCGCGCGAAAAGGCCCCACATGGAGAAATCAATCTCCTGTGCCAGCGCCAGAGTTTCTGCTTCCATTCGCCTGCTCTAAGATTTCCCGGCCGTTTCTCCGGCCTTATTTGGCAAAAGGCTAGCCCAGTTCAATGGCAAAGGCCATCAAAACAGGCGGGCGCGCGCCAAATGTTACCGCAATGCGCGAATCTCTGCCGGAAGCCGCGCAGGCTTGCCGCCGGTGGTGATGCAGACAATGGTGACCTGCGCCCGGAACAGCGGCTGGCCGCTGCGCGTGACCTCTTGAGCCAGGGTCATACGGGCCGGGGTCATCGTGTGCATTGACGTGGTGACGAGCAGTTCCTCGTCGAATTTGGCTGGCGCCAGATAGTCCGCCTCGATCCGGCGCACCGCATAGATCAGCCCGGCCTCGCGCATGGCGTTCTGATCAACGCCGATGCCGCGCACCCAATCGCTGCGCGCACGTTCGATAAAACGCAGGTAGTTGGCATGATAGACGATCCCGCCCATGTCGGTGTCCTCGTAATAGACCCGCAGCGGGAATTCGTGGATCATGCTCTGCGCTCCTTTGGCTTGGCGGGCACCCTATGGCCGGGGCCGGGCCGCCGCAAGCGCCTCAGCCCTCCAGCGGGTATTCTGCCAGGACATCATAGCGTGCGCCTTCGGGGGCCAGCGTCGACTGGTACAGCGCCAAGCAGCCTGCCTCGGCCTGCAGCCGGAACCCCGCCGCCGCTTGCAGGAAACTTGCGATCTTCTCCAGCTGCCCCGGCTGCAGATGCCGCGGGAACCGGGCCAAGGTCACATGCGGGCGGAACCGCTCCCGCGCAAGACCGATCCCGGCGGCCTGGCAGGCACTGCGCACACGGTCCCGCAGACGGCTCAGCTCCGGTGTCTTTTGCACCGCCGCGGCCAGCACCCGCGGCTGTCTGCCGCCGAACACCTCCAGCCCGTGAAAGCGGAGGGTCAGAACCGGCGCGCGGATCCCGGCAAGTTCCTGGTGCAGGGCTTGCAGCATCTGTTCCGGCTGGTCATCCAGAAATGCCAGCGTCAGATGCATGTTCTCTGGCGGCACCGGCCGCCCTGCGGTCAGTTCTCCCTGCACATCTTCCAGCGCCATCAAGGCTGCATCAGGCAGCGGCAAGCCCGCAAACGCGCGCATCAGGACTGCGTCTGCTCCGCGGCCGGCGCTTGCAGCCGCGCAAACAAGCGCAGGGCGTGGGACTTGTCGTCTGCGGCCACGGGCATCATCCGGTCATAGGCGGCCGCAATGATCCCGGCAATTTCCGGGCGCAGGATGGTGGCGCCCGTCTCCGGCAGCACCGCCAGCGGCGAGGTTTCTGCAAAAGCCCTATCGCCCCACATCAGCGCCACCTGCACTGCCTGGGTCAGCGCCAGCGTCTCGGCCGGCATCTCTGCCATGGCGCCTTGCATCCGCAGGAACACAAATGCTGCCTTGATGCCGCCCTGATCGTCAAAACGGAACGCCCGGTACTGGCTCGCGCCTGCGGCCTTCAACCGGGTTACCAGCGGCGCAAGCCCGGGGATCAGCCGGTCGAGATCCGGCACCTCCAGCAGTTCATCCCAGTCCAGGAAGAAAAAGAACATCAGATTCGAGCCCAGCTCAGGGTCGGTCTCGGCCATCTGGTGGCCCGCCAGCGTCATCACCGCCTCCAGCGCGCCCTTGACGGTTTTCAGCGTCCCATCCTCCACGCCGAAGACGATCGGCGCCACCGGACGGCCCCAGCGGGCGCAGGCGTATGAGCCGTCTTGGCGGGTGAACAGGGTTTCGATCTGTTCCGGCGTCAGGCCTGGCAGCTGGGCGGTCATATGAGTCTCCTTGATCCTGCCCCGTCTATGCCGTTTGCCTGACCCGCCGGCAAGGGGGCTCCCGTGCCTGTCCGGTGTCCTGGCTGCGCCAGACCTCCGGCAGCAGCCTTGGGCCGGGCGCCGCTGACGCGGCGCATCTTTCCGGCCCGTCCGGCAGCAGCAGAATAGGTCATAATTCCTGACACAATGTTTCGCGCGCGAAACATTTGGACAGCAAGCCTGACACAATTTATAGTGGTTTATCCGCGGCCTACCCGAACAGATCGTTCCGGGAGCGCGGCGGCGCCATTCCCAGGTGGGTCCAGGCCTTTTGCGCCAGCATCCGCCCGCGCGGGGTGCGCTGGATCAGCCCCTGCTGCAGCAGGTAAGGCTCAATCACCTCTTCCAGCGCGTCGCGGCTCTCGGACAAGGCGGCTGAGATCGTCTCGATCCCCACCGGTCCGCCGCCGTAATTCTCGGCCAGCAGGGTCAGATACCGACGGTCGGCGCCGTCCAGCCCCAGCTGATCCACCCCCAGCCGGGTCAGCGCGCCATCGGCCAGTTCGCGGGTGATCGTGCCATCGCCTTCCACAACCGCAAAGTCCACAACGCGGCGCAAGAGCCGCCCGGCGATCCTGGGGGTGCCGCGGGCGCGCCGCGCGATCTCGCGGGCGCCTGCATCATCGGCAGGCGCCCCCAGTTTGCGGGCATTGCGGCGGACAATCTCGAACAGCTCGTCAATGGTATAGAACTGCAGCCGGGTCGGAATACCGAAGCGGTCGCGCAGCGGTGTGGTCAGCAGCCCCATGCGGGTGGTGGCCCCGACCAGGGTGAAGGGCTGCAATTCGATCCGCACGGTGCGCGCTGCAGGGCCTTCGCCAATCACCAGATCCAGCTCGAAATCCTCCATCGCCGGATAGAGCACTTCCTCCACCGCCGGGTTCAGCCGGTGGATCTCGTCGATGAACAGCACGTCGCTGGCCTCGAGGTTGGTGAGGATTGCGGCCAGATCGCCGGCTTTGGCCAGCACCGGACCGGAGGTCATGCGGAAATTCACCCCCAGTTCGCGGGCGATGATCTGCGCCAGTGTGGTCTTGCCAAGGCCGGGAGGGCCGTGAAACAGCGTGTGGTCCATCGCCTCGCCGCGGCGGCGGGCGGATTCAATGAAGACCTTCAGATTGGCGCGGGCTTCGGCCTGGCCGATGAATTCACCAAGGCCCTGCGGGCGCAGGGCGCGGTCGCCGTCAGGAGCTGTATCTTCGGGCAGCGGTTCGGGGCGCAGGGCGGGGTCGGCATCAATCATTTGGCCTGCGCCTGTCAGTTTTCAGCTGTACCGCCTGGCCGCCAGGCCGGGCAGCGCCCGTCCGCCCCCCTGGACGGGCGCTTCGCTTTCCACCCGCGGCCGGGCACTGCCCTTTGTGTTTCAATACCATTTTCCGATCACCCCTTCGGTGCCAGCAGGCGCAGCGCTGCGCGGATCAGCTCCGGCTCATCCGCGTCCGGCCAGGTGGCGGCGGCCTCGGCCACTGCCGCTGCGGCATCCGACGGACCATAGCCCAGATTGCCCAGGGCCGACAGCGCCCCGGCAGAGGCAGCAGCAGCGCCGGAAGGTTTCCTGGGCGGCGCCCTGCGGGCCGGTTTGGCAGCCGGTGCAGGCCCGGCATCCTCAACCACCTCCAGCCCCGGGCCGTCCATCGCATCCGCTACGGTGCCGCCCATCGCCATCACACCCGGCGCCTTGTCCTTGAGGTCCAGCACGATGCGCTGCGCGGTCTTGGGGCCGACGCCCTTGGCCGCCTTGACCGACGCCCAGTCGCCAAGCGCGATCGCCCGGCTGACCCCGTCCGGCCCGAGGGCGCCGAGGATGGCCAGCGAGACCTTGGCCCCGACCCCCTGCACCGAGGTCAGCAGCCGGTGCCATTCCTTTTCCGCCAGCGAAGTGAAGCCATACAGCTGCATCAGGTCTTCGCGCACCACCAATTCGGTATACAGCGCGACCGCTTCGCCCGTGCCCGGCAGTGCCGCCATGGTGCGGTCGGAGCAATAGACGATATAGCCGACGCCGCGCACGTCGATCAGCACATGATCCTGCGCCCGGTAATCCAGACGGCCCGTCAATTTGCCAATCATGCCAGTTTGCCGGTCATGCGCGTTTCTCCTTCAGCTGCCGCTGCGAGGCGGCCCCATAGTATGCATGGCAGATGGCAATCGCCAGCGCATCCGCCGCATCGGCGCCCTTGGGCGCACAGCCGGGCAGCTGCAGCTTGACCATATGCATGACCTGTTCCTTTTCAGCGTGCCCCACGCCGACCACGGTCTTTTTGACCCGGTTGGGGGCATATTCGCCCACCGGCAATCCCGCCTTGGCGAGGGTCAGCAGCGCCACCCCGCGCGCCTGTCCCAGTTTCAGGGTGCCGGCACCGTCCTTGTTCACAAAGGTCTGTTCGATCGCGGCCTGATCCGGGGCATAGGACTCAATGATCTCGGTGACCTGATTGTGCAGCGACAGCAGCCGCTCCCCCAGATCATCGCCATCCGAACAGCAATGCCCGTTGGCCACATGGCTCAGGCGCGGGCCATTTGATTCGATGACCCCCCATCCTAGGGTGCGCAGCCCCGGATCAATTCCCAGAATCCGCATGATGTGCCCGGTCCCCGCCTGCTTATTGCAAATATTTTTTCAACGGTTAGCACAAACCGCGAACATGTCCAATTGCTTTCCCAGCGCCAGCGCACCGCCAAGGCAGCAAATCCTGTCCTGAAACCGACCCTCTGCACTAGGCGGAGCGACATTTTCCGGCAAAAGCAGCGCGCAGCTCATCGGCCCTTATAATAAAGGCGCAAAGCTATGCGTCCGGTGCATATGACGCATGCAATTTCAGATCTTGCCGGGCTGAATTTTCGTCACTAAATGCCGGCCATCGCAACACCGCGACGAAAGCCAACACCAGATCAGAGGACACGGATATGGCCGCATTTGACACCACCCGCACCACGTATGGTTCCACCGGCCTGTTTGGCCGCTTCGGCGCACTGGTTGCCTCCGCAACCGGCATGTTTGCAGCCTGGAACGATGCCCGCGCGACCCGCAACGCCCTGTCGGGCCTGTCCGACCGCGAGCTGGCCGACATCGGCCTGTCGCGCTGCGACATCGAGTCCGTTGCGACCGGCGAAACTGCTTTCTGAGACCCCTCTTAACGCCCTGCCTCCTCCCTCGGGGCGACTAGGGAAACGCCGCGGACCTGCACAGGGCCGCGGCGTTTTTCGTTGCTGGACCGGCATGCGACACCGCAGCAAAAAGGCCGCCGGCTCCCCCTGCCGCGCGGCCTATTTGCCCCCGCTTCCATTCCTGTCAGCGCAGAACCGGTCCGATTTTGCGGGCCACGAAGACCGACACCGGATCGGCCTGCATCAGAAAGGCGCCCGCGCGCTCCACGCCGCTGCCGGCGGCCAGGGTCTGCACCCGCGCGTCATAGCTGCCAAAGCCAAGCGCGGCCATCAGGAAGCTTTTGAACAGCAGGACTGCTGCAACAAAGAGAAGGATGGAACGCCCCGAACCCCGGGTCCGCAGCCTGTGCGGTCTCACCACCAGCAGCCCGTCCGGCCGCAGTTTTGCGGAATAACCCGCGGACAGGGCTTCATGTTTGCGGTTGATCTGCTTCAAACGCGCCTGGAACTGATCACGATGTTCGCCCATTACGAGCCTCCGAACTGGCCCCCACCAGCGGATGGCCCATCTTTGGCTTGAAATGCGGCGGAAATGCGGCAAATCCCTAAAATTCACCGCAAAGTTAAGTCAATCAGCCCGCTTTACGCAAAAGCAGCGTTGTCCATTCACCAATTTCATCCCGGCGCTCGGGATTGATGCCATTCTGCGCATAAACATTAACCACGTCCTCGGCCTGCTCGTTCAGGATTCCGGAGAGAATCGCATAGCCGCCGGGACGCAGATTCGCAGCTACATCCGGGGCCAAGGCTACCAGAGGCCCTTTCAGAATGTTCGCGAAGATGAGGTCGAACGGCGCCTGCGCCTGCAGATCCGGGTGATCAAATCCAGCCGCTTCCACACAGGCAACCTGGCCTTCCATACCGTTCGCCTTAAGATTTGCTTCGGCGACTTCAACGGCAACCTGGTCGATGTCGCTGGCCAGAATGGTGCCGTCCCAGACCCGGGCTGCGGCCATCGCCAGCACCGCGGTGCCGCAGCCGATGTCGGCCACTTTTGCGCCGCGAAAGCCCTGATCCAGCAGATGATCCAGGGCCTTGAGGCAGCCCAGAGTGGTGCCGTGATGGCCGGTGCCGAAGGCCATCGCCGCCTCGATCAGCAGCGGGATCCGGTCCGCGGGCAGCTTGTCCGCGTCATGCGAGCCATAGACAAAGAAACGGCCCGCTTCGACCGGCGCCAGTTCGCGGCGCACATGGGCGACCCAGTCGGTTTCCGGCAGTTCCGAAACCACAAAGGGCTTGGCTTCGTGCAGCGCGGCCAGCAGGGCAAGACCGGCTGCATCCGGTGCGTCCGTGAAATAGCCGCCGACTTCCCACAGGCCGGAGCCGTCCTCCATTTCGAACACGCCCACGCCGCTGGGTTCCGGGGTCAGACGCTCCATAGCCTCGCCCAGCGCTTCGGCCTGGGCTTTTCCGGTGAGCGTGGTGAGGGCGGTGAATGTGGGCATGGCGTCTCTCCTGAAACTGTTGGCAAGCGCCTAGGCCGCCGCGCCGCCCGCGTCAAGCACCCCCGCCTGGCCGCAGGCCAGGCAGCGCCCGCGCTCACTGTGTGCGCGGGTGCCCGCCGCGCGGCTGGCGCCGCGGGCTGCCGGGCTACTCAGCCGGCGCCGGGCTTGCGTATTTGCTGAAGATGGTCTCGTTGCCAGGTTCAGGATGGCGCGGGATCAGCAGCGACAGGGACAACGACACCAGCGCCATGGCTGCCGCCAGAACAAAGACCATCCCCGGCGAAAACACCCACAACAGCCCCAGCAGCACCGGCAGGAACACCGCCGCGATATGATTGATGGTAAAGGCCACCGCCGCGGTGGGGGCGATGTCGCCGGGATCGGCGATTTTCTGGAAATAGGTTTTCAGCGCCAGCGCCAGCGCAAACAGCACGTGGTCGATCACGTAAAGCACCGCCGCAACCGCCACCCCCCAGCCGAACCAATAGATCCCGCCATAAGACGCAAAGACAATTGCCAGCCCGCTGTATTCCAGGATCAGCGTGCGGCGCTCGCCGAACATCGCCACCGCCTTGCCCAGCATCGGCGCTGCAACCATGTTGATCACCAGGTTGATCATATAAAGCCCGGTCAGCTCATGCACATCAAAGCCGAATTTCTCGACCATCATGAAGCCGGCAAAAACCACAAAGATCTGCCGCCGTGCCCCCGCCATGAACTGCAGCGCATAATACAGCCAATAGCGTTTTCGCAGGATCAGCTTCTTGGTCTGCGGATGCGGCGCGTCGAACTGCGGATAGGCAAAGAGCGCAAACAGCGCGATCAGCACCGTTGCCCCGCCTGCGGCCAGAAAGACGGTGTTATAGGCCAGATCAAACCTGTCCCAGGTCAGCACGATCAGCCCGTAGACCACCAGCGTCGCCGCTGAGCCTGCCGCGACCAGCCAGCCCAATGTCTGCGGTGCCTTCTCCTTGGACAGCCATTGCAGCTGCAGCGACTGGTTCACCGTCTCGTAATAATGAAAGCCGATCGAGCTGAGCAGCGTCACCATCAGCAGCCCGCCCAGCGAGGGGAACCAGGCGGTGACAGCTGTGGCCGCCCCCAGCAAGACAAGCGAGATCAGCCCCAGCACCTGCTCCCGCACAAATAGAATGACCGCGATGACGCCAACAGCCAGAAAGCCCGGGATCTCGCGCACCGTATGCAACAGACCGATATCGGCGCCGTCGAATTGCGCCGCCTCGATCACGAAATTATTGAGCAGCGCGCTCCAGGCGTTGAAGGCGATCGGCATCGCCAGCGCCATCAGGAACAGCAGCGTCACCGGACGGCGCCAGAACGGCAGGCCTTGGGCGCTGGAGAGGGGCATGGGTCTGAACATGGGCTCGGGTTTACGCCGCTTCGACGCGCCTGGCGAGAGGGAAATCGCGCCCGCACATCAAGCTCCGCATCAGCGCGCAGAGGCGCGGGCGGTCGGCGGCAATGGGAAATACGAGGCCCAACCTCGCGCTCCGGGGTATTTCAAGAAAAGGGGAAGACCGCTTCTTTCTGGTCCCCAATACTCTGGGGGAGCCGGCCGTCAGGACGCCGGGGGCAAAGCCCCCGTCCCCGCCCGCAGTGTCAGAAAAAGCTCTGCGGATCAATGTCGATGCTCAGCCGCAAGTCCCCTTTGAGGCGCAACGGCGCGGTCCAGCGGGCGATCGCCTCCTGCAGCGGCACGCCCTTGGCGGCCTTGACCAGCAGCCGCACCCGGTGGCGGCCGCGGACGCGGGCAATCGGCGCGGGCGCCGGTCCAAACACCTGCGCACCGATCTGGCGGAGGGCGCCGTCATTGCGGGCCATCGCATTGCCCAAGTCAAAAACCGCCGCCAGATCCGGCCCCGACAGGATGATCCCCGCCATGCGGCCATAGGGCGGCACCCCCGCCGCCTGGCGCTCGGCAGCCTCGGCCTTCCAGAAGCTTTCCTCATCCCCCGACAGGATCGCCCGGATCACCGGATGTTCCGGCTGGAACGTCTGCATCAAGGCTTCTCCCGGCCGTTCGGCGCGGCCTGCGCGGCCCGCCACCTGGCGCATCAGCTGGAACGTGCGCTCTGCGGCGCGCAGGTCCGAACCTTGCAGCCCCAGGTCAGCGTCGATCACGCCGACCAGTGTCAGCAGCGGAAAATTATGTCCCTTGGCGACCAGCTGAGTGCCCAGGATGATGTCGGCCTCGCCCTTGGCGATCTCCTCGATCCGGCTTTTCAGGGCGCGGGCGGAGCCGAACAGGTCGGAACTCAGCACCGCGATCCGCGCTTCCGGGAACAGGCCGGTGGCCTCCTCGGCCAGCCTCTCGATGCCGGGGCCGACCGGCGCCATCTTGCCCTCCACTTCGCAGGACGGGCAGGCCTCGGGCACCGGTTTGGTTTCGCCGCACTGGTGGCACATCAGCCGTTTCATGAAGCGGTGTTCCACCATCCGCGCGTCGCAATGGTCGCAGGCCACCTGCGCACCGCAGGCGCGGCAGATGGTGACCGGCGCAAAGCCGCGACGGTTCAGGAACAAGAGCGACTGCTCGCCGCGCTCCAGCCTGAGCTTCATTGCCTGTTTCAGCGTCGGGGAAATCCAGGTCGAGGGCAGCAGGTCTTCGCTGCGCATGTCCACCGACCGCATCTGCGGCAGCACCGCGGCGCCAAACCGCGCAGTCAGATCCAGGCGCTTGTATTTGCCCGCCTCGGCATTGACCCAGCTTTCGAGGCTGGGCGTGGCCGAAGCCAGCACCACCTGGGCCGAACACATCGCTGCCCGCAGCACCGCCATGTCACGGGCGTTGTACAGAACGCCGTCTTCCTGCTTGTAGGAGGTGTCGTGTTCCTCATCAACGATGATCAGGCCAAGGTCGCGGAACGGCAGGAACAGCGCCGAGCGCGCGCCGATCACAAGGCCGGCGGCCCCTTGCCCGACCATTTTCCAGACCCGCCGGCGCTCGGTCATGGTGGCGCCCGAGTGCCACTCGGCGGGTTTGGCGCCGAACCGCGCCTCCACCCGGGTCAAGAATTCCGCCGTCAGCGCAATCTCCGGCAGCAGCACGAGCCCTTGCCGCCCGGCGCGCAAGCAGGCCGCGACCGCCTCCAGATAGACCTCCGTCTTGCCAGAGCCGGTGACCCCCTTCAGCAGCGTGGTGCCATAGCGCCCGCTCTGCACGCCCTCCGCCAGAGCGGCGGCGGCGGCAGCCTGATCCTCGGTCAAGGCCTTGCCGGGCAGGTCCGGGTTCAGCTGCGGATACGGCAGATCGCGCGGGGCTTCCTCCTCCCGCAGGGCGCCCTGTTTCACCAGCCCCTTCACCACCGAAGGCGTCACATCCGCCATACCGGCCAGTTCGCGCGGGGTGAAGGCAAGGCCGCCGTATTGCTCCATCACTTCCAGCACACGGCTGCGGGCCTCGGTCATCCGGTCTGGTGCGCCTTCGCCCCGGCGCAGGATCTTGCGCATTGAGGGCGGATCGCTGAGCCCCGGCGCGCGGGTGGCCAGCCGCAGCATCGCGGACATCGGGGTCAGGGTGTAATCGGCGGCCTTGGCCAGGAACTGGCGCATCTCTGCGCGCATCGGCGCCACGTCCAGCACCCGGATCACCGCGCGCAGCTTGGCCGAATCGAAATCCCCCGCGCCCGGCCCCCAGACCACCCCCAGAACCTTGCGCGGCCCCAGCGGCACCTCGACATAGGCCCCCAGGAAACAGCCGCCCTCCGGCGCACGGTAATCCAGAAGCCGGTCAAGGGGTTGCGTGGTCAGCACCCCGACCCGTTCGCCTGCCTGAAAGAACTCCTGCCCGCTCATCCTGCCGCCCGTGTTGCCGCCCGTATATCCATGAGGTAAAGGCTGTGGCGACCGAGGCCAACCCATCCAAAGGACTGCCCCATGAAATTCTTCGTAGATACCGCCGAGATCGACGCGATTGCCGAGCTGAACGATCTGGGCATGGTGGACGGTGTCACCACCAACCCCTCGCTGATCAAGAAATCCGGCCGCGACATCATCGAAGTGACCAAGGAGATCTGCGATCTGGTCGATGGGCCGGTCTCTGCCGAGGTGACCGCAACCGACGCCGGAACCATGATCGCCGAAGGCCGCAAGCTGGTCGAGATCGCCGAGAACATCGCCGTCAAGGTGCCGCTGACCTGGGACGGTCTGAAAGCTTGCAAGACCCTCAGCGATGATGGCCATATGGTGAATGTGACCCTGTGCTTCTCTGCCAATCAGGCGCTGCTGGCGGCCAAGGCGGGCGCGACCTTCATCTCCCCCTTCATCGGGCGTCTGGATGACATCAACCTGGACGGCATGGAAGTGATCGAAGACATCCGCACCATCTATGACAACTACGGGTTTGAAACCCAGATCCTGGCGGCCTCGATCCGCTCGGTGAACCACGTACTGGACTCGGCCCGGATCGGCGCCGATGTGATCACCGCGCCGCCCGCCGTGATCAAATCGATGGTCAACCACCCGCTGACCGACAAAGGCCTGGATGCTTTCCTGGCCGATATCAAAGCGGCTGAAATCAAAATCCTCTGATTCTGCCTCGTGGACACAGAACAGAGAAAGGCGCCCCGGTTTCCGGGCGCCTTTTTTGTTCGCTGCTTTCTGTTTCAAAGATGCCTGCCATCGGCTGAGCACTCCCGCGCGCCCTGCGTTTCCCGGCTGGCACCGGACCGTGCGGGGGCTTGGGCCCGGCAGCGCGCCTGCAGCGGCGCTTGACGCCGCCGCGGCAATTTCCGCTGCCCCTGCATTTTTCCGCAGCAAAGCCCGGTTCCCATGTTATATACGGATCCAAACCCGTCAGAGGTCCGGAGCCGCAAGAGTTTCAATCATGAGCAGTTCAAGCAATTCAGCCAGCCTGGAAGACCAGTTGCGCGAGGCGATCCTCGCCAAACCCGATGCGGTGCTGGAGGACCAGCACCTGATGAATGCGCTTGTCGCCGCCAATGAGCGCGCGATGGGTTCCAACGTGGTCGACCTGCGCGGCATCGCGATGGAGCGGCTGGCGGCCCGGCTCGACCGGCTGGAAGACACCCACCGTTCGGTGATCGCCGCGGCCTATGACAACCTGGCCGGCACCAACCTGATCCACCGCGCCGTGCTGCGGCTGCTGGAGCCGCAGGACTTCGCCGCCTTCCTGGCCTGCCTGGAACAGGAAATGCCGGAGATCCTGCGGGTGCAGTCGCTGACGCTGGTGCTTGAGACCGCCCAGCCCGGCGGCGCCGAGATTGAACGCAAGTCCGGCGCCCTGAAGCTGTCAGGCCCCGGGTTCACCGAAAGCTATGCCGGCCAGCCCCGCAGCCAGCGCATTGTGACCCTGCGCCAGACCCAGGGCGGCAGCCCGCGTGTCTACGGCCCGAAAGCGGAGCGGATCCGCTCCGAGGCCTGCCTGATGCTGGACCTGGGCGAGGGCCGCCTGCCCGGCATGCTGGTAATGGGCTCGGAAGACCCGCATCAGTTCTCGCCGATGCAGGGCACCGATCTGCTGGCGTTTTTCGCCGGCGTCTTCGAACGCGCGATGCGCTGCTGGCTGTCATGACACTGATCTCCCCGGCCTGCCGCGACGCCCTGCAGCTTTGGCTGGAGCGTTTGGCCGGGCTGGAGGATGCCTCTGCCAACACGCTGAGCGCCTATCGCAGCGATGTCAGTGCTTTTCTGGTCTTTATGACAGCGCATTCCGGCGGCCCCCAGGGCCTGGGGGCGCTGGCCCGGATCACCACCGCTGATATGCGCGCCTGGATGGCGTCGGAGCGCGGCTCGGGCACCGGTGCGCGGTCGCTGGCGCGCAAGCTGTCGGCGGTGAAGAATTTCTACCGCTGGCTGGCGGAACGCGAAGGTTTTGAACCGGCCGCGGTGCTGCTGGCGCGCTCCCCCAAGTTCCAGAAGAAACTGCCCCGCCCGCTGGCGCCGGAGGCCGCCAAGGCGGTGCTGGAGACGGTGGAGCTGCAGTCGCAGCAGGATTGGGTTGCGGCGCGCGATGTGGCAGTGGTGACGCTGCTCTACGGCTGCGGGCTCAGGATCTCCGAAGCGCTGGGGCTGAAGGGCGGTGCCGCGCCGCTGCCGCCGGTGCTGCGCATTCTCGGCAAGGGCAGGAAAGAGCGGGTGGTGCCGGTACTGCCTGCCGCCCGCGATGCGGTGGCGCGCTATCTTGAGCTGTGCCCGCATCCGCAGGAGGCGGACGCGCCGCTGTTCCGCGGTGTGCGGGGCGGCGCGCTGAACCCGCGCCAGATCCAGGGGGTGATGGCCCGCACCCGCGCCCAGCTGGGCCTGCCCGCAACCGCAACCCCGCACGCCCTGCGCCACAGCTTTGCCACCCATCTCTTGGAGGCAGGCGGCGATTTGAGGGCGATTCAGGAATTGCTGGGGCACGCATCCCTGTCGACCACCCAGGCCTATACAGCGGTGGACACCACCCATCTGATGGAGGTCTACATGCGGGCGCACCCCAAGGCATGACTTGACCCCGGGGCCTGGCTGGCCTTTGCTGATCTCAGAAAGGTCTGCCGCATGTCTGCAACTGAACCCGGTTCCCCGGTCCTGATCAGCGTTCTCAGCTGTCCTTTTTGCGGGCATGAGACCGCGGAAGAAATGCCGCAGGACAGCTGTCAGTGGTTTCATGAATGCCCGGCCTGCCGCGCCTTGCTGCGGCCAAAACCCGGGGATTGCTGCGTTTTCTGTTCTTACGGCAGTGTCCCCTGCCCGCCGGTGCAGACCAGCGGCGCCTGCTGCGGCTAGCGCTGCGGCGCATCTGCATTGTTAAAATGCGCTCTATTTTCACGGCAGCGGGAAAGCTGCTGTTAAGGCGCTGCGGGCTTGATGGCAGACATTGATCCAGAAAGGATTCTGCCATGACCAGTTCCGGCTATTCAGCCTTGTTTGCCGATGGCGCCCCTGCCGCCCCTGCCCCGCCGCCCGGGACGCAACCCTGGGAGCGGACACGCGACCGGCCCTCCAGGGCGCCCTTCTCCCCGCCTGATATCACCGACCCCGTTCCTTTTGGCCAGCGGATGGCCCGTATCCAGTTCTTCAAAGGTACGGAATTCCGCCCAAAGCTGCATTGAACGCTTGCGGGATCGGGGCAAATTCGCCATCACGGGCGCATGACACCTCAGATCCGCGCCCTTTCCGTTCATCTGCTGACTGCAACCGGTGCCGTGTTCGCCATGCTGGCGATGCTGGCTGCGGCGGGTGCCAACTGGAGCCTGATGTTTGTCTGGCTTGTGGTTGCCTTTGCCGTTGACGGCGTGGATGGCCCGCTGGCGCGGCATTATCACGTCAAACGCTACTCGCCGGAATTCGACGGGGTGCTGCTGGACCTGATCATCGACTACCTGACCTATGTCTTCATTCCTGCCTTTGCGCTGTTCCAATCGGGGCTGATGGCGGGCTGGACCGGTTGGTTTGCGATCATCGTAATCACCTTTGGCAGCGCGATGTATTTCGCCGACACCAGGATGAAGACCAAGGACAATTCCTTTGCCGGCTTTCCCGGCTGCTGGAATATGCTGGTGCTGGTGATCTTTGCGCTGGAGCCGAGCCATTGGACCAGCCTGATCCTGGTGACGCTGCTGTCCGTGGCGATGTTCCTGCCGCTGAAATTCATTCATCCGGTGCGCACCGTGCGCTGGCGCAAGCTGTCATTGCCGATGGCGCTGGCCTGGACCTTCTTTGCCGGCTGGGCCGCCTGGGTTGATTTCCACCCCGCCAGCTGGGCGCATTGGGGGCTGGTGGTGACGTCGGTCTACCTGCTGTTTGTCGGCGTTGCCCAGCAGATCATTCCTGAACAGCGCCGCTCGGCGTCCCACCCGTGAGCCCGCAGCGCTGAGGGGCACAGCCCTTCTGCGCCCTTGCAGGGCGCATTCACTCCGGAGTATTTCAGGCCAGAAGGAAGCCGGACGCGGCTGCATGGATAATCTGAGCGGTCAGATCAGCAGGCTGGCGGCGCCCTCGTGTTTCAGAAGCGCGACTTTGGTTTCGACCCCGCCCGACCCGGAAAATCCGCCCAGGCCGGTTGCACTCAGCACCCGGTGGCAGGGAATGATCACCGGGATCGGGTTGCTGCCGCAGGCATTGCCAACCGGCTGCGGCGGCGCATTCAGCTCCCGGGCAATATCGCCATAAGTGCGGGTTTCCCCCAGAGGGATTGCCAGCATCGCATCGCAAACCCTTCGCTGGAAGTCCGATCCCTCCACCAGCAACGGCAGGTCGAACTCTGTCAGCCGGCCGGCAAAATACGCGCGCAGTTGCGCCAGGGCGTTGTCCAGCAGCGCCGATCGGCCGGTTGACTGCGCGGACCAGGCGAGCCGCACAATGGCGCCGTCGCGTTCCGTCACGCTGAGCGCCCCAACGGGTGTTTCGAGACTGTCTGAAACCATGATTATCCCTTTTCGCCCCTTGCATCGCACGCATCCCCGGCAGGACAGGCGCCAGCCGCAGGACCTCTGGCCTTGCTGCGTTCCGCCCGATGCCCGGCCGAAGGTATTAACGGCCCATTAACCAGTGTTGAGAAATCCCCACCACATTACATCAAATTATTATAAAGTAAGTTTCAAGAACGGTATTAAGGATGAGTTTAATGATTACTGCAGTTTCCAGCACAGCCAGCCTGTACAACACCATGAAACAGATGCAGGCCGCCTACCAGCGGCAGCCGGCAATCGCGGAAGCAGGCGGCCAGCAGGTGGATGCACCGCTGATCGCGGGCAGCACCCAGGGCCTGGCCCGCAGCATTACCCGCGAACAGGTGTTGAACGGTGAACGCCCGGATGCCTTGATCCCCCAGCACGTCGGCCCTGCCCGTGCGGCTGCCCGGACCGAGGCACTGGGGCTGAAACAATTGAACGGCCTCGACATGGCGGCCTATTACCTGGACCTGGCGAGCGGCTTTCAGGCAGGCCCGAAAACGGCCTCCGCCATGGCCGCCGAGGCCCGGTATCTGGAGGCCCGCAAGGCATTCTGATCCTGCAGGCCCGCCAATCGCATCACCGCAGCTGGGCCCAGAACAGCTCCAGGTGGCGCGACATGATGTCTTCAAACCGGCCGCTGTCGCGCAGCTTTTTCAACCCTGCATTGATCCGGTAAAGATGCGGGGTGCCGCGCCAGTGGCGTTTGGAAATCACCACGTGCAAGCCTTCCACGGAGAGCGGTTTTTCCAGCGGCAGCACCGTGTCGCGCAGACCTTCCCGGACGATGGTGCTGGCGCCCAGAAACAGGTTCACCGCCACCGCATCCACCTGGCGCCGGGACACCATGCGGAAACAGTCGGCCGGTGATTGCGGCTGCACCAGGGTGATCTTGCCCTCGTCCAGCCAGCGGCGGCCGGCGCGGTTCAAATCATGCGTGAAATAGCCCTTGGGGCGGCATAAGGTTCTGCCTTCGATATCCCTGTCTTCCCTAAAGGCAAACTGATCGTCCTGCCGCACAAACAGCATGATCGGCAGCGTCATCACCGGGTCCGAGAAGTGGAAATTCGCGCAGCGCTCATTGTCCGGCTCCGCCGCGCAATCCGGTTTGAGCCAGGGAAAACCCATATCGAATTCCTTTTGGTCCAGCATCGGAAACAGATGCCTGGACCAGTCATCCTCCCAGCTGATTGCGTAAGACACCGGCGAAGGCGCCAGTTCCAGCGCTGCATTGACCAGCTCGGTCACCATGCCCTGGCCCGGCAGCCCGCGGCCGGTAAAGGGGGCATAGCCGCCGCCGGTCAGCAGCGTCATCTCGGCCTGCTGCCTGCGCAGCGGGGTGGCGTCCGGTGCGCTCGCCTGCTTGATGCAGGGGATCTGCAGCTTGCGGCCCGGCACCACCGACGAGCCGGCCAGAACATCCTGGTTGCGGTAGTAAATCATGGTCCAGCGCTCGCGGTCGCCAAAATGGGTTTCAGCGATCGAAAACAGGTTGTCCCCCGGCTGCGCGACATATTCCACATCGCAGATCGCCAGGGCCGCCGAGGGCAGCAGCCCCAGCAGCAGCCCGAGGCCCAAGACATAGCCCGGCAGGCGGCGGCAGAATCTGCTCAGCATGCTTTTCCCCTTCAATATCCGGCCCAGACCCTGGCCATGTGATATTCGATGATCGCCTGATAGGTGCCGTTCTGGCGGATGCCGCGCAGCGACGCGTTGACCATCTCCATCAACTGCTGGGCCTTGGGGTGAGTCTTGTGGACAATCACATGCAGCGCCTGGATCGAAATCGGCTCCGGCACCGCATCAAAACGGTCCGACAGGCCCAGCTCCTTGATCTGCGCACGGCCGGTGAATTCGTTCATCACAACCGCATCCGCCTTGCCGTCCAGCACCATCGCGTAGCATTCGGCGGTGGTCAGCGGCTGCACCACCTCGACCTTGCCGTCGCGCAGCCAGTGGCGGCCCTGCTGTTCGAACAGATACGTCTCATAGCCCTGCGGACGGCAGAAGGTCTTGCCGAACAGGTCTTCGTCCTTGGTGAAGGCCAGGGGCCGCGCCTTGTCGGTGAACATCAGCACCAGAACTTCGAACATCGGATCCGAGAACAGGAAATTCTTGCAGCGCGGTTCTTCGGGACTGTTTTCGCAGTCCGGCTTGTACCAGGGAAATCCCGCGTTCAGCAGCGCGTTCGACAGCAACGGCTCTTCATGCGCCGTCCACAGGTCGACCCAATGCACGGCGTAGCCCTGCTCCGGATCGGCATGGCGCATTGCGGCATTCAGCACGTCGGTCATCATGCCGCCGTTGTGCAAGTCCCTGCCGGTGAAGGGGGCAAAGTCATCCGCGGTCAGCAGGTTGATGCGATGGCGTCCCTCGGCGCTGCCAAAGGCAATCCGCACCGGTCTGGCCTGCGCCGGCACGCTGGCTGAGATTTCCTTGCCGCCTACTAGGCCCAGAGGCAGGCCCTCAAGACAGGCCAGCGACAGGTTCATGCCGACACGCAAGGCACTTGGCTTGGGACCGATTGTATCAATGTTGCGGCTGTGAATCGCGCTCCATTTTCCCGCATCCTTGTACAGCTTGTCCGCGATCACCGACAGGCTGTCGCCCGGCTGCACGGCATAGACCCCGCCGCAGGTCCCGGCCGCAGCAGAATTGACTGCAAAGGCAAGCAGGCCCATGGCAGCGGCTGCAATGTTTTTCTTCATAGTCCCCCCGGGAAATAATCTGCACCGCAGCCGGTTCCGGTCTGCAGCACCCGTTGTTCTGGTTGTTATGTATGGTCCCTGGCCTGCTCCGGCACCCACCCCCGAAGGGCAAACAGGAACGGCCCCGGCGCAAAGATCAGTTGCCGACGAACAGGACCAGCAGCGTTGCCGTATCAACCCGCCCGTCAGCCCCGATCAGGCTGGCAGGCACGGTGATTTCCTTGCGCTCGTATGCCGCGTTCACCAGCTGGTCGATATAGGCACCGGACTGGCCCTGGGCCGCGGCGGTCAGCACCAACTTGTAGAGCGCTGTGCCTGCGGCCGGAACGACAGCTGCCGCCTGGGTCCGGCTTTCAGGATTTACCCGCTTGCTGCGCAGCGCGGCCAGGGTGCCGGCAGTCATGCGGGCGACCATGGCGTCTTCGCCGCCGGCGCCGTCCGCTGCCGTCCTTTGCAGGCCAGGCTGCTGAGCTGGTGCAGCCGGGTCTCCGCCGCTGAACTGGAAATACAATAGCATCGCCGCAGCCACTGCCAGGCCGGCTGCTGCCAGGCCCAGCTTAGGCAGCGTGCTGCCGCCCTCAGCCGGCACCGGCGCAAAGGGCTGCGGTTCCGGGGTAATCTTTTGCTCATCCGCCGCGGAACCGGCGGGTTTCGCCGCCATGACGGCTGCGGGTTTCGGCGAGGCAGGCTTTGCCCTCTCAACAGCAGGCTGCGGCACTGGCCCGGAGCGGACCGTAACCAGCCCGATTTTCATATTCGTTGGTGCCGACACCCCGTCAATCCGGATAGATGCACCGCGCGGCTTGCCCGGCACAGCCGCCCGCTGCACGTCCGCTTTCCGCTTCAGCATAAAATACTGCCCCCGCCCTATGCCTTAATAAATTTCGGCTGAAACCTTGCATTGAATTAACGATTTCTTAATGAATTGTGAAAAACCGGTCAACATCTAGGGGGTTTCAATTTGGCAATACACAAGGCTGCACACGGAAAAAGTGCGGAAAATGCCGCAAGAACAGCGCAGAAATGAAAGCGCCCGGCAATTAAGCCGGGCGCCAAACACACTCAAAAGCTGAATGCCGGGTTATCCCAGCGCGCTGTCGCAACGGCCGCAGACCCCGTCATGGGCGTGATTGCCCACATCGGGGAGGATCTTCCAGCAGCGCTGGCACTTGCCGCCTTCGGCCTTTTCGAACACCACCGAGACGCCATCCACTTCCGGCATCCTGAAGGCCTCGGCCGGGGCCGGATCGCTCGTCAGCAGGATGTCCGAGGTGATGCAGACATCGGCGAAGTTCACCGAATTCAGCGCCTTCAGCGCTTCGCTGTCGCGTACATGCACCACCGGCGCGGCTTCCAGCGAGGCGCCGATCACCTTGTCGGTGCGCTGCACCTCCAGCGCGGCTGTCACCACCCGGCGGGCCTGGCGGATCTTGGACCATTTCGCCGCCAGCGCCTCATTCAGCCAGCCGGCGGGGGTGCTGGGAATATCCTGCAGGTGGATTGAGCTGCCCGCGCCCGGATACTTCTCCAGCCAGACCTCTTCCATGGTGAACACCAGCACCGGTGCCAGCCAGGTGGTCAGGCGGTGGAACAGGATATCCAGCACGGTGCGCGCAGCACGGGCGTTCAGCGTGTCGCCGTCGCAATACAGCGCATCCTTGCGGACGTCGAAGTAGAAGGCCGACAGATCCACGGTGGCAAAGTTGAACACCGCCGAGAACACACCCTGAAAATCAAAGGTCTGATAGCCGCTGCGCACCTTGCTGTCCAGCTCGGCCAGCCGGTGCAGAACCCATTGCTCCAGCTCCGGCATATCCGCCGGCTCCACGCGCTGATCTTCGGTGAAATCGCTCAAGCTGCCCAGCAGGAAGCGCATGGTGTTGCGCAGGCGGCGGTAGCTGTCGGCGGTGCCTTTCAGGATCTCCGGCCCGATCCGCTGGTCTGCGGTGTAATCGGTCTGAGCCACCCACAGGCGCAGGATATCGGCGCCGTACTGTTTGATGACCTCTTCCGGCACGATGGTGTTGCCCAGCGATTTGGACATTTTCATGCCCTTCTCGTCGAGCGTGAACCCATGTGTCACCACATTGCGGTACGGCGCGCGCCCCTTGGTGCCGCAGGCCTGCAGCAGCGAGGAGTGGAACCAGCCGCGGTGCTGGTCGGTGCCTTCCATGTAGACGTCGGCAATGCCGTCCTCGGTGCCGTCCTCGCGGTCGCGCAGCACAAAGGCATGGGTCGAACCGCTATCGAACCACACGTCCAGCACATCGAACACCTGATCATAGGCGTCCGCATCAACGATGCCGTCCAGCACCTTGGCCTTGAAGCCCTCCTGATACCAGACGTCCGCGCCATGGGCGTCGAACTCGGCGACGATGCGCTTGTTCACCTCGTCATTGCGCAACAGGAAGTCCGCATCGGTGGGCAGAGCGCCTTTTTTGGTGAAGCAGGTGAGCGGCACGCCCCAGGCGCGCTGGCGGCTCAACACCCAGTCGGGGCGGCTTTCGATCATCGAATGCAGGCGGTTGCGGCCGGTTTGCGGCCACCATTTCACCAGCTCGTCGATCGAACGCAGCGCGCGTTCGCGGATGCTGGTGCCCATCTCATCCATGCCGTCGTCCAGCTGACGGTCGACAGAAGCAAACCACTGCGGCGTGTTGCGGTAGATGATCGGCGCCTTGGAGCGCCAGGAATGCGGGTAGCTGTGCTTGATCTTGCCGCGCGCCAGCAGGCCGCCGACCTCGGCCAGCTTGTCGATCACCGCCTTGTTGGCATCGCCCTCGCCGCCCTTGCGGTTGAGGATGTATTTGCCGCCGAAGAACGGCAGATCGGCGCGGAATCCGCCATCGTCCATCACGTTGTAAGTGATGACCTGCTCCAGCATTCCCAGATCCCGGTAAAGCTCGAATTCCTCCATCCCGTGCGACGGCGCGCAGTGAACAAAGCCGGTGCCTTCGGTGTCGGTCACGAAGGGGGCCGCACGGAAATCGCGGATCCCGTCCCATTCACCGCCCGCGCCTTCGGCGCCTGCCAGCGGATGCTTCAGCGACAGGCTGGACAGTTCCTCGGCCGAGACCCCGCGCAGGCGGGTGTATTGATCCTCGCCCAGGCGGGCGCGCTTGAACACGTCAGCGGCCAGGTTGTCGGCCAGCAGGAAACGCTCGCCGGTG
Organism: Leisingera sp. SA215; assembly: GCF_055902035.1. NCBI lineage: Bacteria > Pseudomonadati > Pseudomonadota > Alphaproteobacteria > Rhodobacterales > Roseobacteraceae > Leisingera > Leisingera sp. SA215. Next base: position 41,982 of record NZ_JBVVXU010000017.1, on the reverse strand, counting down.
CTGGCCCAGCATTCCTCCGGCGTGCCGGTGACCTCGTACAGGCCATAGGCAATCTCGGCGCCGTAGACCACCGCCTTGTTCGACGGGATGGTCCAGGGGGTGGTGGTCCAGATCACCACATGGGCGCCTTCCAGATCCTGCGCCACCAGCGCGGAATCCGCGCCGGCAAAATCGGCATCCTCGCCATCCGCGGGAACAAAGCCGCCGGCCTCGGCGACCTTGAATTTCACCCAGATGGTGAAGCTTTCCTTGTCGTGATACTCAACCTCGGCTTCGGCCAGCGCGGTTTTCTCGACCGGCGACCACATCACGGGTTTCGAGCCCTGATACAGCGTGCCGTTCATCAGGAATTTCATGAACTCATCCGCGATCACCGCCTCGGCGTGGTAGTTCATGGTCAGATAGGGATTATCCCAGTTGCCGGTGATGCCGATCCGTTTGAACTCTTCGCGCTGGACATCGACCCAGCTGTCGGCAAAGGCGCGGCATTCCTGGCGGAATTCCACCACCGGCACCGCGTCCTTGTTCTTGCCCTTCTTGCGGTACTGCTCCTCGATCTTCCATTCGATCGGCAGGCCGTGGCAGTCCCAGCCCGGCACATAGCGCGCGTCAAAGCCCATCATCTGATGCGAGCGCACGATCATGTCCTTGATAGTCTTGTTCAGCGCGTGGCCGATGTGCAGGTGGCCGTTGGCATAGGGCGGGCCGTCATGCAGGGTGAAGGGCTTGCGCGCGCCGTCAGTGCCCTTGGCCGCGGCGGCCTTCTCGCGCAAGCGGTCATAGACCCCGATCTCCGCCCAGCGTTCCAGCCAGGCAGGCTCCCGCTTGGGCAGGCCCGCACGCATTGGAAAGGCGGTCTTGGGCAGGTTCAGGGTGTCTTTGTAGTCAGGCGTCTGAGGCGTGTCGGCGCACATCGGGGGCGTCCTTTGGATGATCAAGGCTGGAAATCGGGATATTCGGTTCGGCGCGATGGCTCAAGCGCCTTTGCCCGGCGGCTCGATGGTTTCAGAGCGCCGGGGATATAATTCGAATAATGATGGCCGCGAATAGGGACATGAAGTGCCTTATAGGATGGTCCCGCCAAAGGGTAAAGCGGTGAGATGCGGCAGATACGCCCGCCCCCCCTTCCGCATGGGGCCTGCTGTGTCTATCTATCAGCCGGACCCAGCAGAGCGGAGCCCCCATGACCAACACCGAAACGCAAGTTCCGCTGGCGCGGTTCGACATCAGCGCCGGCGAGATCGCCCGCGTTGTTGCCGTCTTCTACGCCCGGGTGCGGTCCCACGACGTGCTCGGCCCGGTGTTTGCCGCCCATGTTGCGGACTGGCCGGAGCATGAGGAGAAAATCGCCGGCTTCTGGCGCAATGCGATCCTGCGGGAGAAAAGCTACAGCGGCAATCCGATGCGCGAGCATGTCAGCCGCCCGGACGTGAAAGCAGAGCATTTCCCGCTATGGCTCGGTCTGTTCCACGATGTTCTGCGGACCGAGCTGCCGGAGCGGACCGCGCTGCAGTGGGGGGCCTTGGCCGACCGCATCGGCGAGGGCTTCCGCACCGGTATCGTAGCGATGCGCCAGCCGAAGGACCAGCCGCCCAAACTGTTCTGAGCGCGGCCTGCCGGATGCTCCCGCGCCTGCAGGAGCCCTGGCCCGGCCAGACCGCCCAGGCAGGCTTGGGCGCGGCTCATGCTGTGCATGAGCCTGGCGCGCTGCTTATCCGGCCTTGGAGAACAGCCCGGTCAGCGCCCGCTGCACCACCTTGCGGGTGCTGGGCTTATGCTGCGCAGAAAACGGCATCGGGCGGCAGACCTCCATGGCAGCAATCCCCACCCTGGCTGACAATGCGCCATTCACCAGCCCCTCTCCGAAACGGCGGGAGAGTTTCGACAGCACCGAGCCGCCCAGCACCGGCTCCAGCAGATCATCGCCTGCGGCCACGGCCCCGGTGGCCGCCAGATGCGCCAGCACCGCCCGGGTCAGCCGCCAGGAACTGAAGAACCCGGGCCGGCCGCCGTAGATCCCTGCCACCCGGCGGATCATGCGCAGCGAGGAAACCAGTGCCGCCGCCACATCTGCCAGCGCCATCGGAACCAGCGCCGTGACCGTGGCAACCTGCCGGGCGGCGGCTTCGACCTCGCGCAGCGCCAGCGCATCCAGCGGCACCAGCAGTTCCTCCTCTGCCAGCAGCAGCAGGGCGTCGCCGTCCATCACCTCGGCCTGGCGCTCTGCCAGCCGGGCCAGCTGCCAGGCCAGATCCTCGCGGCCCTTGTAAAACCCCTCCAGCCGGGCGGTGAAGCCGCGGGCGGCGGACAGGTCCGCTGCCGCCTCGGCCTGTTGCCGCAGCGTATCGACGCGCCGCAGCCGGGACAGCGCCGCCAGTTCGCGCAGGGCCATCGCAAAAGCCAGCAGCAGAAGAACCGCCAGCCCGGCACTGACTGCCCAGCCCAGCAGCGGAACCCGTGCGATCAGCCCAGCCGCAAAATCCCAAGCGGCAACCGAAGCCATGGCGCCAACGACCGCAACCAGCAGCACCCAGAACCAGCGTGCCAGCCGCGAGGGGCGGCGGGCGGCAATCCGGGCCGCCTGTTCCATTGCCGGCGGCCCGGCTGCGGCGGCCTGCGGCTCGGGCACCGGCGGCGCCTCGGTCACCGAAGGGGCATCCGTCTCGCCCACGAGGTCAATCAGAACCGGCTTGCTGCTCATGCCACCGCCTCCTGGCAGCTGCGCCATTCATAGGTGATGGCCGGCAGGCCTTCCTCATTGCTTGCGCCATCGCCGCGGCCGGTTTCGGTAAAGCCTTGCCGCTGATAAAACCGCTGTGCGCGGGCATTGGCGGCAAAGGTGTGGAGCACGAGCCGCGGGGCGGCAGCCTTGGCGGCATCCAGAAGCGCCTTGCCTGCCCCCTGCCCGCAGGCACCCTGCGCCAGGTAAAGCGCGCAGACCTCGGCGCCGTCACGGGCCAGGAAGCCCAGCACGCGTCTGCCCCGCACCGCCACAGTGACCCAGCCGCGGTCGATCATCAGGCCGCAGAAGGCAACTGCCTCGGCGGATGTGTACAGCTTCGGCATCCATTCGGTGTCCTGTTGGAAACGGTAGAGGATCTCCCCCGCCGAACCGGCATCAAGGGGCGTTGCTGCGCGCAAGACGAGGGTCACAAGGCATCTCCGATCAGGAATTCGGCAGCGCGGTCGAGGCGGATATGCGGCGGACCGCTGCCGTGTTTCAGAGTAAGCGGAACCGGCGCAAAAGCCATTGCCTGATAATCACACTCCAGCCAGCGGTCCGCCCCTTGGCGCGCAGGTGCCAGCAGGTGCGCGGGGTCTTCGGGCAACGCCCCGGGGTAAAACGCCGCCTGCTTGCCGCTGTCCAGCAGGGTGCCGCGCACGCAGGGCAGCTCAGTGCCGTTATGAGTGCGCATTTCCTCTGTCGTGGTCCGCAAAGAGGCCATCGCAAGGGCTGCGGTTTCTGCGCCTGCAAAACGGGCACGGTCCTGTGCTTCGCGGGTCAGCGCCTCTATGATTGCAGCCATACGGGCGTGCTGAGCGTGGTGCAGATGGTCAGCCTTGGTGGCGGCAAACAGGATCTTCTCCACCCGTTTCCCGCCCAAGAGCCTGGTCAGAAAACGGTTGCGGCCCGGTTTGAACGCGCTGAGGATATCCGCCATCGCATGGCGCAGGTCCTCCACCGCCTGCGGGCCGGAATGGATCGCCGACAGCGCATCCACCAGCACCACCTGCCGGTCGATGCGGGCAAAGTGGTCGCGGAAGAAAGGTTTGACGACCTTGGACTTATAGGCTTCGTACCGCCGTTCCATCTCGCGCCAGAGACTGCCGCGCGGGGCGGCGGGTTCCGGCGGGAGCGGCGCAAAGGTGAGAACCGGCGATCCCTCCAGGTCGCCGGGCAGCAGGAAGCGGCCCGGGGTGCAGTCATAGAAACCGGCGGCGCGGGCGGCGGTCAGGTACGCGGTGTAGGCCCCGGCCAGCGCCTGCGCCTGCGGCTCGTCATGCGTCCCCGCGGGGACAGCCTTGGATTTCTCCGACAGGAACCGTTCAGCCTGGGGCCGGCTGGCGATGCGCGGCAGCACATCGGCGGACCATTCGGCATAGGATTTGTCCAGCAGAGCAAGGTCCAGGAGCCACTCGCCCGGATAGTCGACGATATCCAGATGCAGCGTGCGCGGCCCCTGCAGCCCCGATATCAAGCCGGCGGGCCGCACCTTCAGGCTGAGACGCAGCTCGGACACCGCCCTTGTGCTGTCCGGCCAACGGGGTGACGGCCCGGTCAGGGCCGCGAGGTGGTTTTCATAGTCAAACCGCGGCACGGTGTCGTCAGGCTGGGGCTGCAGAAAGGCGGTCTCAATCCGTCCGTCGCGGGCCGCATTCAGCTGCAGCATCCGGCCCCGGTCCAGCAGATTGGCCACCAGAGAAGTGATGAACACGGTCTTGCCGGAGCGCGCCAATCCGGTCACGCCCAGCCGCAAGGGCCGGCCGAACAGCGCCGATGACAGGCCGCTGGCGACGTTCTCCACACCGTTCATCACCCCATCTGCAAGGGAGGTTATCACCAAGGCCCTGATCCTGCTCTGTTCTTGCTGCTGTCAAGATAGGCAGCCTGCCTGCGGGTTACCAGAGCGCACGCGGGGCTTGCCCCGGCTGTGTTGCGTTGCTACTTGCCCGCTTATGCCGCGTTTTGCTTTGAAAGTCGAATACCACGGGAAGCCTTTTGCCGGCTGGCAAAGGCAGAAGGATCAGCCCTCCGTCCAGGGGGCGATCGAGGCTGCGCTGGCGCGGCTGGAACCGGGGGAGCACACGATTGCCGCCGCCGGGCGCACCGACACCGGTGTGCATGGGCTGGGACAGGTGGCGCATTGCGACATGGCCAAGGACTGGGACCCGTTCCGCCTGTCAGAGGCGCTGAATTACCATCTGAAACCCGATCCGGTGGCGATCGTGGACTGCGCGCGGGTCGATGACGGCTGGCACGCGCGGTTCTCGGCGGTGGAGCGGCAGTATCTGTTCCGCATCCTGATCCGCCGCGCGCCCGCCACCCATGACGCGGGCCAGGTCTGGCAGCTGAGCCATGATCTGGATGCCAACACCATGCAGGAAGCCGCCAGCCACCTGGTCGGCAACCATGATTTCACCACCTTCCGCTCCTCGATCTGCCAGGCGGCCAGCCCGGTCAAGACGCTGGACGAGCTGCGGGTTGAGCGGGTGCAGGGGTTTTCCGGGCCGGAGATCCATTTCCACGTGCGCGCCCGCAGCTTTCTGCACAACCAGGTGCGCAGCTTTGTCGGCACGCTGGAGCGGGCCGGTGCCGGCGCCTGGGAACCTGCGGATGTGAAGGCCGCGCTGGACGCCCGCGACCGCGCCGCCTGCGGACCGGTCTGCCCCGGCCACGGGCTGTATCTGGCGCGGGTCGGCTACCCCGACGACCCTTTTGCCTGACCCGGCTCTTGCATCCCGCAGGGCGCTGCACATACTGAACCCCGACAATGCGCCAGAGGGCACAACCAGCCCCCTGCCCGCCCCATTACACAAGAGGCACACGCAGCAATGGCAAAACCTGAAAAGCCCCCGCTTCTGGCTGTCCTGATCGATGCCGACAACATCTCGGCCAAATACGCCGAGGCAATGTTCGAGGAAATCGCCTCGTTCGGCGAGGCCAGCATCCGTCGCATCTACGGCGATTTCGCCGGCGGCAGCCCCCAGGGGTGGAACAAGGAGAAACTGGCCGCGCTGGCGATCGTGCCGCATCAGCAGTTCGCCAATACCACCGGCAAAAACGCTTCGGACATAGCCCTGGTGATCGACGCGATGGACATCCTGCATTCGGGCCGTTTCGACGGTTTTGTGCTGATCTCCTCCGACAGCGATTTCACCCGCCTGGCCAGCCGCATCCGCGAACAGGGGGTGGATGTGTTCGGCATGGGCATGCGCAAGACGCCCGCGGCATTCGTGCAGGCCTGCAAGCGGTTCATCTATGTCGAGAACCTGCTGGATGAGCCGGGCAAACCGAAGCCGAAACCCAAGAAAGAAGACGACGGCGGCAACGGAAATGCTCCGGCGGAACTGGCTGATCCGACCAAACTGGTGGTGCGGGCGATGGACGCGATCGATCAAGACGACGAATGGTACACGCTGGGCCAGATCGGCCAGTACATCACCGCGGCGGCGCCGGATTTTGACACCCGCAGCTATGGCAAGCGCAAGCTGAGCGACCTGATTTCCTCGCTGAAGCTGTTTGAGACCAAACGCGGCGACGGCAACCAGATCCTGGTGCGGCGGCTGGACTGACGCGCGGCACCGCTGCCGGCAGACAGCCCGCTGTGGAGGCATCCGCAGGTCACCCTCACACCGCGTGTGTCAGGCTGGCATCTGGGCGATGCACTGGCGGATGTCGCGGAGAATTACCGGCGGATTGAAGCCGGACAAGACCTGCTGCATGAAATGGTCCGGCAGCTGGGGTATTGATCCGGCCTGCAGCGCCCGCCCTGCTTCTTTCTGGATTTCAACACTCCCGCCGGAGGCGCTGCCTTGTTTCCGGCAGAGGGGTAAGGCGGCCAACTGCGCCAGCCAGGGGCGCGGCAGGCCGGCTAGGAGCGGTAATCCGGGTTTTCATAGTCGAACCGGCAGCCGGCAGACCAGGCTTTGCGGTCGTTGCCCTCATTCGGATAGCCGCCCGCATCGCGCAGCATCGCCGCCAGATGCATCAGGTTCCAGGTCATGATCGTGGTGTTGCGCTGAGTGAACTCGTTTTCAAAGCCGGCGGGCTTGCCCTCCACTTCATCGCCATAAGACGGCCCCGGCCCGGCCTCGCCGATCCAGCCGCAGTCGGCCTGCGGCGGAATGGTGAAGCCGAGATGGCTGAGCGCATAGCAGAGCGTCATCGCGGTATGCTTGATGCCGTCTTCATTGCCGGTGATGACGGTGCCGCCGGTTTTGCCGTAAAAGATCGACTGCCCTTTATCGTTCAGCTCCCCGCTCATGCCGTACAGGCGCTCAATCAGGATCCGGCAGACCGAGCTTTCCTCGCCCAGCCAGATCGGCGTTCCGATCACCAGGATCCGGGCTGCCAGCACCTTCTCCCACAGCTTGGGCCAGTCGTCCTGCGGCCAGCCATGCCCGGTCATGTCCGGATAAACGCCGGGCGGCACCATGTGGTCCAGGATATGCAGATGTTCGACCTCCACGCCGTTCTTTTCCATGATCGAGGATGAAGCCTGCATCAGCAGGCGGGTGTGGCTTTTGCTGCCGTCTTTCTTGAGGGAGGTGTTGATGAACAGGGCATTGAGGCCCGAAAAACCGGTCATAGCGCGTCTCCTGTTTGGATTGCAGGTATCGACCGGATGGTAGGACATCGCCTGCGGTTGCACAGGCGCGCTGGCAGGATCGTGATGCCAGACGGGAACCGCCCGCCGGGCGGAAAACACGGCGGGCGGGAAAATCAGCCGATGAAAGTCTTGTAGCCGGCTTCATCCATGTAGTCGTCCATCGGCGACAGATCCGCGGGCTTCAGCTTGAAAAACCAGGCGCCGCCTTCGGGGTCCTCGTTCACCTTGCCGGGATCATCGGTCAGCGCCTCGTTCACTTCGACCACTTCACCGTCCAGCGGTGCCAGAATGTCGGAGGCGGCCTTGACCGATTCGATCACCACGATTTCCTCATCCTTGGAAACCTCGGTGCCCACCTCCGGCAGCTCCACAAAGACCACTTCGCCCAGCTGCTCGGCGGCATGGGCGGTGATGCCAACGGTGATCAGGTCATCTTCGGGCAGCAGCCACTCGTGTTCTTCGGTGTATTTCATCGTCGTTTTTTCCTTGGAAGAGGCTTGGGGTTTCGGTGCGGGTTCGGCCGCCGTAAAGGATGCCGCAGGAAAAAGAAAGCCGGTCCTGCCGGCCTCTGCATGCGCGGGTATACGCTATCAACGGTGCCGGTCTCCGATCAAGATGGCAAATCGCGGGTTTCCTGCGTTTTTACGGGCCAGGCCCCGATCCCCTGTGCGGTCAGAACAGGTTGAAATACTCCGCCTGCTCCCATTCGCTGACGGTGTCGAGATAGCGCTCCCACTCGAAGTGCTTGAGCTGCAGCAGGTAGCTGGTGAATGCCTCCCCCAGCGCCGCCCGGCACATCAGCGAGCCGCCGAACCCCTCCAGCGCCTGGCCCAGCGAGCGCGGCAGGCGGTCGGAGTCTTCGCCGTAGGGCGACAGCGTCGGCGGCGGCGCCTCCAGCCCTTCGGTGATCCCCGCCAAGCCTGCAATGATCTGGGCCGCCAGCGCGTAATAGGGGTTGGCCGAACTGTCCGGTGCGCGGTTTTCAATCCGGCTGGCGGTATCGCCCGGCTGCATCAGCGCCCGCAGCATGGCGCCGCGGTTGTCCTCGCCCCAGCCGATCCGGTTCGGGGCCAGCTGGAACGGCAGATAGCGTTTGTAGCTGTTGACGGTCGGCGCGATCAGCAGCGATGTTTCCGTGGCGTATTTCAGCAGCCCCGCCATCCAGGCGCTGGCCTGCGGGCTGAGCACCCCAGCGGTTTCCGGCATGAACATCTGCCGCCCGCTGGCTTGATCCTGCAGCGACTGATGCACATGCCAGCCGTTGGCCATGGCATTGTCCAGCCGCGGCTTGGCCATGAAGCTGGCGTGCAGGCCATTGCGGGCGCAAACTTCCTTGACCATGGTGCGAAACATCACCATCGCATCCGCCTGGGCCATGGCGCCGCCGGGGGCAAAGGTGAATTCCACCTGACCGGGCCCCATTTCAATCTCGACCGAGCGCACCGGCAGGCCCAGTTTCTGGGCATTGCGGCGCAGCAGGTCCAGCACGCCCTCCGCTTCGCCATAGCAGGTTTCAGCCAGATACTGATAACCTTGCGTCAGGCTGCGGGGCTGCTCCGGCGCATCGGGGCGGCCTGCCGCATCGCCGCCGTCGGAACGGCCGGCCAGCTTGCAAATGTGAAACTCCACCTCCAGCCCGAAGCTGGCCGCCATCCCCTGCCCCTCCAAGGCCTCGACCGCCCGCTGCAGCACGCCGCAGGATGCAAACGGGACCGGGCTGCCGTCCGGATAGACCGGCGTGCAGAAGATCCAGGCGGAATGGCCGGACCAGGGCAGCGCGCGGAAGGTATCCGGGCGCGGCACCAGCAGCACGTCGCCCGCGCCCCGCATCGGCCCGGCCAGGCCGGTGCGGCCCTCCCAGACCGGAAAGGCATTGCGGTGCGAGGTATCCTTGAGCAACAGCGTCGCGGGCACGTTGAGACCGCGGTCAAAGACGCTGGCAAAGGCGCCGGCCATCACCGTCTTGCCGCGCAAAACCCCGTGCTGATCGGGGAACAGCACCCGCACCGTCTCGATCCCGTCGAACTGCGCGCGGGAAGTGATCTCCGCCGCCTGACGGCAATCCTCGGCACTCAGCAGCCCCAGGCGGGCCAGTTTGCCGGATGTGAATTCATGTGCCATGGGCGGCCTCTTGGCTAGCGGGCTGCCTGAAATTGCACCGGAACCAGGGGCGCGTCCAGCACCCGGTGGAGATTTCCCAGGCGCGGCGGCGCAAAGCAGCGGTTCCGGCGGCTTTGCCGCTTGACAGCGTTCGCAAATCGCACATTGTTTCCGGCATTCGCACAAAACCGCCGCAGGCAGCGGCGTTTTCACAATCGGGACGGGCAGCATCAGATGACCACAGCTGAACAGGACAGGAATGTTTCTTCGAGCTTTGCCAAGGGGCTGGCGGTTCTGGCAGTGTTCGACGCGGCGACGCCCAGCTTGACATTGGCCGAGATCGCCCGCCGCACCGGCCAGGACCGGGCCACGGCGCGGCGCGGCGCGCTGACGCTGGTGCAGGCGGGCTATCTGCGCCAGGACGGGCGGATGCTGGCGCTGACGCCGCGGGTGCTGGCACTGGCGGGCGGGTTCCTGCAGGCCAACCAGTTCGGCCGCCGGGTGCAGCCGGTACTGAACCGCCACGCCCGGCAGATGGAGGTCGAGGTGACGCTGGCGATGCTGGATCAGGGGCGGGTGCTGCTGCTGGCGCAATCGACCGTGGATCATGGTCATATCACCTATGGTTTCACCGCCGGCTCGCACATTCCGCTCGCCCATACCAGCCTGGGGCGGATGCTGCTGGCCGGGCTGCCGCAAGAGGAGGCGGCGTCGGTGCTGGCCAAGACGCAGGTGCCGCGCCACACCGGCCAGTCGCTGACCGATCCCGGCGCCATCCTTGAGCGTGTCGCACAGGCCCGCGAACAAGGCTATTGCATCACCGACAGCGAGTTCGAGGGCGGCATCACCGGCTATGCGGTACCGGTCTCGCGCCCCGGCCATACGCCCGTCGTTGCGGGCAGTTCTGCCCCGCGCGGACAGCGGCCGCAGGCGGATGCAGAACGGCTCCTGCGCGGGCTGCAGCTGTGCGCGGCGGAGCTGCGCCAGGCCGAGGCGGTGGACCACCTCTGACATCTGCGCCGGAAACCCCTTCTTGTAATGCACGCCGCCCTTGCTAGGCTGACACCGGATATTTCCGCAGGAGCATTTCGATGATGAAACAGACTGTCTTGGCCGCCGCCCTGTGCACCACCCTGTGCGCCGCGCTGGCTCCGGCCGCATCCGCCAAGGATGCCGAAGGCACCGTGGTTTCCGTTCTGGGCCGCAATTGGGCGGTTTTCCCGGTCGCGGACACCGCGGGCCGCTACAGCGCCACGCGGATGAACCTGGAGCATTTGCCCTTCCGCCCGCCTGCGGTCCTGACCGCGCGCCAGGCGGTGCGGGCCCTGCGCGCGGCCACCGGCTGCAGCGTCAACCTGGACACCATGGTGCGCAATATCACCGGCACCTACTACGCCCAGATGATCTGCCGCAAATAGCAGCGCGTCTGACGGCTCTGCGGTTTTGCAGCGTTTTTCTGAAACATCCTCTTGGGAAATGTGATCATTTTCCCGGCGGCGATGGATTGAGCGGCCCAAGCGCGCCTGCCATAGATTGCGCATGAGACTTGCAATCAACGGATTCGGCCGCATTGGCCGCGCCATCCTGCGCCAGATCCTGACCACGGCGCGCGGAGACGGCATCGAAGTGGTGCGGATTAATGATATCGCACCCTTGGACATGTGCGCCTATCTGTTCCAATACGACAGCACCTTCGGCCCCTTTGCCCATCCGGTGGCGCACGGCGATGAGGCGCTGCAGGTGATGGGCCGCAGCATTCCTGTCAGCCATGCGTCCGACCTGACACGCGTGGATCTGTCCGGTGTTGATCTGGTGCTGGAATGCACCGGCATTGCCCGCACCTCGGATGTCGCCGAACGCGGCATCAAGGCGGGCGCCGCCAAGGTGCTGATCTCCGGCCCCTCCCCCGCGGCGGAGCTGACCGTGGTGCTGGGGGCAAACGAGGAGAGCCTCGGCGACGCGCGGATCGTCTCCAATGCCTCCTGCACCACCAATGGTCTGACGCCGCTGGTCAAACTGCTGGATGGCATCGCCGGTATCGACACCGCCCATATGACCACGATCCATTGCTACACCAACTCGCAGCCGATGGTGGACGCGCCGCGCGGCGATTTCGCCCGCTCCCGCGGCGGCGCGCAATCGATGGTGCCGACCACCACCTCGGCGATGCATCTGATCGACGAGGTGCTGCCGCATCTGAAAGGCCGGGTCAGCGGCGCCGCGGTGCGGGTGCCGACGGCCAGCGTGTCGGCGGTTGATCTGGTGGCGCAGCTGAAAACCCCGATGAGCGAACCAGAGTTCACCGCCGCGCTGCGCGAAGGCGTTGCTGCCTCGCAGGTGCTGGGCTGGACAGATATGCCGCTGGTCTCGTCGGACCTGCGCGCGCGGCCTGAATCGCTGGTGATCGCCGGCCCCGAAACCCGCATGGCCGGCGAGCATCAGGCGCGTGTGTTCGGCTGGTATGACAATGAATGGGGTTTTTCGGCCCGGATGCTGGATGTGGCGCGGCTGATGGCCGGGTAAATGCCGGCTCAGCCTGCCGCGTCTTTGCAAGCCCGCCCCCGGCGGACTTGTTATTTCTGCGGCTTGCGCCCGGCACCGGCCAGGCGGAGCCAGCGGAAAATCAGCATTAATGCAATCATGCAAACCGCGAGACCGATCAGGTCGCCCGCCGCGTAAACTGCCATGACCGGCAGCTGGCCGCCGGGAAAGATCAGGCCTGAAAACACAACCGACTGCCCCAGGGAATTGATGACGGACGCCAGCCCTCCCACGGCCAGCAGCCCGGTCCAGGCAATCCGCCGCGTCTGACCCGCATAAAGCGTCCAGCCAAAAAGCCAGGCGATTTCAAAAGCGGCATATGCCGAAAACGCCCCGACTGCGATGGACTGCCACAGCACCGGCTCCCCCACGGGCAGCACAGTGCCTGGGGTGAATATCAGCTCCGACAGGACCGCACCGGCTGCAAGCGGCGGAACCGCTTTCCAGCCAAGCAGCCAGACGCTCAGCACCCGCACCCCGTGCGGCAGGTAGATCAGGCTGGCAAAGACAGTGATCTCCGGCAGGAACAGTTGCTGCACCGGCGTGACGGCCCAGGCCGTCAGACCATGGCAAATGATATAGGCCGCGGTGATGACCGCAAAACTCTGAAACTCGGACAGGACCTGCAAAACTCGTATCATGCCGCCCCCCTTAGACAGGAGCAGCGGTGGCTGCAATCATGTGAAGGCCTTGATTACGCGGCGCTGTCACTTTGCCGCGGGATCAAAGCAAACCACATAATGCTTGGCTTTGCTGCCGCCCGCCCGTACCAGCAACCCCAGTGCCAGCAGCGACTTCAGTGTCCGGTGAAAGGTCGCCTGGGCAATTTCCCGCACCAGCCGGTGGCTGCGGATCTGCTCGGATTGCACCGGGGCGCCTGGCACCGAGGTCAGCGCATGCGCCGCCAGCAGCACATCCCTCTCAACCCTGCTCAACCGGTCCAGTCCGATGTCGCGCTCCATCATGTGGAGCATATCCCGCAGTTCAAAAATTGACTTCAACTGATCCACTTTTACACCTCCGGGAAACCTAATCCGCTGCTAAAGAACCGCTTAATATGCCACTATAAGATGACACCACGCGGAAATTATCAATCCGATAATTATCTGGACAGTACAATCCCGCGTGGTATCATTCCCGCCAGGCTAGGCTGCATGTGAGTGGTGGCTGCGCCTGACGTTTACTCGAAGTAGCCTTGTTAACGAGTGCCAGCTCCGGCAGCTTCAACTGCCGGAGCTGCGCGGCATAGTATGAATTTCCTACCGGTTTCCAATCATCTTTGCAGCCAATTTCACCGCACGCGCGCCAAACCGGCAGGATTGCGCCCGCGGCTTGGCACTCCACCCTCAGTGTTGCGGCCGCATGACGGCCGCGATGCGCGGCAATCCGCCTCTGGTCAACGCAGGCCCAAGCTGGGCGGAAAGCTGCTGCTTTGCCGGTTCCATCCTGCAATTTTCCCGTGTTAGGCTTTGCCTCTAACCGCCTGTGGCCCCGCCGGGCTTAGAGGCAGAATTTCACGCCCGCCGCCGGGAGCTGACATGCATATTTCTTTCCGCCCGCGACCCTTGGCGCGCGCCCTTGCCTTCAGCCTGCTGGCAGTGCTGCCACCTGCCGCCTTTGGCGCCGAAGCGACGCTGCAGGCGCCCGGTGCGGATGCAGACCTGGCCGGGCGGCTGCGCGGCGCCTCCTCTTCGGTGGCCGCCAGCGGTGAAACCAATGTGCAGGAACTGCTGGCAGCGGCCTTGTCGGATTACCGCACACTGGTGCAGGTGCTGTATGATGCGGGTCATTTCTCGCCGGTGGTGAATATCCGCCTGGACGGGCGCGAGGCGGCGGGGATCCAGCCGCTGAATCCGCCAAAGGACGTCAGCAAGGTGGAAATCACCGTGCAGCCCGGCCCGCGGTTCACCTTTGGCACGGCAGAGCTGGCGCCGCTGCCGCAAACCAGCGACGTGGAGATCCCCGCAGGCTTTGCCCCCGGCCAGCCTGCCAGCACCGGAGCGGTCCGCGAGGCGGCGATTGCCGGCGTGCGGGCCTGGCGCCGCAGCGGCCACGCCAAGGCAGCGGTGTCGGATCAGAAGATCACAGCCAATCATGTGCAAGCCCGGCTTGATGCACAGCTGCGGCTTGCGCCGGGGCCGCGGCTGCGGTTCGGACAGTTGCAGGTCTCAGGCGAAACCAATGTCCGCGAGGACGCCATCCGCCGGATCGCAGGTTTCCCGGAAGGCGAAGCATTCCACCCCGATCTGGTCTCCAAATCCGCCACCCGGCTGCGCCGCACCGGCACGTTTTCCACTGTGGTCCTGCGCGAGGCCGAACAACCGAATGCGGACGGCACCCTGGATTTTGTGGCGCGGGTCGAGGATCTGCCGCCGCGCCGCCTGACCTTCGGGGCCGAGATCAGCTCCTCCGACGGGGTCGAGCTGTCGGGCACCTGGATGCACCGCAATCTGTTTGGCGCTGCCGAAAAACTGCGGATCGAAGCCCGGCTCAGCGGCATTGGCAGCAGCAATGACATTGACGGGCGCATTGCAGTGCGGCTGGACCGGCCCGCAGCGCTGGGGCCGGATGACGGCATTTTCTATCTGGCCGAGGCGGAACGGCTGGACGAGGAACACTTCAGTGCCACCCAAATGCTGGGCGCCATAGGTGCGCGGCGGACGTTTTCAGAAAATTTCTTTGCTGAGGCTGCCCTTGGCGTCTCCTCCACCCTGGCAAAGGACGTGTTCGGCAAACGACGCTTCAAGTATCTGAGCGGCCGGATCCGGGCCGAATATGACGGGCGGGACAGCCGTGTGGACCCCTCAAACGGCTACTTCCTGCAAGGCGGCGCTACCCCATTCTTTGGCATTGACGGCAACAAATCCGGCTTGCAGATCAAAGGGGACGGGCGAGCCTATCACGGGTTGGGAGCAGATGACCGGATCGTGCTGGCCGGGCGGTTGCAGATGGGGTCCGTGATCGGGCCGTCGCTGAATGAAGTCTCCCCCACCTTGCTGTTCTTCTCCGGCGGTGCGGGATCTGTGCGCGGGCATGAATTCCAATCGCTGGGCGTGCCTGTTGGCACCGGGACTGCCGGCGGGCGCAGTTTTCTGGCGTTGTCCGGCGAAGTGCGGGGCAAGGTCACCAGCAAGATTTCCCTGGTCGGGTTCTATGACATCGGCTTTGTCGATGCGGACAGTATTGTGTCCGGCTCTTCCCCACGCCACGCCGGCGCAGGCATTGGCCTGCGCTATGATGTGGCCGGCATCGGCCCGATCCGGCTTGACCTCGCCTATCCGGTGGACGGCGGGACCGAGGATGGGCTGCAATTCTATATCGGGATAGGACAGGCGTTTTGAAACAGTTTCTAGGCCTTGCCCTTGCCCTGGGGCTGACAGTTGCGCCGGCGGCGGCGCAGGACACCGCAACAGATGACGCCGGCGGGCTGCTGGTCGATTTCCTTGAGGATACACTGTCCGGAGACAGCCGTTATATCAGCGTGACGGGTCTTGAGGGGGCGTTCTCCTCGCAGGCCAAGATCAGGAAAATCACGGTGGCGGATGAAAAGGGCATCTGGCTGACCATCGAAGGCGCTGAACTCGACTGGAACCGGCTGGCGCTGCTGCGCGGGCGGTTCTCGGTCAATGAACTGTCGGCAGAACGCATCACGGTGGCGCGCGCGCCCGAACCGCTGCCGCCGGACCCCGAACTGCCGGAGCCTGAAGCCACGCCTTTTGCCCTGCCGGAGCTGCCGGTTGCGATTGAACTGGGCGAGATCAAGGCGAACCGGATCGAACTGGGCGAGGAGCTGGCCGGCTCGGCGGCCAGCCTGTCGGTCGAGGGCTCGCTGTTGCTGGCGGACGGGGCGCTGGATACCAGGCTGGCAGCCGCCCGGCTCGACAAACCCGGTGATCACTTCCGGCTCGAGGCCGGCTATGCCAACGAGACCCGGCAGATCACCCTGGATCTGGCAGTGGAGGAAAGCCCCGGCGGTCTGATCTCCCGCAGCCTGGGTCTGCCTGGCAGCCCCGAGTTGCAACTGACTGCCCAAGGCAGCGGCCCGGTCAGCGACTTCACTGCGGATATCCTGTTCAGCACCAATGGCGCGGAACGGCTGGCAGGCAAGGTTGTGCTGGCCGCCCAGCCGCTGGCCGAAGACGCCGCCCCCGAAACCGCGCGCAGCATTGCCTTTGCCGCGGATCTTGGTGGTAATATAGACGTGCTGCTGCCGCCGGTGCACCGGCCGTTCTTCGGCCCCGGCCTGCGGCTCAACGTCAAGGGCCTGCGGACCGGAAGCGGCGTGGTGGCGCTGGACACTCTGGTCCTGCGCACCAATGCGCTGCAGGTCACCGGCGCTGCAACGCTGGACGCAGCCGGCAAGCTGGACACTGCAAATCTGAAAACCGCAATCACTCCGCCTGCAGGCCAGGCTGCCGTCACCCTTCCCGTTGGCGGCGGGCAAACCACGCTGGGGTCAGCGGACCTGCAGTTTAAAAAGACAATCGCCGGCAATTGGACCCTGGACGGGGTACTGAACCAGCTAAGCCATCCAGGCGCCCTGGTGGACCGGGCCGAGGTTGCGGGCCGCGGCACGCTGGATCAAGACAGCGGCTTTGCACTGGAAGGGCGGCTGTCCGCAGGCCTGAGCGGCTTCCAGCCCCGCGATCCGGCCCTGGCCAAGGCCACCGGCAATGAAATCCGCTTTGAAGGCACCCTCACCACTGAAGGCCCCGGCACGCTGCAAATCACCGGTATGGAGCTGCGCGGCAGCGACTATCAGGCTGCCGGCGGCATGGCTTTCAATGGCCTGGAGGAAGGGATGAAAATCAGCGCTGACCTGACCGCGGGCCTGGCTGATCTGGCCCGGTTCTCGGACCTGGCCGGGCGCCCTCTGGGCGGCGCGGTGCAGGCAGCGGTCAAAGGCTCCTTTACACCGCTGTCCGGTGCGTTTGCCACCAACCTGTCAATGCAGGCGCAGGACCTGTCGGCGGGCATTGCCCAGGCAGATGAACTGCTGGCAGGCACGACCACGCTGGCACTGCAGGCCGCACGGGACGAGAACGGCATCGTGATCGACCGTTTCGAGCTGGCAGGCAGCGCGCTGCAGGCCAGCGCCGCGGGCACGCTCAACAGCGATGCCGGGCGGATGGAGATCGGTGCCAAGATAAACCGGCTGGAGGTGCTGCTGCCGCAAGCGCCCGGCGCGCTGGAACTGGCCGCCGCCCTCACTCGCAATGGCGATACCCTCAGCGGTGTGGCAGAACTGAAAGGACCGCATACCTCCAGCGCCGAACTGAATGGATCCGTCACCCGGGAGGGCGATGCCGATTTCACCTTTGCCGCCGCCCTGAACGAGCTGGAACGGTTTGTGCCGCAACTGGCCGGCAAGCTGACCGCCGGCGGCACCGCCGCGCGGCGAAACGGGGAATGGCAGATTGCAGGCAAGGCTGCAGGCCCAGCCGCCATCGCCGCGGATATCGAGGGCCGCTTTACCGAAAGCAACGGCAGCACCGATCTGCGCTTTGATGCAGCCATCGGTCAGCTGCAGCGGCTGGTCCCAGACCTGCCCGGCCGCCTCGACGCCAAGGGCACCGCGGCGCGGCGCGACGGCACCTGGACCATCGACAGCACGGCCAGCGGCCCCGCCGGCATCGACAGCCGCGTTGCCGGCAGCTGGAGCGAGGTCAAAGGCACCGCTGATGTCTCCGCCAAGGGCACCCTGCGGCTGGAAGGGCTGAACCCGTTCATCTCCCCAAACCTGATGCAGGGGCCTGCGAATTTCGACATCGCCTTGCGGGGTGTTCCGGCACTGGAAGGCTTGAGCGGCACCATCAGTGTCCCCGGCGCCTCGCTGGCCATTCCGGCAGCAGCGCAGCGGGTGGATGATATCAACGCCACCGTCTCCATCGCCCGCTCCAGCGCGCAGCTGCAGGTCTCGGCCCGCCCGCGCGACGGCGGCACGGTGCGGATCAGCGGCCCGGTCGGGCTGCTGCCGCCCTTCAACGGCAACCTGCAGATCGCGATCGGCGATGTGGTGGTGACCGACAACCTGTCTTATGAAACCCTGCTGAACGGAACTCTGGCAATGTCCGGCGCAATGGCGGGCAGCAACCGGATCGAGGGGCGGATCGATGTGGGCGAAACCAACATCAATCTCAACACCGCCGGCGGTTCGGTCTCGGCGGCGCCGATCCCGCCGATCCGGCATGTGAAAGCGCCGCGCGAGGTGCGCCGGACCCTGGCCCGCGCCGGGCTGACCGGCAGCAACGGCGGCGGCGGCGGATCTGCCAGGACCGCGCTGGACATCCTGATCAGCGCGCCCTCCAGAATCTTTGCCCGCGGCCGCGGCCTGCGTTCGGAACTGGGCGGCGATATCCGCCTGCGCGGCACCACTGCACGGTTGTCGCCCTCCGGCCAGATCAGCCTGATCCGCGGCAGCTTTGATATCCTCGGACGGCGGCTGGAATTGGACGAAGGCCGGATCACCCTGCTGGGCGATCTGAAACCCTATCTGGAATTCAAATCCACCGCCGCAACCGATCAGGGCACCGCAACGCTGGAAATCTCGGGCCGGGTTGACGCGCCCGAAATCAAGGTGACCTCGGACCCGCCCCGCCCTAGCGAGGAAGCACTGGCGCTGTTGCTGTTCGGCGACAATATCCAGGACATTTCACCGCTGGCACTGGCCCGCCTGGCGGGGTCGGCACTGACCCTCAGCGGCCGCGGCGGCGGGGCGCAAAGCAAGCTGCGCGAGGCCACCGGGGCGGATGACATCGACATCGGCGCGGACAACCTGGGGGCCGGGCAGCTTGGCCTGGGCGGCTATGTGGCCGAGAATGTCTATACCGATTTCAACGTCAACACCCGCGGCGACAGTGAATTGAGCATCAATCTGGACATGACGGACAGCCTGACAGTGCAGGGCACGGTGGACAGCGAGGGCGAAACCGGCTTTGGCCTGTTTTTCAAGCGCGACTACTGACGGCCGCACCGGCTGCGGGTTTCACACCGCCGCTCCGGCGGCGGCAAGCGCCACCCGTGCCGCCCCGCCGACACCGGCCGCATCATCGGTGATCAGCCGCAGGGGCGTATCGGCACAGACCGTTCCCAGCTGCCCGCCCGGCGCGGTATAGCTCTCCAGGAAATGCGCCCGCGCGGGGGAGTTCAAAACCCCGCGCGCCACGCTGCCGGCAAAGAACATCCCCTGCCCTGGCAGATAGGCCGCTGTCAGCTCGCGCGCCATCAGCCCCAGCAGATGCGCCCATTCGCACACGGTGCGTGCCTCGGGCGACTCAGGGTTTGCCAAATAGGCGGTGCTGATCCCTTCCGCACTTCTGGCCGCCGAGCCGGTCAGCGCTTGGTGAAGCTGCACCAGTCCAGCCCCCGAGAACAGCATTTCGGTGCTGGCAAAGCCCTCCGCCGCATGATCCAGCAGCCCCTGCAGGCGGCAAAACACGGCCTGCGGCAGGCTGGCGCGGCCAAGTTCGGCCTCCAGCACGGCTCCGTTCCGTGCGGCGGAAACGTTGAACCCGGTCCCGATACCGGCAACCAGTGCCTGGCCGCCGCCGGGCCGCCCCGGACGCAGGCAGGACTGCTGTCCCGGGATCAGCGCGGGCAAGGCGTGGCACAGGGCTGCAAGATCGTTAATGATGCCGGTCCTGGCACCTGGCGGCAGCCCCAGTGCGGCGCTTACGCTGTCTGCATCGCCTTGCCAATTGCGGTTGGTGAGGTGAAACTGCCCGTCCCTGACCGGACCTGCCACGGCCAGACAGGCCCCTTGCAAGGGCGGAAACCCCGGCTGCGCGCAATAGGACGTCAGCACATCTTCCAAACTGGCAAAACTGTCGTTGGCAAAGCTTTGCAGCGCCGTGACCCCGATGCCGGGGGCCGCCAGGGCCAGCCGGGTCCGGCTGCCCCCCGCATCGCCAGCCAGAACAGTCAGCTCAACCGCCATGTGCCGCGGTCCTTTCTGATCATTTTCGTGCCATCAAGACTGCAGCAATCCCGCCGCAATTGCAATTCAACTGCAGAAGTGCAATCGTCCGCTGGCATTTGGACAGATAGCCGAAACGCCGCAATAAAGACCTCCGAAATCAATGGAAACAAAACTGGTTCTGGCCTGCATGACTGTATCCGCTCCCTGGCATTCACTGATGCCGCGTATTGTCGGCAAGGCGACGCGCGTGAAAAAGAAAATGCGGCTGCGGGCATCGATGCGGCACTTGCACGGACCGCGCCGGCAGTATGCGGCAACTGACGATGTGACAGTGGTGACAGTGGTCAAGGACGGGCGGTTTTTCCTGGATGAGTTCTTTGCCCATTACCGGTCAATGGGCGTCCGCCACTTTGTCTTTGTCGACAATGGCTCATCTGACGGGACCATCAGGCGAATACAGCAGGAGCCCGGCACGGTTGTCCTGCAGTCTGCATTGCCGACTGCAGAATTCGAACCGGATTTCCGGCGCTATGCAGCGGAACGGTACTGCACCGGAAGATGGTGCCTTTATGCTGACATCGATGAACTGTTTGACTTTGAAGGCCGCGAAGACACCGGTTTGAATTGCCTCATCCGCTATATGAATGCGAACGGCTTCACAGCGCTGGCCGCCCAGATGCTTGACCTGTTTCCCGCCGTGACGCTTCGCGAAGCGTCTGACTGGCCTTTTTCCAAAGTGTTGGAAGATTACCGGTATTTCGATCTCGAAGCGATAGAAACAGTGCCCTATCATGAGCACAGCCATCCGCTGACAGCCGGGTTCTCCTATTTTCTGCAACACAACAGCGTTCCCGGAGAACACATTCAGTTCCTGTTCGGCGGCATCCGCAGCAAGATCTTCGGCGAACAGTGCTGCCTGACCAAACATCCTCTGGTTTTCCTGGAGCCCGGCGTCGAGGCCGGCGTGCACCCCCATTGTTCAGCACGGGTGCGGTGTGCCGATTTCACCGCCTTGCTGCGTCACTATAAATTTTGCAACAGCCCCATCGAACGGGACCGGCAATCCGTGCATGACGGCACAATCCCGCATGGAGCAGACAAATTGCGCCTGGCCGTCCTGGACCAGCAGGACGACCTAACGCTTCACACCCCCCTGGCCCAAGAGTACTCGGGCATCGAAGACCTGTATGATAAAGGGTTTTTGATCCGTTCCCAAAAATTCGCCGCATTTTCAGCCGTATATGCCGAAGGTTGAGCCGTCCATCGGGGCACCGCCCCGTGCCATAGCTGCAGTGGTCATCGGCCGCAACGAGGGAGAGCGCCTGATCCGCTGCCTGCGCTCCCTGCAAGGCAAAGTGCAGCCGCTGATATATGTGGACAGCGGCTCCTGCGATGGCTCGGCCGCGGCGGCCCGGGCTCTTGGCGCCCAGGTGGTGGATCTCGATCTCGCCCGGCCCTTTACTGCGGCGCGGGCGCGCAATGCCGGGCTGGCTGCATTGGGAGAGGGGCCCGATTTCGTGCAATTCGTGGACGGCGATTGCGAGGTGGACCCGGACTGGATCGCCACCGCAGCAGCCTTCCTGCAGGCGCGGTCCGGGACGGCCGTGGTTTGCGGGCGGCGGCGGGAGCGGTTTCCCGGCGCCTCGGTCTACAACCGGCTGTGCGACGCCGAATGGAACACCCCGCTTGGCGGGACTGCGGCCTGCGGCGGCGATGCGCTGATGCGGGTTGCGGCGGTCCGTGCGGCAGGCGGATACCGCGGCAGCCTGATCGCCGGGGAAGAGCCGGAGCTGTGCCTGCGCCTGCGGCGCGACGGCTGGCAGATCTGGCGGATCGATGCGGAGATGACCCTGCATGACGCGCAGATGCAGCATTTTTGCCAATGGTGGCGGCGCAGCCGCCGCGCCGGCCACGCCTTTGCCGAAGGCGCCGCGCTGCATGGGGCCGGGCCGGAACGCCATTGGGTCGCGGAAACCCGGCGTGCGCTGTTTTGGGGGGCTGCGCTGCCAGCGGGCATCCTCATCGCTGGCCTGCTGCACCCGCTGCTGCTGCTGGCGGCATTGGTTTACCCGGCACAGTTTCTGCGCCTGGCCCGCCGCATGGGGGCTGAGCAAGCGCTGTTCGCCATCCTTGGGAAATTCGCCGAAGCGGCCGGCGCCGTGGAGTTCTACTGGCTCCGCTGGCGCGGCAAGGCGCGCGGCATTCTCGAATACAAGTAGCGCTGCCCCCCTTTCGTCAGCGGCCTTGCAAAACCAGGGCGCCGGCCGGCGGCGCACCCGCAAGCGTCAGCGGATCCGCCATGCCTTCAGGATTTCGGCGGGCAGGATCGCCAGGCATTTGGCATAGCGCGGCAGCAGCCGCGACGGGCTGGACAGCGCCCGCCACAGCCATTCCATCGCCACCGCCCGCACCCAGGCAGGCGCCCGTTTCTGGTGGCCGCCCAGGAAATCGAGCCCGGCACCGATGGAGGCAAACCCCGTGCGCGGCGACATCCGGCGGCCGCGTTGGGCGAACCGTTCCTGCTTCGGCGCCCCCAGCGCCAGCAAGCACAAACCGATCCCGGTCCCCTTCAGGCGGTGCAGGATATGATCCGCTTCCGGCCCGTCCGGGTCAAACCGGCCCGATGGCGCATGGGTCCAGGCGATGTCCAATCCCGGCACCTGCGGCTCCAGAGCGGCCTTGGCATCCTCCAGCGCCGCATCCGTGCTGCCCACAAGGGCGACCGGAACCCCGGCCTCTGCCGCGAGACGGCACAGCGGCAGCACCATGTCCGAACCGGGCATCAGCTCCACCGGGCGGCGGGCCAGCCGCGACAGCCAGACAACAGGGCGCCCGTCGGCCACCACCAGATCCTGCGCCTGGTAGACAGCCAGAAAGCCCGGGGCCTCCGCCATCTTGACCAGATGGTCCAGATTGACCGTGGCCAGCGCAAACCCCTGACCGGCCCTGAACCGGGCGCGGACTTCCGCTTCCAGCATGGAACGGGCCGGCATGTTCACCGCAACCCGGCGGCCGTGAAATTCGAAATGCAATGCAGCCTCCAACGACAACGCCGCCCTCTCATACCGCCGGCGCGGCGGCCAGGCCAGCGGCCCCGCACCTGCCGCAGCCTGAGCGTGGCATAGCTGCACGCTGTTTACCTGTTCTTGCAAATCCGCGGGACAGGGCCGTTTGCAACAGGTAAACTTTGACGCAAATTCCGGGGACTTGAGGGAGAACGCGGCCATTGCCCAATTTTATGGCCTATCTGATGCTACTGGCCTGGCCGCTGGCCAGCCTGATCCTGTTCCGGCGCCTGCCGCTGGAACGGGCGATCCTGTGGTGCCTTATTGCGGGCTATCTGCTGCTGCCGCCGCTGGCTGAGTTCGACCTGCCGCTGGTGCCGGATATGGACAAATTTGCCATTCCATCGGTGATGGCGTTCCTGCTGTGCCTGCTGCTGCTGCGCAGGCCGGTGCCGCTGCTGCCGCGGCACCCGGCGGTGCGGGTTCTGACGCTTTTGTTTGTGTTCGGCGTCGTCCCCACGGTGCTGACCAATGGCGAGCCGGTCCTGTTCCGCAGAATCGCCAATTCCGATCCGATTGTCTTTCTGACCGGTCAGCTGCCGGGGCTGCGCTGGCGCGACCTTGGATCCGTGATCATCAACCAGATGATCGTGCTGATCCCGTTCCTGCTGGCGCGCCGTTACCTCTCCACCCCCGGCGCCCAGCGCGAATTGCTGCTGGCGCTGATGATCGGCGGGCTGGCCTACACGGTCCCATCGCTGATCGAGATCCGTCTCAGCCCGCAGATCAATGTCTGGGTCTACGGCTTTTTCCAGCATGACTTCAGCCAGATGATCCGCCAGGGCGGCTTCCGCCCCATCGTATTCCTGCCCCACGCGCTGTGGCTGGCGTTTTTCATGCTGTCGGCGCTGCTGGCCGCCACGGCCCTGGCCCGCGCAGAGGCTTCGGGCCAAAGGCTGCGCTTGATGCTGGCAGCGGTGTATCTGTTTGCCGTGCTGGTGCTCTGCAAAAGCCTCGCCTCGCTTGCCTATGCGCTGGCCTTTACACCTGTGGTGGCGCTGGCGCCCTTGCGGTGGCAGCTGCGGGCGGCGCTGCTGCTGGCGCTGATTGCCGCGGTCTATCCGATGCTGCGCAACACCGGGCTGGTGCCGACCGAAGCGCTGGTGGCGCAGGCCGAGGCAATCAGCGCCGAGCGGGCGCAGTCGCTGAACTACCGGTTTGAAAACGAAACCCAATTGCTGGCACGCGCTGCTGAAAAGCCCTGGTTCGGCTGGGGCGGCTGGGGCCGCAACCTGGTGCGCCACGCCGAAACCGGGCAGATCCTGTCGATCCCCGACGGACGCTGGATCATCGTGTTCGGCGCCTTCGGCTGGCTAGGATACATTGCTGAAATGGGGCTGCTGGCGGCTCCGCTGGTTCTTTTGGCACAGGCCGCACGGCACGCGCCGCAGGGCAGTGTCTCGCCGTTTGCCGCGCCGATTGCCCTGATCCTGGCCGCAACCATGGTGGATATGCTGCTCAATGCCACGCTGATCCCGATCACCTGGATGTGCGCCGGGTCGGTTCTGGGCTACGCCGAACGATTGCTCTACCCGGACTTGTTCAGCCGAAAACCTGCCCTGTTTGGCGGGGCGCAGGCGCTGCTGCCAGACACCGCCGGGCCGGAGAGGCGAAGTCTTCTGTGATGCCGCAATCTTTCCGCTTTTCAGGCTCAATTCAACACAATGCGTCCACAGGACAGCCCTATGGATTGACGAAAGTAAACAGATTGAAACCGGGTTGCGGCACAGATGGGGATCTGTTGCTGCCGGACCCGGGCAACCAGCCGGGGAATACTCCGGCAGCATAAATCAACCCGCCCGGCGGGCGCCTGCCAGTTCTGCAAAGCAGTCTGGCATCGTTGTGCCGGGCTGCTTTAGGGGACCAGTGGGTCAGGTATTGGCGATGCAGGATGAAAAACCCGCGGCGGGGGGCGCAGCCGGAGATATAGCAATTGTCGGGTTGTCCGTGACAGTCCCCGGTGCAAATTCAGCCGAGTTGTTCTGGCAGAACTTGCGCAGCGGCATTGAATCGATTGCGATTCTGGACCGGGACACCCTGCTGGCAAACGGCGAGCGGCCCTCGGTTCTGGCCGACCCGGACTATGTGCCTGCCGCCGCCGGACTGCAGGGGTTTGATGAATTCGACGCGGAATTCTTTGGCTTCAGCCCCAAGGAAGCCGCCATCCTCGACCCGCAGCACCGCAAGTTCCTTGAGGTCGCCTGGGGCGCGATGGAAAACGCGGGCCATCCGCCCGAAAGCCTGCAAGGCCCGATTGGCGTCTATGCGGGCTGCGGCATGGGCAGCTATTTCTATTTCAACATCTGCTCGAACCCCGGCCTGGTCGATGACGTGGGCATGTTCCTGCTGCGCCACACCGGCAACGACAAGGACTTCCTGTCGACCCGTGTCAGCCATGTCTTCGACCTGAAGGGGCCGTCCGTGAACGTGCAGACCGCCTGCTCCACCTCTCTGGTGGCGGTGCATTACGCCTGCAAGGCCCTGCGCGAGGGCGAGTGCGATATGGCGCTGGCGGGCGGTGTCACCATCGAGCTGCCGCAGGGCCGCGGCTATCTTTACAAGGAAAACGAGATCCTCTCCCCCGACGGCCATTGCCACGCCTTTGACCACCGGGCGCAAGGCACTGTCTTCGGCTCCGGCGCCGGCGCGGTGGCGCTACGGCGGCTGGAGGATGCGATTGCCGACCGCGACCACATCTGGGCGGTGATCAAGGGCTCCGCGATCAACAACGACGGTGCGGACAAGGCCGGCTATCTGGCGCCCTCGGTGGGCGGCCAGTCGGCAGCGGTGCAAAAGGCGCTGGAGGCTGCAGGCACCCCGGCGGAGACAATCGATTATGTCGAATGCCACGGCACCGGCACCTATCTGGGCGACCCGATCGAGGTCACCGCGCTGACCGATGCCTACCGCGCCACGACCGGGGATACCGGCTATTGCCGCATCGGCTCGGTCAAGACCAACATCGGCCATCTGGACACCGCGGCGGGCGTCGCCAGCCTGACCAAGACCGCGCTGGCGCTGCATCACAAGGAAATCCCGCCCTCGCTGGGCTATGAGGCACCGAACCCGGCAATTGACTTCGACGGCTCGCCATTCCATGTGAATGCCGCCCTCACGCCCTGGACGCCGCACAAGGGGCCGCGCCGGGCCGGCGTCAACGCACTGGGTGTCGGCGGTACCAACGCCCATGTGATCCTGGAAGAGGCACCGGAGCGCGCGGCCACGGAAGAAAGCGATTTCCCATTCCAGATCCTCTGCATCTCCGGCCAGTCCAAATCCGCGCTGGAGGCCAATTCCCAGGCGCTGGCGGAATATCTGAAGGCAAACCCCGAGGCCGATCTGGCTGACGTGGCCTATACGCTGAAAGAAGGCCGCCGCGGCTTTGCCAAACGGCGGGTGCTGGTAGCGGAAACCCCTGCCGAAGCCGCTGAAATCCTGACAGAAAACGACCCGCGCAGGGTCTTTACCCACGACCGCCTCGGCGACGCGCCGGAGGTCGTCTTCATGTTCCCCGGCGGCGGCGCGCAATACGCAGGCATGGCGCGCGACCTTTACGAAACCGAGCCGGTCTTTGCCGACTGGATGGACCGCGGGCTGGAGCATCTGCAAAAGAGCCTCGACTACGACATCCGCGCCATCTGGCTGCCGGAAGCGGCCGAAGAAGATGCTGCCAATGCACGCCTTCAGCAGCCCTCGGCGCAGCTGCCGCTGATCATGATCGTGGAATACGCGCTGGCGCAGCTATGGATCAGCTGGGGCGTGAAACCCGCCGCCATGGTCGGCCATTCAATGGGCGAAAACACTGCTGCCTGCCTGGCCGGCGTCATGCGTTTCGAGGACTGCATCGACCTGGTTCTGCTGCGCGGGCAGCTGTTCGACACCGTGCCTGCGGGCGGCATGCTGTCGATCGCGCTGCCGCTGGCAGAGGTCGAGGCCCTGATCACTGACGATCTGGACATTGCCAGCGTCAACGCCCCCGCGCTGACCGCCGTGTCCGGCCCGCAAGACGCGCTGGACCGGTTGGCAGCGGACCTCACCGCGCGCGAGGTGGAGCATCAGCGCATCAAGATCGACATTGCCGCCCATTCGCGGATGCTGGACGGCATCCTGCAGCAATATGGCGATTTCATCCGCACCCTGCATCTGTCCGCCCCGAAATTGCCGGTGATCTCCAACCGCACCGGCACAGCCCTGACTGCTGAACAGGCCACCAGCGCCGACTATTGGGTCGGCCAGCTGCGCAATACCGTGCGCTATGCCGACTGCATCGGTACCCTCGCCAAAACCCCGGGCCGGGTGTTCCTTGAGGTCGGCCCCGGCAAGGCGCTCAGCGCGCTGGCGCAGATGTCGCCTGCGGTGCAACCGGGCCAGGTGCTCAGCTCGCTGCGCCATCCGGATCAGCAGGTGATGGACGACAGCTACTTCTTCGGCGTCATCGGCCGGCTTTGGGCCTGCGGGGTGGAGGCCGACTGGCAGCAGATCTGGGGCGGGGCACGGCGCAACCGCCTGCCCCTGCCCGGCTATGCCTTTCAGCGCAGCCGCTATTTCATCGAACCCGGCAAACCCGCAATCGAGGAAGACACGCCCCCGGCCCGGCATGAAAACCTGGCTGATTGGGGCTACCGCCCCGCCTGGCGGCCCAGATTCGCCGATTGCGCCCTGGACGTGGCGCAAGACTTGCACCTGGAACAGCACAATTGGCTGATATTCGAAGATGAAACAGGCCACGCCGCCCGCGCCGCGCAGCAGTTGCAAGCCGCCGGTCACAGCGTTGCCCGCGTCCGCGCCGGCGACACCTATGCGCAGCTGTCCCCGACCTCATATGTCCTGCCGCCCGAGCAGGGCCGCGCTGCCTATGGCGCATTGCTGGCAGACTTGGCAGGCGCCGGGCTGCTGCCGGACCGCATCGCCCATTTCTGGCTGGTGACCGAGGCCGAGAGCTTCCGCCCCGGCTCTTCCTTCTTTGACCGCAACCTCGAAATGGGTTTCCATTCCCTCACCGCATTGGCGCAGGAACTGGGCAACGCCGATCTGCCCCGCCCCGTGCATTTCAGCGTTTTCACCACCGGAGCAGCGCAAGTACGCACCGAGACACTGCCCTGCCCCGAAAAAGCGATGATAGCAGGCCCCGCCGGCGTGATCCCGCGGGAGCTTCCGGGGCTGACCTGCGCCACCATCGACATAGAACTGCCAGTAAAACCGCAAGCGCGGTTTGCGTTCCGGAAACCGACTGCAGAGGCGGACATCACCCCGCGTCTGCTGGAAGAGCTGATGGCGGACCCCGCGAACACCGCCGCCGCCTGGCGCGGCGAAAAGCGGTATGAACTGGCCTGGCGCCCGCAGCCGCTGCCTGAACCGCAAACACCGCCGTTCACCGAAGGCGGCCACTATCTGATCACCGGCGGCTATGGCGGTATCGGATTGACCATCGCAGAGTATCTGATGCGGGACTACGGCGCCAGGATCTCGCTGATCTCCCGCGAAGGTCTGCCGCCGCGCGACACCTGGGAGCGCTGCCTGCGCGGCCACAGCCCGGCCAACCGCACCGCCCGGCGCATCCGCGCGGTGCTGGCGCTGGAAACCTCCGGCAGGGGCAGGGTGCTGGCGCTGGCCGCCGACGTCTGCAACAGCAGCGAGCTGCGCAGCGCCCGTGAACGGGCCGAAGCCGCCTTTGGGCCTGTAACCGGCGTGATTCACGGTGCCGGCGTCATCGATGACGGCCCGCTGCTGGCCAAGACCGAGGATCAGATCGCCCGGGTGCTTGCGCCCAAGGTCAGCGGCCTGCGGGCGCTGGATACTGTGTTCCCGGATGGCAGTCTGGAGCTGATGGTGCTGTTTTCCTCCTCCTCCGCCGCGACCCGGCCGGCAGGGCAGGTGGATTACATTGCAGCAAATGAATTCCTCAACGCCTGGGCCAAGCACCGCGCCGGCGGCCGCACCCGCGTGATGGCAGTTGATTGGGGGGTGTGGTCCGATACCGGCATGGCCGCCGACGCCATGGCCAGCCGCAACGGCGCCACGGCAGCCGGCCCTAGGGAACCCTGCCTGCAGCCGCTGTTGCAGGAACGCGGGTCCGACACTGCCGGCAACCGCATTTTCACACCGCGTTTTGCCGCCGCTGACTGGCTGCTGGACGAACACCGGACCGCTGATGGCACCGCCCTGATGCCCGGCACCGGCTACATCGAAATGGCAGCCGAGGCGCTGGCGGAAACCGGCATCGATACGCCGTTCGAAATCCGCGACCTTTATTTCACGCGCCCTCTGGTTGCATCCGGACAGCAGCCGCAGAATATCCTGGCAAAGATTGAAGCTAATGAAAATGGTTATGAACTGTTTGTTTACTCGGGGTGTACAAAAGGTTACTTTCTGAATTGTCAGGCTATGCTGGCCTCAGCGGCGGTGGCAGAACGCCCCGTCGCACTCAACCTCCAGACTATTTTCACCCGATGCCCGGAGGAGCAGGCGCCGATCGACGGGCGCTTGCGCTCCGCGCAGGAGGCGCATCTGCGGTTCGGCCCGCGCTGGCATGTGCTGGACCGCGCGGCCTTGGGCAACGGCGAAGGGCTCGCCTCTCTCTCACTCCCGGACATCGCAGCGCAGGATGGCTGCCTGCTGCATCCCGGCCTGCTGGATCTGGCCACCGGCTGGGCCATGGGGCTGATTCCCGGCTATGACGCCAGCGCGCTTTGGGTTCCGGTCTCCTACCGGCTGATCCGGGTGTTCGCGCCGCTTACCTCCAGCATCTGCAGCCATGTGCGGCTGGCGGATGCGCCGGATGCAAGCTCTGCCGCTTTTGATATTACGCTGACCGATCCGGATGGCGCCGTTCTGGTCCGGATCGAAGGGTTCCGGATGCAGCGCCTGACCGCCGGGTTCGACGCCGCAGCCAACAGGGAACAGGCGGACGCCACCGCCGCTGACCTGGGCCTGGAACCCGCCGCCGGCACCCAGCCCCTGTCAGCCGAGGAACGGCGCCTGCAGCTGAACATCTCCAACGGCATCAAAGCCGCAGAAGGCGGCAACGCCCTGGCCCGCGCCCTGGCCACCGGTCTGCCGCAGGTGGTGGTATCCTCGCTGGCCCTGCCCGCGCTGATCGCACAGGCAGGGCAGACAACCGCCGCCGCTGAGGACGCGCAGACCTTTGAACGCCCGCAGCTCGACACCGATTATGCCGCCCCCAGCAACCCGGTAGAGGAAGAATTGGCCGGCCTCTTTGCCGGCCTCCTCGGGGTGTCGCAGGTCGGGATCGACGACAGTTTCTTTGACCTGGGCGGCCATTCCCTGATTGCGGTGCGGCTGTTCGCCCAGATCAAACGCGGCTTTGGCGTGGAATTTCCCCTGTCGGTGCTGTTCGAGGCCCCCAGCGTCGCCGCGCTGGCAGAGCGAATCATCGGGCTTACCGGCGGCGGAGTGGCTGTGGAACCGGGAACACCCGCCGCCGCCGAAGACAAACCGCAGTTCACCCATCTGGTTCAGCTGCATCCGGGCGACGGCACCGGACGGCGGCCGTTCTTTCTGGCCGCGGGCATGTTCGGCAACGTGCTGAACCTGCGCCATTTGGCCCTGCTGGTGGGCAAGGACCGCCCGGTCTATGGCCTGCAAGCCAAGGGGCTGGTCGGGAACGGCGCCCCGCATAACCGGATCGAGGATGCGGCCCAAAGCTGCCTGGATGAAATCCGCCGGATCCAGCCCGACGGCCCCTATCTGCTGGGCGGCTTTTCCGGCGGCGGCATCACCGCCTATGAGATGGCGCAGCAGCTGAAGGATCAGCGCCAGGACACTGCCGCGCTGATCCTGCTGGACACGCCCTTGCCGGTGCGCCCGCCGCTCAGCCGCCGCGACAAGGCGCTGATCAAACTGGCCGAGCTACGCAGCAAGGGGGCTGGCTACTTTGGTGAATGGGCCAAAACCCGCATCGCCTGGGAATTTGAGAAACGCCGCGCCGCCCCGATTGAGCCCGGCGCCCGGCCCGACTTCAACAACCGCAAGATTGAGCTGGCCTTCCGCACCGCCGTCAAAACCTATGCGCTCCGGCCCTGGAGCGGTCCGCTGACGCTGTTCCGCCCGCCGCTCGACCGCAAATGGCAGGTCAGCGGCGGCAACTGGGTCAGCGCAGCCCGCGAATATGTGTTTGACGACAACGACTGGACCCGCTGGGCCGCGCAGGCAGAGGTGGCCGAAGTGCCGGGCGATCATGACAGCATGGTGCTGGTGCCGAATGTCAGTGTGCTGGCCGCAGGCATCAAGGCCCGGCTCGATGCCGCGGATGCAGCGGCAGCCCGGCCCCGTTTCGCCGCAGCCGCGGAGTGACATTCATGGACCAGCAACGCATCCTCACCATTCTCCTCAACTACCGCACGCCGGAAATGACCCTGCAGGCAGCCGCGGCCGCATTGCGCGAAATGGAGGATCTGCCTGGCGAGCTGCTGATCATCGACAACGGTTCCGGCGATGGCTCCTATGAGCAGATCCGCGCACAGGCAGAGGCGCGCGGCTGGCTTGCCAGCGGCGGGCTCCGGGTGATCGCCGCGCCGGTGAACGGCGGCTTTGGCGCAGGCATGAATACCGGCATCAAGGCCGGCCTGTCGGACGGCAGCGCGCCGGAATTCTATTACCTGCTGAATTCCGACGCTTTTGTGCAGGGCAGCACGATCCGCACCCTGCGCGATTTCCTGCTGCAACATCCCGGCGCAGGTCTGGCCGGCTCTTACGTGCGCGGCACGGACGGCACGCCGCACCGCACCGCCTTCCGCTTCCCCTCCATCGCGGGCGAGTTCGAAGCCAGCGTGCGCACCGGAATGTTCACCCGGCTTCTTAAACCCTGGGTGGTCGCCATGGACCTGCCGCAGGAGGAGCTGCAGGTCGACTGGACCGCCGGCGCCAGCCTGATGATCCGGCGTGAAGCAGCCGAGGCCGTTGGCGGCTTTGACGAGACCTTTTTTCTGTATTTCGAGGAAACCGACCTCTGCCGCCGCGCCGCCCGTGCGGGCTGGCGCACCCACTATGTCCCGGCCAGCGAGATCGCCCATGTGGGGTCCGCCTCCACCGGCATGAAAGCCTGGCAGCGCACCCCGCAATACTGGTTCGACTCGCGCCGTCATTACTTCGTCAAGCACCACGGGCACGCCTATGCCGCCGCCGCCACGCTGGCACGGGCCGCGGGCAGCCTGATCTATGGCCTGCGCCGCCTGATCCAGAACAAGCCGCAGGCGGATCCGCCGCATTTCCTGCGCGATCTGATCCTGTACAGCCTGCGGGCAATGGCTGCGCCGCGCCCGGAACCATCGCAGGAAACACGCCCGGCTTCTCCGCCTGCAAAGGAGCAGAAATGACCCCATTTACCTGTGCCCTGATCGGCAATGAAACCCTGCTGATCGGCTGTGCCGATGCCTTGCTGGCGCGCGGCCACCGGATCCGCGCTGTGGTCTCCAAGGATCCCGGTATCCGCAGCTGGGCCGGCGGTAGGGGTCTGACCCTTCTGGACAGCCAGCAGCAGCTGCAAGGCGGGTTCGACTGGCTGCTGTCAATTGCCAACCTGACGGTGATTCCGCAGAACATTCTGGCGCTGGCCGCCAAAGGCGCGGTGAATTTCCACGACGGCCCGCTGCCCGCCTACGCGGGCCTCAACACCCCGAACTGGGCGCTGATCAACGGCGAAGCACAGCATGGCATCAGCTGGCACCTGATCGAGGGCGGCGTGGACGAGGGCGATATCCTGGCCCAGCGGATGTTCGGTCTGACGGAGCAAGAAACCGCCTTCAGCCTGAACTCCAAATGCTACGCCGCCGCGATGGACAGCTTTGGCGAGGTGATCGCGCAACTGGAAACCGGCGATCTGAACCGGCAGCCGCAAGACCTGAGCCAGCGCCGTGTGTTCGCCAAATCCGACCTTCCCGCCGCCGGCGGGCTGCTGGATTTCAGCCGCCCCGCCGCCGAACTGGCGCGGCTGGTCCGCGCGCTGGACACCGGCGGTTACTGGAATCCGCTGTGCGCTGCAAAACTGCGGATTGGCGGCCGCGTGGTTCTGACCGGTGCCGCGGAAACGGCAGCGGGCTCCGGCGCCCCCGGCACGGTGCTAGACGTTCATAAAGACAGCGTGAAAATCGCCACTGCGGACGGTGCGCTGTTGCTGTCGCGGCTGACCACCCCTGCGGGCAGACCGCTGGAGCCGGCCGGGCTGATCCACGCCGGCGGCATGCTGCCTGCGCTGACCGCGGAGGACGCCGAAACCCTCACCGCAAAGATGGCCGTCACGCAGGCCGGCGAGCAGCACTGGCGCCAGGCGCTGGCTGCGATGCAGCCGGTCCAGGTGCCGCTGGCCTCAGATACCGGCAATGCGGGGATGGCCCGCCGCGGGATTGCCCTGCCTGGCGGCCTTAACCGGGAGCAGGCCGCTGCCGGAGTGCTGGCCTGGGCGTTGCTCAGCAGCGGCGAAACCACCGCGGATGTGGCGCTGTCGATTGGCGGCATGAACACGGTTCCCGGGCTGATCTCTGATTGGGTGCCGCTGCAAGCGCGGCGGGAAGAAACTGCTTCAGACCTGCAGGCGAAAACCTGTCAGCTTATTGAAAAAATGCGGGAATACGGCGGATTTTCCGAGGATCTGGTTGCGCGCGCTCCGGAGATTTCTGGTTTTTCTCAACCCGCCATAGGCCTGTCGCTGGACAAAGACGCCGCCGTTTCCGGCTGCACCGCCACCGTCGCCTTCTGTGATGGCACATTGGCGCTGCATACGGACCAGGCCCGGCTGGAGAGCACCGCCGCAGACCTGCTTGCCGCGCGGCTGGAACTGGTGCTGGTCGCCCTCGCCGAGGATGCAAGCCAACCGGTGTCCGCCCTGCCTATGCTGCCGGATTCCGAACGCAAGATGCTGCTGGAGGACTGGAACCGGACCGCAACCGAGTACCCATCGGATCTGACCATCCACGCAGCCTTTGAAGCCCAGGCCGCCAACACGCCAGACGCCGTCGCACTGGTCTTTGAGGACCAGAGTTTCACCTACGGCGAAGTCAATGCCCGCGCCAATGCGGTGGCCCGGCGCCTGCGTGAAATGGACGTGAAACCGGGTACGCATGCAGGCATCCACATCCGCCGCGGGCCCGAACTGGTTTTTGCCGCCCTGGGTGTGATGAAGGCCGGCGCCGCCTATGTGCCTTTGGACCCGGCCTACCCCGCAGACAGGATCGCGCATTATATCAGCGACAGCCGGGCGCAGGTGATCATCACGCAGGCGGCGCTGGCTGGGAAACTGCCGGCCTCCGGCGCGCAGGTGCTGGAAATCGAGACCGTCCCCGCGGGGACAGCCGAAGATAACATCGATGGCGGGGCCACGGGCAGCGATCTGGCCTATCTGATTTACACCTCCGGCTCCACCGGCCTGCCGAAGGGGGTGATGGTCAGCCATGCCAATGCCGCGAATTTCTTTGCCGGCATGGATCAGCGCATCCCGCATCAGCCCGGCGACGCCTGGCTGGCGGTCACCAGTCTCAGCTTTGACATCTCGGTGCTGGAACTGTTCTGGACCCTGTCGCGCGGCGTCAAGCTGGTCTTGTCCAGCGATGAAAGCCGGCTGGAATTGTCCAGGGGCCCGGTTGCACAGTCAGACCGCAGAATGGATTTCAACCTGTTCTACTGGGGCAATGACGACGGGCCGGGGCCGCAGAAATACCGTCTGCTGCTGGAAGGCGCCAAGTTTGCCGATCACCACGGGTTCAATGCAGTCTGGACACCGGAGCGGCATTTCCATGCCTTTGGCGGCCCCTACCCGAACCCGTCGGTAACAGGTGCCGCTGTCGCCGCGGTGACTCAGAACATCGGCGTTCGCGGCGGCTCCTGCGTCGCGCCGCTGCACCACCCGGCGCGGATCGCCGAGGAATGGGCGGTGATCGACAACCTGACCGCAGGGCGCGCCGGGATCGGCTTTGCCTCGGGGTGGCAGCCGGATGATTTCATTCTGCGGCCGGAGAACACGCCGCCTGCAAACAAACCCGCCCTGTTTGAGGCCATTGAAACCGTGCGCAAACTGTGGCGCGGCGAGGCAGTTGCCTTTCCCCGCGGGGACGGCAGCGGCCACACCGTTGTCACCCAGCCCCGCCCGGTATCCAGGGAGCTGCCGGTCTGGGTCACCACTGCGGGCAACCCGGAGACCTGGCGCGAGGCGGGCGCGATCGGGGCAAATGTGCTGACCCATCTGCTGGGCCAGAGCATTGAGGAGGTTGCGGGCAAGATCCGCATTTATCACGCGGCCCTGCGCGGCGCCGGCCATGACCCTGCGGATTTCAAGGTCACGCTGATGCTGCACAGCTATCTGGCGCCGACCCGCGAGGAGGCCCGCCAGGTGGCGCGGGAGCCGATGAAGGGTTATCTGCGCTCGGCGGCAGGGCTGATCAAGCAATATGCCTGGGCCTTCCCGGCGTTCAAGAAACCCGAAGGGGTCGAGACCCCTTTCGAGATGGATCTGGGGTCTTTGCCGGAGGCGGAGCTGGAAGCGATCCTCGACTTTGCCTTTGAACGCTATTTCGAGGAGGCCGGCCTGTTCGGAACCATCGGGGACGCCTGCCGGCGTGTCGAGCAGCTGAAGCGGATCGGGGTGGATGAAATTGCCTGCCTGATCGATTACGGCATCGCGCCGGATGCGGTGCTGGAGGGGCTGAAACCGCTGGCCGAGGTGCTGCGTCTCACGAACGCGCCGCAGGAACTGGCCGCGGATGACTTCTCGCTGGGCGCGCAGATCCTGCGCCACCGGGTCAGCCATTTGCAATGCACACCCTCGATGGCGCGGATGATCGCGGCGGATGAAAACGCAAGCGCCTGCCTGGGGCAGCTGCAGCATCTGCTGCTGGGCGGCGAGGCATTGCCGGGCGATCTGGTGCAAAACTTACAGGCTGCGACAGGGGCTGAAATCCACAACATGTACGGCCCGACCGAAACCACGGTCTGGTCGACGGTGGAGAAAATCAGCGCTGTCCCCGCGGGGACAGCCGGGATTGGCACGCCGGTTGCGAATACGCAGGTTTACGTGCTGAACGAAAAACAATCGCCTGTCCCCGCGGGGACTCCCGGTGAATTATACATTGGCGGCGCGGGCGTCACGGCGGGGTACTGGCAGCAGCAGGCGCTGACTTCTGAACGGTTCGTAAACGCACCGTTCGCCGATGGCCCCCTGTACCGCACCGGCGATCTGGTGCGCTGGACTGCGGATGGGCGGCTGGGCTTTTTGGGCCGCAGCGACCATCAGGTGAAGATCCGCGGCCAGCGGATCGAACTGGGCGAAATCGAGGCTGCCATGGCGGCCTTCCCGGGTGTCACAGGAGCGGTGGCGGTGCCGCGCGGCGAAAGCGGAGCCGAGCAGCTGGCTGGCTATATCACGGTGTCCGCACCGGTTGCCGAGGATGCCCTGAAACGGGCACTGGCGGCAAAACTGGCTGAGGTGATGGTGCCAGCGCGTATCGTCACGCTGGAGGCTTTTCCGCTGACGCCGAACAGGAAAATCGACCGCAAGGCGTTGCCGGACCCGAAACCGGCACGGGCCGGAGCCGCGCCGGCGGTGCCGCTGGATGCAGGCGCGCAGGCCAAGATCGCAACCGTCTGGAGCCGCATCCTGGGCGTCAGCGGCATTGGCGCGCAGGACAACTTCTTTGCGCTTGGCGGCCATTCGCTGCTGGCGGTGCAGGCGCACCGGGAGCTGCGGGAGGAACTGAACACCGCGAAGCTGTCGATCACCGATATCTTCCGCTTCCCGACGCTGGCCGGGCTGGCCACCCACATCGAGGGGCTTGCAGGCCCCCCTGCAAATGCGGAACAACAGCCGCAGGACACCCAAAAGCCTGACCGCGCTGGCACCATGTCAAAGCGGCGGGCGATGCGTGCAAACCGCAGAGCAAGGACCGGATGACAGAGGCCGAAAACAAACTGGCAGAGCGGCTGAATCTGATGCGGCCGCTGTTTGCCGCGGATGTGGCCGTGGCGGGCGCGGACCCGCTGGCCGCCCTGCCGGTGCCCTTTGCCCAGGAGGCCGCGGGCCTGTCGCCCAACGCGGTTGCCAAGCGGCGCAATGAATTTGCCGCCGGGCGCAGCGCTGCGCATCAGGCGATGCAACAGCTGGGCCTGCCCCCTGTTCCGGTTCCGGTGGGCCGCGACCGGGCACCGGTCTGGCCCGCGGGGCTGGTGGGCTCGCTTACCCATACCAAAAGCTGCGCCATGGCGGTGCTGGCCAGAACGGGCGATGTTCAGGCGCTGGGGATCGACATCGAAGAGGACACCCCCCTGAAAGACGCGCTGCTGCCCGCGATCTGCTCGGAGCGCGAACAGGCCTGGCTGCGGCGGCAGGACAATCCGGGGCAGATGGCCAAGGTGATATTTTCCGCCAAGGAAGCGGCCTATAAATGCCAGTACACGCTGAGCCGGGCCTTTTACGGCTTTGACGGGATGGAGCTGGAGTTTGATCTGGCGGCAGGCGCTTATCAGGCTGTGTTCACCGCCGGCCGGCCGCCGTTTGCGCGTGGCGAGGCGGTTGGCGGGCGGTTTGCAATTGGCGCCGGTCTGATCATCACCACGGCGGAAATCCGGGGGCGCGGATGATCGCGCGGCGCGGGTTTCTGGCCCTGGCAGCGGCGGTTTCAGCGCTGGGGCTGGCAGCAGTTGCGGCGCGCAGCCGCAGCGTGCCGGTGCCCCCTCCCCTGACCCCGCCCAAAGGCCCGCTGCAGGTGTTTCACCTCGGCCATTCGCTGGTCGGGCCGGACATGCCGCATATGCTGGCGCAGCTGGCACCGGAGGGGCATGGCTATAACAGCCAGCTGGGCTCGGGCACGCCGCTCAGGGCGCATTGGGAGGCGGAGGAGGAAATCCTCGACTTTGAGACCGCCAATCAGGCGCCTGCTTACCGGGATGCAAAAGACGCAATCGGTTCGGGAAACTACGGCGCGGTTGTGCTGACCGAGATGGTCGAGCTGCGCGATGCCATCCGCTACTTTGATGCGGCAGAATACCTGGGCAAATGGGCCGGCCTTGCGCGGGCGGCCTCGCCGGACACACGCATTTACCTGTATGAGACCTGGCACAGGCTGAACGATCCCGAGGACTGGCTGGACCGGATCAGCACCGATCTGGAACACCTCTGGGTCAACAAGCTGCTGGGGCCCGACAGCCGCGGACAGCCGCAGCAGCCGGTCTATCTGATCCCCGGCGGACAGGTGCTGGCGGCGCTGGCGCGGGCAGCGGAGGGCGGCGGGATCCCGGGCCTGGCTTCACGTGAATCGCTGTTTGCCCGGACGTCCGAAGGCGGTCTCGATACCATACATGTCAATGATCTGGGGGCCTATGCGGTCGCGCTGACCCATTACGCGGTGCTGTATCAGCGTGCACCTGCAGGGCTGCCGCATGACCTGACCCGCGCCGATGGCAGCCCGGCAGAGGCATTCAGCCCTGAAGCCGCAGCTGCGGTGCAGCGGATCGTCTGGCAAGTGGTGCGCGCCCTGCCCCGCACCGGATTGCCTGCGGCTGGAGAGACCGGATGAATTTGGAGACGCTGATCACCTCGGTTGTGATGATCGGCCATTCGCTGTTCGGGCCGGACAATCCGCAGATGCTGGAACAGTTGCTGGATACCCGCGCAGAAGCCACCGTCGAAGCGCAGATCATCAATGGCGCGCCGCTGAGCTACAACTGGCAGCACAGCGGCACCGCCGAGGGCGTTGATTCACGTGAAAGGCTGCGCCAGCCGGCCGATGCGGTGATCATCACCGAGGCGATACCGCTGTCCAATCATCTGAAGTGGAGCGATACCGAAGGTGCCGCGACCCGGTTTTATGAGCTGGCGCGGGCGGCCAATCCGGATACCGCGTTCTACCTGCAGGAAACCTGGCACAGCCTGGACAGCGGCACCGGCGCCGAAGTGCCCTTTGACAAAGGCGCGGATGTGCCTTGGCGCGCGCGGATCAGACAGGACCTGCCGCGCTGGCAGGCGGTGGTCGAAGAAGTGAATACCGCCACCGGCGGCAGCGTGAAACTGCTGCCTGCGGGGCAGGCCATGGCCCGGTTGGAGGATGCGATCCTGGCCGGCACCCTGCCCGGCCTCAGCAGCATCCGCGATGTGTTTGCCGATGATATCCACCCCAATGCCACCGGTTTCTATTTTCTGGCGCTGCTGCAGTACGCGGTGCTGACCGGGCAGGATCCGGCGGGTCTGCCGCATCAGCTGAGCGACCGCTGGGGCAAGCCTTATCCCGCGCCGCCGCCTGAACTGGCGGCACGGCTGCAGCAGATCGCCTGGGCTGCGGCCCAGGGCACCGGCGTGCGCACCGCCGCGCTGCCGCCGGATCCTGCGACGCTGCCGCGGGAGCCTGCTCTGCCTGCGTTCAACACGGTGCAGGCCGCAGATCGAACCGCCCCGGAGGCCATCCCCGCCCGGCAGCCCGTCGCCATCAACCTGGCAGCCATCGCCGATTGGAGCAGCCAGGCGCCATTCCTGGATCACTTCAAGACCGCGCGTCCCTGGATCGGGCATCTGCCGAAACGCTGGGGCGGTGCGGATCACCAGGATCTTCTGGCTGCCGGCTATCTGGACCCGGAGGGCTGGCCCACCGCCATCCCGCCTGAGCTGAGCTCCATCGGCACCGTGATCCTGACCGATCTGCCAAAGGAAGCCGTCTCGCTTGCGGGCCGCTATGTGCTGCGGTTCGAGGGCCAGGGCATTGTCGAAGTTGCGGGCCGGGCCGAGAACGTGCGCTATGGCAAGGGCGAGGTGCGGTTTGACTATGCCCCCGGCCCCGGCCCGGTGGAAATCCGGATTCAGCGGACCGGGCGGCGTACTGGCAGCGGCGCGGACTATGTCCGCAACATCCGGGTGGTGAAGGAGGAGCATCTGGAAGCCTATGAGCAGGGCGACCTGTTCAACCCGTTGTGGCTGGACCGGCTGGACGGGTTTGCCGCGCTGCGGTTCATGGATTGGATGGCCACCAATGACTCCGGCCAAACCGGCTGGGAGGACCGGCCGCGGGTCCCGGAGTACACCTGGGCGCTGAAAGGCGTTCCGGCGGAAATCATGCTGGCGCTGGCCAACACGCTGGGGGCGGATCCCTGGTTCACCATGCCGCATATGGCGGATGATACCTATGTCCGCCAGTTCGCACGGCTGACGGAGCGCAGGCTGGATGAAGACCTGCGCGCCTATGCAGAATACTCCAACGAGGTCTGGAACTGGCAATTCCAGCAAGCCGCCTGGGCCGAAGCGCAGGCGCAGGCGCGCTGGGGCGGCGATGGCTTGTGGATGCAGTTCTATGGCGGCCGGGCCGCCGAGGTTGCGCAGATCTGGACCCGGGTTTTTGGCGAAGGCAGCGAGCGGCTGGTGCGGGTGATTTCCTCGCAGACCGGCTGGCTGGGATTGGAAGAACAGGTTCTGTCAGCGCCGCTGTGGCAGGCGGAACAGCCGGGGCGCAAGCCCCCTGCCGCCTATTTCGATGCCTATGCGGTGACAGGCTATTTCGGTGGTATCCTTGGCGTCACGGAACGCGCAGGCCATGTCCGCGCCTGGATCGCCGGCAGTCGCGAGCAGGCCCGGACCGTGGCGGCGCAACGCGGGTTGACCGGCACCGCCGCAGAGCAGTTTGCGGCAAGGCATCAGTATGACGCAGCCTCGGCCCAGGCCGGAGCGGAGCTGCGCGACGGGCTGATCTCGGGCGACGGCGCCGACACGTTGACCGATCTGCTGGGGCGGGTGTTGCCCTACCATGCCGGGATTGCCCGGCAACACGGTCTGGAGCTGATCATGTATGAGGGCGGCAGCCATGTGGTCGGCATCGGTCCGATGGTGGAGGATGAGACACTTACCGGGTTCTTCACCCATTTCAACTATACGCCCGAGATGGGCAGGCTGTACCAGGAACTGCTGGCGGGCTGGAGCGCCCTGGGCGGCAGTCTGTTCACCGCCTATGCCGACGTTGGCGTGCCGGGGAAATGGGGCAGCTGGGGGGCGTTGCGGGTTCTGAGCGACGAGAACCCGCGCTGGGACGCGCTGGAGGCGGTCAGATGACGCCGCAGGTCTCGGTGCTGATCCCGGCCCATGATGAGGCGGCGTATATCGCAGGGTGCCTGCAGGCGGTCTTTGCCTCGGATCCGCTGCCGCAGGGCATGACCGCTGAGGTTCTGGTGCTGGCAAACGGCTGCCGCGATGAGACGGCCGCATTGGCCCGCGCGCAGAGACCGTCTGCGGGCTGGGATCTGCGGGTGCTGGAACTGCCGGAAGGCGGCAAGATTGGTGCGCTGAATGCCGGCGATGCGGCGGCCCGCGGCGATCTTCTGATCTATCTGGATGCGGATGTTGGCGTCAGCCCGGCGCTGATCCCGCGGATTGCCGCGGTGCTGGCGCAGGACGTGCCGCTTTATGCCAGCGGCCGCCCGCAGGTGGCGCTGGCGCGCAGTGCGGTGACCCGTGCCTATGCACGGCTCTGGAGCCGGCTGCCGTTTGTCACCGGCGGCGTGCCCGGGTTCGGCGTGTTCGCCATGAACCGGGCCGGACGGCAGCGCTGGGGGGACTGGCCGGATATCATCGCCGATGACATTTTCGCCCGGCTGAATTTCGCCCCGTCCGAGCGGGTGAAAGTGCCGGCTGTCTACAGCTGGCCGATGGTGGAGGGCTTCCGCAACCTAGTGCGGGTGCGGCGGCGGCAAAATGCCGGCGTGGCGGAGGTGGCCGGCAAATTCCCTGTCCTGCAGCAGAATGAAGACAAATCACCTCCGGACGGCGGCTTTGTGCTGAAGCTGCTGCTGTCGGATCCAGCCGGGTTCCTAGTCTATGCGATGGTCGCCCTGGCCACAAAAACGCCGCTGTTTGCGTCAGCCAGCCGCTGGACCCGCGGCCGCTGAGCCCCGGCTTTTGCCGCTGGCCTGTCGCGGCGGTTCTCCCGCGCCCGCAGGAACCTCTGGCTGCGCCAGCGCGCCCTTGGCGGCCTTGGGGGTGGGGGGGGGGGGGGGGGGGGGGGGAAGGAAAAAAAAAAAAAGGAAGGCACCCAACCAAGCGAGGGAGGGG
>NZ_JBVVXU010000016.1:0-8891 GCF_055902035.1 Leisingera sp. SA215 | reverse complement strand
TTGGGCCTCCCATCCTCCCTTTTGTGTCTTTGGTCTTGACCCCGCCCCCCTCCCCCCCCCCCACGCCCAACGGAAGCGGTGCATCCGCAGATGCGGCGGCGGCGGGCGGGAGTACGCCGGTCTTACCCGGCGATGGCATTGCGGAAATGGGCAGCGAGTTTGGCGGCCTCTGCGGCACTGTCATGACGGTCCAGCACGCGCCTGCGGCCTGCCTGGCCCATGGCATTCAATTGCGGATGCGGTGTCTGTGCAAGGGTGAGGACGGCCTGTGCCAGTGCGTCCTCATCCCCGGCCGGCAGCAGCCAGCCCGTCTGCCCCGGCAGCACCAGTTCGGGCGTGCCTGCGATACATGTTGCAATCACCGGACGCGCAGCCGCCATCGCTTCCATTACCACCATCGGCAGTCCTTCGGCAAAGGACGGCATCACCAGTGCGTGGGACCGGTCCAGCTCTGCCTGCACTTCGGTTTCGGCAAGCCAGCCGGTCAGGGTGACGCTGTCCTGCAAGCCATGCGCGGCAATCGCGGCTTCCAGCGCCGGCCGCATTTCGCCGTCACCGATCAGCGACAGATGCAGATCCGGAAGTTCCTGCACCAGCCGGGCCATGGCGTTCACCAGCACCATCTGGCCTTTCTGCTCCACAAACCGCCCGATCGCCACCAGCCGCAGCGGCCCCTGCGGCAACGGTGCAGGATCGGCAAACCGATCCGGCTCAATCCCGCAATGCACCACTTTCAGGCTGTCCCACTTGCCGAAAGACGCCCAGCGGCTCAGCTGGCTTTTGCCAAAGCTGCTGACCGCCACGGTGAAAGCCGCGCGGTTGATTTTCTCGCCCAGCGACAGCGCTTGCGGCGCGTCGAACTCCTCGGGCCCGTGCACGGTGAAACTGTAGCCCGGCCCGCCCAGCACATGCGCCAGCATCGCGACAGCGGCAGCGTTGGTACCGAAATGGGCGTGGATGTGCTGCACGCCTGCCGCCGCGCTGCGCTGTTTCACATAGGCGGCTTCGCCGAGATATATCAGATGCCGCAGGAGGCCCTTGTCCGATGCCCGGGCCAGTCGCGCCGCCAGCCGCAGCGCTTGTGCGAAACGGGCGGGGGCTGCGGCCTCCCGCGCGAGTGCGGCAAGCAGGCGCCCGGCACCGGCCTGCAGCACGTAGCCGGTGCGCGCGGCCTCGGCCTGGTCC
Source organism: Leisingera sp. SA215 (assembly GCF_055902035.1). Classification (NCBI taxonomy): domain Bacteria; kingdom Pseudomonadati; phylum Pseudomonadota; class Alphaproteobacteria; order Rhodobacterales; family Roseobacteraceae; genus Leisingera; species Leisingera sp. SA215. The sequence continues at coordinate 7,706 of NZ_JBVVXU010000016.1, read as the reverse complement.
TGCGGATCCGCCAATGCCGCAGCCGGGGGGCGCATTGCCAGGCGCAGGATCTCCACGCCCTGATGTTCCAGCGCCCGCAGCTCACGCCGGATGAAACTGTGCGAAGGCTGCGGGTAAGTGTTCAGGACATAGGCAATTTTCAACGCGGCTGGTTCCGTGCAAATCTTGGGTCCGCGGCAGGTTAGCGGCGGTAGAGCAGCTTGCCCAGCGTCCTGTTGCGCTTGTCGCACAGGCATGGAGAATGGGCTGCGGGGGCGATGATTGTCATCGCATTCCGGCCCCTGCATCCCGCATTCCTGTTGCAGGCCGCCCTGCGATTGACGCCCCCTGCCCTGCCGCCTAGCCTGCGGAACCGGACGTTGGGAGATTGGCGCGGATATGCAGCGGGTTGCATCGCTTTTCATAGGTCAGGGGATGATCGCGCGGGTGCTGCGTTCGGCCTCCTGGCTGATGATCGGATACGGCGGCAGCCAGGCCTTGCGGCTGGCCTCCAACCTGATCCTGACCCGCATCCTGTTTCCCGAAGCCTTTGGCCTGATGGCGCTGGTGTCGGTGGTGACGGTGGGGCTGTCGCTGTTTTCAGACGTTGGCATCGGTCCGTCGATTGCCCAGAACAGACGCGGCGATGATCCGGACTTTCTGAACACGGCCTGGACCATCCAGGTGATCCGCGGTTTTGGCCTGTGGGCATTGACGGCACTTCTGGCCTGGCCTGCGGCGCAGTTTTATGGCGCGCCGGAGCTGCTGATCTACCTGCCCATTGCCGGTGCCGGATTGGCCATTGCAGGCTTCAACCCGACCCGCATCGAGACCGCCCACCGGCATCTGCTGGCGGGCCGGGTCACGGTGCTGGATCTGGCGGGCCAGGTTATCGGGCTAGCGGCCATGATTGCGCTGGCAGTGACCACGCAGTCGGTGATCGCGCTGGTTCTGGGCGGGGTGATCCAAGCGGCGGCGAAGCTGCTGCTGTGCCATTGCGGGCTGCCCGGTGCTGCAAACCGGTTCCGCTGGGAACGGGCGGCAGCGGGCGAGCTCATGCATTTCGGTAAATGGATTTTCCTGTCAACCGCCTTTTGGTTCCTGACGTCGCAAGGGGACCGGGCGATTCTGGGCAAATTCGTCCCGCTTGAGGTGCTGGGCATTTACAACATCGGCTACTTTCTGGCGAGTTTTCCGATGCTGCTGGGCCATGCGGTGAACCAGCGGCTGATGATCCCGGTTTACCGCGGCAAGCCTGCACAGGCCGCGCCGGAAAACCTGAGGCGGCAGCGGCAGCTGCGCAGCGGTCTGACGGCAGCGATCCTGGCGCTGCTGATTGCGATGGCCTGGGCCGGGCCCTGGCTGGTGCAGATCCTGTATGACGACCGGTATCTGCAGGCCGGGCCAATGATTGTAATGATCGCACTGGCACTGGCGCCGGCAGTGATCACCATGACCTATGACCAGGCAGCGCTGGCAGGTGGCGACAGCCGCGGGTTCTTTTTGTTTTCCGCGGCACGGGCGTGCCTGCAGACCGGGATGTTCCTGGGCGGGGCGGCCTGGTTCGGGCTGGCGGGCGGCATTGCGGCGCTGGGGCTGGCGATGCTGGCGGCCTATCCGGTGCTAGCGCGGCTGGCGCGCAGGCATCACGCCTGGGACCCGCTGCATGATGCCGGCTATGGGTTGCTGGCGCTGCTGGCGGGCAGTGCGGTGCTGCGCTGGCACTGGGATGCTGTAACCGCCATGACGGCCGCGATGAGCCCTTCCTGATCTCAGGCCCCGCGTCTGAACAGTCTGAACAGCCCGCGTTGAGGCCGCCGGGCGTCCATTACAGGGATTGAAACCACTGGCATCAGGCCGGTTTCCCGCTGCATCTGCGCGGCAGTGCGCAAAACCGGATGGCGCAGCTCCTGCAGAAAGGCCGCCAGCAAGGCCGCGATGACGCTGGCTGCCGCGCCCAGCAGGGCCTTGGTCTTGCGGGCGCCGGTGACCGGATAATCCGGCAGCGGCGCCGGCTCGATCACTGTCAGCCGCTCGGCCTGACGGCCGGTTTCCAGGCGGAAACCAACCTCGGCCTCGTTGCGGCGGGCGGTCAATTGCAACAGTTCCCTCTGCGCCTGCTCCAGGCGGCGGTCATAAGCGCCGAGCCGGCGCTCAACCTCTGGCGTGGTCTGCAAAGAGGCCTCCAGCCCGGTCTTGCGCTGGGTCAGCAGCTGCTCCTGAGCGTCCAGCGTGGCCAGCTGCTGTTCAGCCTCCGCCAGCAACCGGCGGGCCGTGGCAGGGCGTTCCGTGGCCTGCGCCTGATCGGCGGCGCGGCGGATTTCGATGCGTTCGCGGGCAATCTCCAGCAGGCCCTCGTTCAGTGCGGCAATTTCGGCGCGGCGGAATTCGATAGTGCCAGGCAAGGTCACGTCATTTTCATTGCGGTAGGCCGCAATTTCGTCCTCCAGGGCCGCGACCTGATCCGCAAGTGCGGCCTCCTTTCCGGCAAAGAAGCTGAGGGTTTCGCGGGCCTGGTCAATGCGGGTGGCGATACTGAGTTCGATGGTACGGCGGCCGAATTCGCTGGCGACCTGCTGCGCCTGTTCGGCAGTGGGCATCCGGGCGGTGATGGTCAGCACCGAAATGGTGCCGTCATCCGCATAACCTTCACGGGCGGCGGCAACGCCGGTGATGCGGACGGAGTCCCGCAGCAGCGCCACCTTTTGCAATTGGGTCAGCGCGGCCATGTCCGCGTAAAGGCCTAATTTTTCGATGATTTCCAGCACCGTGCCGCGCGCCATCAGGCGTTGTTCAATCAGCTGCATCCGGCGGGCGGAGGAACCTTCGACCGTTGATTTCGCCAGTTCACCGGCAATCTGCGGCTGGGTGATCTGCAGCACCTCGGCGGTTTCAAATTCATGCTGCTGACGGGCGGCAGACCAAAGCGACAGCAGGCAGCCGAGAACAAAGACGCAAGAAATGGTGAACAGCCTGCGCCGCACCATGTCCAGGAAATCGCCAAACGTGTATATCGGCCCCATCTGTCTGCTCTCTTGCGGCTGGTGCGCGCCAGCCGGTTGCCATCCATGCCTTCAGGCAGCCCGCCGGCCGCCGTTGCCCCTGTTCGGACCACATCAACCGGGCGAAACTATGACGCCCGGCTGCATGGCCGTCAGTTCAGCGGGCTGTCCGCCTTGCGTGCCCGGTTCAAAACAACGCCCAGCATTTGCGTATGGCCCGCCAGCATCTTCTCGCAGGCGGCCAGCTGGGCGGCCGTGGTGCTAGTGCCGTCCGCAACCAGCAGCACCCCGTCCACCTGCGGCAGGAAGGCGGCGGTGTCGTCATGCTCAAGCACCGGCGGCAGGTCGAACAGAGCGGTATCCGGGTCCAGCCGCAGCATCATGTCCTCCAGCACGCCGGCACAGCTGCGGCCCTGCAGGATTTCGGCGGCATCCTGATCCGCGGCGCTGTTCAGCCCGACTGCCAGCGTCGGCAGCGGGCGCAGCAGCTGATCCTCCAGTTGACCGCGGCCGGACAGGAAACCAGCCAAGCCCCCTGGCGCCGTCATGCCCACTGCCCGTGCGGCACCGGGGCGGCGGAAGTTCATATCCATCAGGATCGTGCGGCTGTCCGGCACCCGTGCCAGGCTCAACGCCAGGTTCACGGCCGAAAAGGTGGTGCCGCACCCGGCGGCGGGCGCCGTCACCGCAACCCGTTTCCAGCCGCGGGCCTTCAGCGTGTGCAACAGCCGGGTGCGCAGAAGGTCAAAGGACTTGGCCGCAGGATCTGCGCGGAACCGGCTGACCAGCGGCAGGCGCGCCTGCGCCTGCGCGGCAGCGTCGAACGGCACCTGGCGGATTCTGTCCCAGGGCTCAGGCAGGGTTGCGGGCAATTGCGCAGGCGCGGCAGCGGCAGGCGCAAGCGAGGGCTGGCTGCTGCCATCATCAGCGGCAAACGGCATGGCATCCGCCGGCGCGCTGCGGCGGCGGAACCGTCTGAAGCCCTGCTCGCTCATGCCGTTTTGTTCTCCCTCCTGCGGGCTGCCTGCCGGACCGGCAGCACATGCCCCTGATAGTGCAAAATGCGTCACAACCGCGTTTCCTGCAATGGCTGACCGGGCGGCGGCGGGCACTCGGGCCGGGGCCTGCAGCAGATCAGACAAAAATTAATATCCCGTCCCTTTCAGCACCACGCCGGCAGTGCGCCAGATCAGCCCCAGATCCCGGCCCAGCGACAGGCTGCGCCGGTACTCGAAATCGGCGCGCATGCGGCTGGCAAAGCCGGCTTCATTGCGGACCGAAACCTGCCAGACGCCGGTGATACCCGGACGCAGTTCATTATAGGCGCTGGCATCGCCATACAGCGGCAGCTGTTCCGGCATCATCGGGCGCGGGCCGACCAGGCTCATATCGCCGGCCAGCACGTTCCACAGCTGCGGCAGCTCGTCCAGCGAGGCCGCACGCAGAAAACGGCCAACGGCTGTGATACGCGGGTCGTTCTTCAGCTTCTGGGTCTCGTCCCATTCCTGCCGCAGCGCCAGATCGGTCTTAAGATAATGCAGCAGCAGCCGGTCCGCATCGCGCACCATGGTGCGCAGCTTCAGGATCCGGAAGACCTGCCCGCCGCGGCCCAGACGGGCCTGCGTGTAAAACGGCCGGCCGCCTTCCAGCCAGAGCGCTGCCGCACATAGCGCGATCAGCGGCAGCACCAGCGGCAGGCTTAGGAACACCAGCAGCAGATCCAGCCCCCGCTTGCCTGCTGCAGCATAGGCACCGCCCGCGCTTTGCCCGGACAGCCCCGTCTGAGCGATGCCCTTCAAAGCCGCATTTATGTTGGCTGCTTGCATCGGTCGTGCTGCCATCGCTGGACGCCGATGTTCGATTTCAGCCTGCATAAAAGACAGCCCCGCCCCTCCGGGAACCATGTCTTTCATTCAACAAACCCCGCTCTCCAGCCCCAAATCCTGCTGGACCGCCGCCTGAAAAGACGGCCGCTAAAACTCACCCCGGCTTTCCGCATGTCTTTGTCCGCGAAACGCCATTACTGATTTTCAAATTCAGAACCGGGCACGCCCCCACGTGCCCGTTTCTTTTTTGCAAACCGCCTAATTCCCCGGCGGCAGTTCATTGCTGCATTCTCCAGCAGCCTGACTTATTTATAGCAAATTTTAGAAATTCCGTGCAAAATGTGAGAGCAGGCCGGAAATTTCCCGAAAACCCCGTTTAAATGGCTGCCGCGCGGAGACAATTCACGCAGATCGCAAGTCATTGTTCACGCTGAAATGCGGATCCGGTATTGGAATCAGAGTCGCCGCGGCGCCATGCTGCCGGCTTATTTTCCCCGGAATTGCCCCGGGCTTTGGCCTGTCCAGCGCCGGAACGCGTCGCTGAAACTATTCAACCCTGAGTAGCCTAAGAGAAACGCGATTTCGGCCAAGGCCAGACCGCTTTCCCGCAGATAGCGTATCGCCAGCGCCTTGCGCAGTTCCTCAAGAATGGTGAAGTAGCTGGTGCCCGTTTGCGCCAGTTTCCGCGACAGGGTCCGCGGGCTCATCCCCAGATCCGCCGCCACATTGGCAAGCGTTGCCGAGCCGCCGGACAGCCGGGCGGAAACCGCGTCCTCGACCTGTGCCGCAAGACCTGTGTTTTTGCGGCCCCGCACCTGGCCTTCCAGAATCTGATCCCCGTAAGACCGCAGCAGCCGCAGCAGAACACGGTCGGCGCCGGCCAGCGGCAGCTCCAGATCTTCGGGCCTGAACACAAACCGGCTGGCCTGGGCGCCGAACTCCACCGGGCAGCCGTAGAAAGCCTGGACCTCATCCCTTCCGCTGCTGCGCTCATGGCTGAAGGCAGCCGATTGCGGTTCAATCCGGGCTTCGGTTCCGTCGCGAAGGGCGGAAAAGAATATTGCTGCAAGAAACTCGATATACTGACGTGCGCGCGACCCGGACGCCCCCCTGCACGTCCAGGTGAACTCGCCATGCGAGGCAAGCCGGGAAGTATCTATTTCCCAGACGTCGCTCATCACGCCGGCATACCGTGCGATGTTGCGCAGAAAGCAGCCGGCAGTCGGCGAGCTGCGGGCGATATAGCCCAGCAGTCCGGCCTTGCGCAGATCCGTTGCACAGCCGAGGCGGAAGCCGAATAACCGGTCGCCGGTCAGCGCCGCCGCACGCTCAAAAAGGCCCGCGATTACTGCAAACGGTGCTACGGGGTCTTCCTGGTGCAGCAGCGCCTGGCCGAAACCGGTTCCCGCAAAGACCGCCCTAGGCGTATAGTCCCGGGCCAGAAGATGGCGCGCGGCCAACTGGGCGAAAATTGCATTATGCGGTGCCGGCGTGCCGGGCATGTCTTCAGTACCTCTTGTCACTGTTCAGCGCAGGGCGCGTGTTTCCGGCGCGGCACAAGCCACGAGGCCGGCAAGTCCTGCGCTGCTTGCCGCCGCCCCTGGCCGGGGCCGCCCGGCACTGAACGAGCGCAGCGCCGCCGATGCCGCAACAGTACTGGATTTTACGAACCGGGCGCAGAGCCGGACAGCCAGTCTTTTGCACAAATCCTGGGCGTTTTAGTCTATGGCGCGTATAGCTTTAGCCTATGGCGCGTATACTTGCGCAGATTAGGTTCGCCATACGGGTGTTCCGGCCCGTACCGGCAGGCGGGCGGCCCGCTTGCCGGAGCCGGGAATCAGCGCCATAAGCCCGGTGACGCAATGGCAGAGGAAGTGAGGGCATCATGCAGCCTCCCCGTAACGGTCCCGGCTGGCTGGCCGCAAATCTGGACGGAGACACGCTTTCAACCTGGGAAATGGCCGGCGGCACAGCGGGGCCGGCCCAAGTGCTGCGCCTGCAGGACAGCCGCCCGCCTGCGCTGGCGGCAGCGCTGCGGCAGCTGCTGGGCGGCGCGCCGCGCCCGGTGCTTCTGGGCGGCAGCGCCCTGGCGCCGCCGCATCCTGTCCCGGTGCGGCCTGCAGAGTTGCCTGCAGTCGAAACAGATTTGGACGGCCTGCCGGTTCACACCCTGCCAGGGCTGAGCCAGGCTGCCCCCTGCGGACTGATACAAGGCGCTGTGGCTGCCATCAGCGGCTTCCTGCGGCTGAACCCGGATTGGGACGGGGTGATCTGCCTGCCGGGAGCGGTGACGCATTGGGTGCAGATAAGCGCCCGGGAGGCGGTCAGTTTTCAAAGTGCTTTGACCGCTCGGCTGGCACAAGCAGCGGTACAGGGCATGGCGCTGGACACGGCAGGACCCTGGGACAAGGCAGCATTGGCTGAGGCGGTGGCAGACGGCATTGCCAAACCCGAGCATCTGGCGGCACGGCTGGCCGCGGTTCAGGCGGCCGCTGGGCTGGGGCAACTGCCTGCAGAAACGACACGGGCGCAGATTTGGGGGTATTTTCTGGGCGCCGAGCTGGCAGCCGCCCGGCCCTACTGGCTGGGCCAGAACCTGGCCTTGATCGCCGAGCCGTCTCAGCAGCCGCTCTATGCCGCCGCTTTGGGGGCGCAGGCGCTGCCGGTCACCTTGGCGGACCATGCCCGCATGACGCTGGAAGGGCTGAAAGGGGCCTGGCCCGGTTAGATGAACCACACGCAGGCCTTCTCTACCTGGCCTGACCAGCACGCTCCCGCGCCTGCAGGCGCCCCGGCCGCGCCGGTCCGCCTTAGCAGCCTTGGGCGTGGCGCCGCACAAAGTGCGGCGCCACAACCAACAGGGGCAGGACCTCCGGGAGGAAGGCCGAAACCGGGAGGG
>NZ_JBVVXU010000015.1:0-35514 GCF_055902035.1 Leisingera sp. SA215 | reverse complement strand
CCCCCTCTTCCTCCTTCTCTCCTCTCCTTCTTTTTTTTCCCTCCCCCCCCCCCCCCCCCCCCCCCACGCCCAACGGGCGCAGGCCTTCCGGGAGGACGGCCGAAGCCGGGCGGGAGCGATTCGAGGCTATCGGAGGGGTGTCAGGCTTCCGCCTTGTACCGGCAGCCCTTGCCCGGCGGTGTTTCCGGCGGTCCGGCAAAACACTGGGCAATCTGCATCCAGCTGACGGCGGCCCCGCCTGACAGCTGAAGCCTGGTGTCTGCAATGCTGCGCACCTGGGTGACCACCTGGGCAAACTCCACCGCAGAGCCTTTGACAAAACCCGCCTCCTGCGGCGTGTTCCACTCCCAGACCGCCCCGGACGGCCCGGTCAGCTGCACAAACGGCGCAGGCTCCGGCACCGCCAGCCCGCGGTTGCGGAAACTCCAGCCGTAGGTCGCCACCCCGAGATGCGCGATGTTGCGGATGCGGTCCTTCTCCTGCCGCTCCCGGCCGAGGAGGTCGAATATCTCCTGTCCGTGCGCCCAAGTCTCCATCTGCCGGGCAGTGACCGAGCTGAGCGCGCTCATGTCCGGGCCGATCCATTGCAACCGCCGTTTGGGATCCGCCTTGGCAAAAGCATCGGCACAGGACTCCGCCCCGAGCCGCCAAGCTTCGAACAGCGCCCGCCCCGACAGGCCGTTCAGCCAGGGAAATTGACAGTCCAGGATGGGCTTGCCCGCCTGCATGTCCCGCCGCACTGTCGCAATGAAAGCAGTAAAGGCCTCGTCTCCTTGCAAGGCAGTCTCCGCTGCGGCGTTGAACAGATGCAGATGTCCCAGCACGTGATCAATTGTCCACCCCTTGAACTGGGTCGCGCGGTGGAAGCCGGCCTCTGGCAGGTCCTTCACAATCGCCGCCAAAGCGCGGCTTTCGGCACGGAAATCTTCGGCCTGTTGCATGTCTGCTCCCCGGTTCAGTCCGGCTTCAGACTAGCGGCCGGGCAAAAAGGTCAGAACCCTGAACCGCACGTCACACACGTAAAAATGGCGCTACCCTTCGGACATCGCCTGGAACGCGCGCCCCGCAGCCTCGAAGTTGCGGCAGAGCGGCGCGGTAAGCCTGGACTGTGCAGCATAGTAGGCACCGGTCCGGCACAGCTGCGCGGCAAACTCCGGATGCACCCCGGCATCATCATATTTGCGCACCCGCTCCTGGCTGAGCCAGCCGCGGCTTTTGACCTCTTTCTGGATCAGCTCCAGCCGCTGGATGCAATGCAAGGCGGTGTAGGCCGAAAGATACTCCAAATACGCGCCGATCTCATGGCCGCAGCCGGGGTCGAAAGTCTCGATCATCACATCGGCCATCTTGTCCGGCGCAATGGGCCATGTCTCATCCCCGATCAACCAGGCGAAATCCTCGGCCCCGTGGCGCAGGCCCGCATATTCGAAATCAAACCAGCGCACGAACCCGTCGTCCCCGATCGCGGCATTGCCCGCGCGGCAGTCCCATTTCAGAAACTGAACGCCGGGCTGTTCCACGAATTCGGCCACTGCCGGGTAGTCGAATGAATCGGGGATGCCCATGGAATAGGCTTCCAGAGCCCCGGCCGAGCTGACAAAATTGCGGATCCAGCTGCGGTTGGCGCCAAGATGCGGCAGCACGCTGTTCAGCTCTGTCTTGCGGGCGGCCGCCTGGATGCGGAAGATCGCGGCGCAAGCCTCTGCTGCCAGTTCCAGCTGATCGTCCGGCGCATGTTCGATGATCTCTTCGCTGAGCCGGATCTGACCGCTGTCGGATTGAAACAGAACGTCATTGTGAACACCCAGCACCTGCGGAATGTCATCGCAATGGGGCGCCAGCTGCTCAAGCACGAAGGCCTCCAGATGGGTACGCCGGAAGTTGGCACGCAGGGTGGCGATCACGGTGCGGCCGCCGAAATGCAGCCGCAAGGAGGAACGCGACTTTCCGCCCGGCGCCGAGATTTCCTGCGGCTCTTCACCCAGAACCGCGCGGGCCGCCCCCGCGATATACGCGGAGCGGTCGTCAAACCTGCCATCAGCCATCCCAGGTACCCTTTTCCACCTGCCGCCCGAAACCGGTGCGGTTTCCCCTTTATGAGGTCGCACTCTGGCGGCAAAAGACGGCGCTTTTCGGGACAGATCTGGGCTTTTCCAGCGCTTCAATGACCGTTTCGGACGTTGGCGGCCGGCCCGCATTGGCCGATTGGAAACAAAAACTGGATAATGCCGCCAGAATCAGGCGGTTTGTTTCCCGATCCGCTCCGTGTTCGATGAAAAATTGCCTAAAATACGACGAAAGTTTGGCCTCTCCAGCCCGTTTTCCTAGGCTCGCTCAATCCGCGTTTGCGGGTGGCGGAAAGCTGCAGCGCCGCTTTGTTTCAAGAATTTTTCTGGGAGAAGAAAAAAATGGGCCGGGGACATTATTCAAATGGCTGGGGACGCGGGGATGCGTCCTGGGGCGGCAAGCAGGCTTGCGGCGGCAACAGCTATTACAACGGCGGCGTGCAAGGCGGGCATTTCGGCCGCTGGTACGACAGCACCCTGTCTGACCGCTTTGGCTGGAAAGGCAAGGGCAGCCAAGACTGGTGGCAAGAAAAGGACCAGGACGGAACCGGAGACACCAATGGGTCCGGCGTTGCCGAAGGGTCCGGCGGTACCAAGGGGGCCGGCGGAACCAAGGGCTGGGGCGGAAAGAGCCATCACGGCAATAAGCACTGGTGGTACCGCGAAGAAGACGATTGGAACGGTAGCGGGACTGGCGGATCAGGCGGCACCGGAGGCTCCGGTGGATCCGGCGGCACCAAAGGCTGCGGCTCTGGCACCAAGGGAACAGGCACTGGCGGATCAGGCACCGGCGGTTCGGGTGCCGGCGGTTCTGGATCCGGTGGCACCAAGGGGAGCGGCGGCACCAAAGGGTCCGGCGGAACCAAGGGGAGCGGCGGCACCAAAGGGTCCGGCGGAACCAAGGGCACTGGAGATGACGGCGGCAATGACGGCAAAACCTCGGTCGCATTCGAGATCGGCGGCAATGGAGATCCCAGTGTCTCTGTTGAGGTGCTGCAGACCCCGCAAGGGCAGCTGTTCATCAAAATGGAACCGACCTCCTGGGATGGCGAAGTTGCAGATATCGACGGGCTGTTTTTCAACATGACGGATGACGCCAGCGTCGACGGGTTGAATTTCTTCCCGGATGAGAACGCGCTGCCGGTCACCGGCCATGCGGCCAGTGCCAATGCGGTCAATGCGCTGGACACCGGCACCACCGTGCCCGGCAGTTTTGACGGCATGGTGCAATTCGGCCAGGAGCCGGACAGCACAGACGGCACCGTCACCAACGCCAACTTCACCCTGTGGTCCGACGCCGGGCTGACACTGGAGGACATCGACCTCAGCAGCATGTCGCTAGTGGTCAGCAACCCGGACGGCTCGCAGCAGGTGCTGGAGGGCGGCTATGACCCGGCGGCGGCAGCCAGCAGCGGTGCATCCTATGCCAATGGCGGGGTAACAGGCGACGGGCTGAGCAACTGGTATGACGCCAATCTGGCCGGCCAGTTCCAAAGCGGCGGCGAGCCCGGCACCGAAGATATCATGGCGCTGATGACCCAGCCGGTAGGCGGCACCATGCCCGGCAGCGGGACAGAGGGCAGTATGGAAGATCTTTACGAGATTGTCTGAGGCGGCCTGAGATATTCTTCACAACCAGCAGGGGGGCGCAACCGGACGCCCTCCGGTCGTTACAGGCCGTGTCAGGGCAGCGGATCCGTCTTGAACAGGCGGATTTTCAAGCCGCCATGCGCAACTGGGGCGCCAAAGGGCAGGAACGGCAGGTTTGCAGCCTTGGCCAGCCCGGTTTCCGAGGTGACAATACCCACGCGCCAGCCGGAAAAGCGCTCCTTCAGCACCTGCCCCAATGCCCCATAGAGGGCAAACAGCAGTTTCTTGTTGCCGATCCGCGCACCGTAAGGCGGGTTGACGATCACCAGGCCGGGCGGACCGTCCGGGCGCTGCAGATCGCTGACGGCGGCTTGCGCAAAGCGGGTGCAATCCGCCACGCCGGCGCGGTCCGCATTGGCTGCGGCCATTTCAACCGCGCCTTCGTTGCGGTCAGAGCCGTGGAACAGCAGATCTGTATCGCGGATTTCGCCTTGCTGCGTCAGCGCGGACCAGGCCGCCGCATCAAACGTGGCCAGCTTTTCAAAGGCAAAGCTGCGGCTGCGGCCGGGCATCAGGCCTTTGGCAATCTCTGCCGCCTCAATCACAAAGGTACCGGAGCCGCACATCGGGTCCACCACCGGCTCAGCCCCGTCATAACCGCATTCCCGCAGGAACAAGGCCGCCAGGTTTTCGCGCATCGGTGCCTTGCCGACGGCGGATTTATGGCCGCGCTTGTGCAGCCCCTCGCCGGACGTGTCGACGCTGAAGACGCAGAGGTTGTCCTCGATCCTCAGCTTCACCGTCAGTTCCGCGTCCTTGGTCACCGGCGCGCCGAGGGTCTCGGCAATTGCCTTTTCCACCCGCTGCGCGGCGGCGCCTGCGTGGTAGATCTTGGATTTCTTATTGGTGGAAACCTCCACCTTCACCGGCACATCCGGGCGCAGGACGCCGCCCCAGGGAAACTTGCGCGACCGCTTGTCAAGCTGGGCCAGGTGGAAGGCGCGGAATTCACCGATCCGGGCCAGCACCCGGGCAGCGCCGCGCACCGACAGGTTGGCGCGCCAGACCTCGGCCCAGCCCCCCTGCACCGTGACCCCGCCCGGAACCGCCTTGGGCGCGGCGAACCTCAATTCCTTGGCCTCGGCCAGCAGCGCCTGTTCCAGTCCCGGCGGTGCGGTGAGGAATATTTCGAATGTGCTTTCATGCGTCATGGCGCCTGCTTAGCCGTAAAGCCGAGGCGCGGCGACTGTTTTTTCAGCGACCGCATAGGGGGAAACAGCCGCAGCGCCACAACTGCTGATGCCGCAGCGCGGCATGCCGGACACCTTCCGGTAAGGCTGCTGAAGTCCGTAAATTTATCATTAAAAACAGGCGATTAGTAGTTACTAAAAAATTAGTTTGACAACATATTCCAACTTATGAAAGCTCTATGCCAGTCAGGTGCAACAGGTGCATAACTGGCCTTAAGCGACTTTCAGGGAGGAAAGGATGCGTAAGTATCTTTTATCCGCAGCCGCCGTTTGCGCGATGGTTGCCGGATCAAATGGCTATGCCGACGAAATGGCGGCCCAAAAATGGATTGATGAAGAATTCCAGCCGTCGGTGCTGACCAAGGATGAACAGCTGTCTGAGATGCAGTGGTTCATTCAGGCGGCCCAGCCGTTCAGCGGCATGGAAATCAACGTGCTGTCGGAAGGCATCCCGACGCACTCCTACGAATCCGAAGTGCTGACCAAAGCCTTTGAGGAAATCACCGGCATCAAGGTGAACCACCAGATCCTCGGCGAGGGCGAAGTGGTTCAGGCCGTGCAGACACAGATGCAGACCAAGCGGAACCTCTACGATGCCTATGTCAATGACTCCGACCTGATCGGCACCCATTCGCGGCTGCAGCTGGCCTATAACCTGACCGACATGATGGCAGGCGATTTCAAGGACGTGACCAACCCGGGCCTGGACCTCGATGATTTCATGGGCACCCAGTTCACCACCGGCCCGGATGGCGATCTGTACCAGATGCCCGACCAGCAGTTCGCCAACCTTTACTGGTTCCGCAAGGACTGGTTCGACCGCGAGGATCTGCAGGCCGCCTTCAAGGAAAAATACGGCTATGACCTGGGCGTGCCGGTCAACTGGTCGGCTTATGAGGACATCGCCGAATTTTTCAGCGAGGACGTCAAGGAAATCGACGGCACCACGATCTATGGCCACATGGATTACGGCAAGCGTGCGCCGGATCTTGGCTGGCGGATGACCGATGCATGGCTGTCGATGGCCGGTGCCGGTTCCAAGGGTGAGCCGAACGGCGTGCCGATCGACGAATGGGGCATCCGGATGGAAGCAGGCACCTGCAACCCGCAGGGCGCCAGTGTCTCCCGCGGCGGTGCCGCCAACGGCCCTGCAGCGGTTTATGCGATCCGCAAGTGGGACGAATGGCTGCGCAAATACGCGCCTCCCGGTGCGGCGTCTTATGACTTCTACCAGTCGCTGCCCGCTCTGGCGCAGGGCAACGTGGCGCAGCAGATCTTCTGGTACACTGCGTTCACTGCCGACATGGTGAAGCCGCAATCCGAAGGCAACAACACCGTGGATGGCGACGGCAACCCGCTGTGGCGGATGGCGCCCAGCCCGCACGGCCCCTACTGGGAAGAAGGCCAGAAGGTCGGCTATCAGGACGTGGGGTCCTGGACCTTCCTGAAATCCACCCCGGTGGACCGTGCCCAAGCGGCCTGGCTTTATGCGCAGTTCGTGGTGTCGAAGACCGTGGACGTGAAGAAATCGCACGTTGGCCTGACCTTCATCCGCGATTCTTCGGTAAACCACGAAAGCTTCACCGAGCGCGCCCCCAAGCTGGGCGGCCTGGTCGAGTTCTACCGCTCGCCCGACCGCGTGGCCTGGTCGCCGACCGGCGTGAACGTGCCTGACTATCCGAAGCTGGCCCAGATCTGGTGGCAGCAGATCGGCGACGTCAACTCCGGCGCCTTCACCCCGCAGGAAGCGATGAACCGTCTGGCCGAGGAGATGGACATCACCATGGCCCGGATGCAGCGTGCGGACGAGCAGGCGAATGTCTATGGCGGCTGCGGCCCGCGCCTGAACGAAGAGAAGGACGCGGAATGGTGGTACGCCAATGGCGGCGCCAAACCGCCGCTGGAGAACGAAAAGCCTGCAGGCCAGACCGTCAACTATGACGAGCTGGTAGCCCGCTGGGCGACTGAATAAACTCTCCTTCCGGTCCGGCCAGGCTGCTCATTGCCCGGCCGGGCTGAACCCAGGCCCCGGAGACCGGTTTCCGTCTTCCGAAGCCAGCTTCCCCCAAAAGACTGCGCGCCCTGCCCGCTCTCTGCACCTGCGCGCAAACAGGCCGCCTGCCGGAAAGTCAAAGCAAGATGGCACTCGAACTTAAGGGTGTGACCAAGCGCGTCGGCGCCATTCAGCACATCAAGGACACCTCGCTGGTGCTGGAACCCGGTCATTTCAACGTCCTCCTCGGCGCCACTGGCGCTGGCAAGACCTCACTGATTAAACTGATGGCGGGCCTCGACCCGATGGCCAGCGGCCAGGTGCTGATGGGGGGCGAGGATGTCAGCCGTCTCAGCACCCAGAAGCGCAACATCAGCCTGGTGCATCAGTTTTTCATCAACTACCCGCATATGACAGTGTATGAGAACATCGCCTCGCCGCTGAAGGTGGCGGGCATGGCGAAATCGGAACTCGAGGCCCGCGTCGAAGAAGCGGCCGATATCCTGCAGCTGAAGCCGATGCTGCACCGCCGCCCGCACGAGTTGTCGGGCGGCCAGCAGCAGCGCTGCGCCCTGGCCCGAGCGATTGCCAAGGAAAGCCGCGCGGTATTCCTGGACGAACCGCTGGCCAACCTCGACTACAAGCTGCGCGAAGAGCTGCGCGGCCAGCTGCCCGAGCTGTTTGCCGGCCGCGGCGCGGTGGTGGTCTATGCCACCTCGGAACCGGAAGAGGCGCTGCTGTTGGGCGGCAAGACCGCGCTGATGCGCGACGGGCGTGTGACACAGTTCGGCCCCACCGCCGAGATCTACCGCAACCCCGGTAATGTGGATGCGGCGCGGGTGTTTTCGGATCCGCCGATCAACACCGCCGAAATCACCAAACAGGGCCGCATGGCCCGTCTGGGGGCCGGCGTCACCTGGGAGCTGGCTGGGGCCGCCGCGAATCTCAGCGATGGCACCTACACCATCGCCGTGCGCCCGCACCACGTGCTGCCCATCGCCCGCAACAGTGCACAGGTGCAGCTGTCCGGAAAGGTGCAGGTGACCGAGCTGTCCGGCTCCGAAAGTTCCGCCCACTTCGACATGGGCACAGGAACAGGTGCCGGCAGCTGGGTGTCGCTGGCACATGGCGTTCACCCCTACCGCGTGGGTGAGTTGCACGATTTCTACATGGACCCCGCTCAGGCCTATTTCTTTGCCCCTGACGGCAGCCGCGCAGCGTGAGGCATAAATGGCTAAAATAACTCTCTCAAAACTGCGCCACAGCTATCTTTCCACGCCCAAGTCCGACTCGGACTATGCGCTGAAGGAGATTGATCTGGATTGGAACGACGGCGGCGCCTATGCGCTGCTCGGCCCCTCCGGTTGCGGTAAATCCACCCTTCTGAACATCATCTCGGGACTGCTGGTGCCGTCCGAAGGCCAGATCCTGTTCGACGACAAGGACGTGACCGCCCTGCCCCCGGATCAGCGCAACATCGCCCAGGTGTTCCAGTTCCCGGTGATCTACGACACCATGTCGGTCTACGACAACCTGGCCTTCCCGCTGCGCAACCGCGGCCGGGACGAGGCCACGGTGCATGCGCGGGTGATGGCGATTGCTGAAATGCTCGAAGTCACGGGGATGCTGGAGCAGAAGGCGGCGGGGTTGTCACCTGACAATAAACAGAAGATCTCGATGGGCCGCGGGCTGGTGCGCGAGGACGTGAACGTGGTGATGTTCGACGAGCCGCTTACGGTGATCGACCCGCATCTGAAGTGGAAACTGCGGAGCAAGCTGAAGGAGCTGCACCAGCGGGTGAAGGCGACGATGATCTACGTCACCCACGACCAGACCGAAGCGCTGACCTTCGCCGATCAGGTGGTGGTGATGCAGCTTGGCGAGGTGGTGCAGATCGGCACGCCCGTCGAACTGTTCGAACGCCCCGCGCATACTTTCGTTGGCCATTTTATCGGCTCACCCGGCATGAACATCCTGCCCTGCGAGCTGAAACAGGGGGCCGCAATGTTTGCAGGCCAGCCAATTGCGCTCGAAGGCCCGGTCCAAGGTGCCGCCAACGGCCAGACCGAAATCGGCATCCGCCCGGAATTTGTCGCGCTGGCGGACCACGGCCTGCCGGCCACAGTGACCAAAGTTTCTGATGTCGGCCGCCACACAGTGGTGGAATGCGAGGCCGGCGGCCAGCGCATCAACGCCGTTGTCGAAGCAAACGCCCCGGCAAAGGGCAGCACCGTGTATCTGGCCTTCCGCCAGGACATGACCCGGCTTTACGTGGATGGCTGGCTTGCCACCTCTCCCGCTGCAGACGAACAAGGAGCAGCCTGATGAAAACCGAAAACCAGAAAGCCTGGTTCTTTGTGCTGCCGGTGCTGCTGCTGGTCGCCTTCAATGCGCTTATTCCGATGATGACGGTGGTCAATTACTCGGTGCAGGAAACCTTTGGCGACAACGTGTTCTTCTGGCAGGGGCTGGACTGGTTCCAGCAGATCCTGCGCTCGGACCGGTTCCACGCAGCACTTGGCCGCCAGTTCATGTTCACCTTCCTGATCCTGATCATCGAGGTGCCGCTGGGCATCGCGATTGCGCTGTCGATGCCGCGCAAAGGGTTCTGGGTGCCGGTGTGCCTGGTGCTGATGGCATTGCCGATGCTGATCCCGTGGAACGTGGTGGGCGCGATGTGGAACATCTTCACCCTGCCGGACATCGGCCTGCTGGGCTACTTCCTGAACCACACGCTGGGCATCAATTACGACATGACGCAGGATCCCATCGCGGCCTGGGTGACCATTGTCACCATGGACGTCTGGCATTGGACCTCGCTGGTGGTGCTGCTGAGCTATGCAGGGCTGGTGTCGATCCCCGACGCCTATTACCAGGCGGCCAAGATCGACGGCGCCTCCAACTGGGCGGTATTCCGGTTCATCCAGCTGCCGAAGATGAAGACGGTGCTGACCATCGCGATCCTGTTGCGGTTCATGGACAGCTTCAACATCTACACCGAACCTTTCGTTCTGACCGGCGGCGGCCCCGGCAACTCCACCACTCTGCTGTCGATCGACCTGGTGAAAATCGCCCTTGGCCAGTTCGACCTCGGCCCTGCCGCCGCCATGTCGCTCATTTATTTCGCAATCACGCTCCTGGTCTCCTGGCTGTTCTACACGCTGATGACCAAGGACGATCTGAATTAAGGGAAGGGAACATGCAGAAACGATCCATCGTCCCCATCGTCTATATCCTGTTCCTGATGCTGCCGATCTACTGGCTGGTGGCAATGAGCTTCAAGACCACAAATGAAATCCTGTCGGGCTTCTCCTTGTTCCCGCAGACCTTCACGCTGGAGAATTACGAGACCATCTTCACCGATCCCAGCTGGTACTGGGGCTACATCAACTCGATCCTCTACGTGTCGATCAACACGGTGATCTCCATCGCGGTTGCGCTGCCCGCGGCCTATGCCTTCAGCCGCTACCGGTTTCTGGGCGACAAGCAGCTGTTCTTCTGGCTGCTGACCAACCGGATGGCGCCTGCTGCGGTGTTCGCCCTGCCGTTCTTCCAGCTCTACTCCGCGGTGGAACTGTTCGATACCCACCTTGCCGTTGCGCTGGCCCATTGCCTGTTCAACATCCCGTTGGCGGTCTGGATTCTGGAGGGCTTCATGGGCGGCGTGCCCAAGGAACTGGACGAGACCGCCTTTGTCGACGGCTATTCCTTCCCGCGTTTCTTTGCCACGATCTTTATCCCGTCGATCAAGGCAGGCGTCGGCGTTGCCGCCTTCTTCTGCTTCATGTTCTCCTGGGTCGAACTGTTGCTGGCCAAGACCCTGACCGCCGTTGCTGCCAAGCCGATTGCCGCCACCATGACCAAAACCGCGTCTTCTGCGGGCTATGAGCTGGGGCTTCTGGCAGCCGCGGGCACGCTGACAATCATTCCGGGCGCCATAGTGATCTGGTTTGTCCGCAACTACATCGCGAAGGGTTTCGCGATGGGGAGGGTGTGATGCTTTCATGGATGGCCTGGACCTGGCCCACAGCATTGGTCTTTATCGGCATCTTCACCGCCATCGGCATTTTGGTCGCGGTTGAGATCCGCCACCCCGGCGGCAATGCGCGCAAGGGGGTGCTGGGGCTGGCAACAACCCGCGGCGACCGGCTGTTCATCAGCTTGCTTGGCACGTCCTACATCTTCCTGGCCTGGCTGGGGCTGGTGGGGATGCCGCTGTGGTGGCCGCTGGCGATGGCAATTGCCTGGGGTGTCTTCTGCTTCTGGAAAGTCTGACGCTCGCAAGCCTCAAACACAACCTGGACGGGCCTTGAAGGCGAACCTGCCTTTCAAGGCCCTCTCAGCGGAAGCCAGAACAATTGCGCCAGACGCCGTCCCAAAAGACTGGCGCGTTACTTTTCACCCCGCTGAACAAGCGCACGGCAGCGCACGATTTGGCAACGCTGCTACCGCCGCGGCGCATCTTCTAAAAAAATAGTTTTCACGGGAGCCCCCTTCCCCTAGCATGACTGGAACGATGAAATGAACCGGACAGCCGAGGCGATGCGCAAGAAACACGACAATCCCCTGCTGACCGAAGTGGAGCTGGAATTCATGACCGTCGTCTGGGACATCGGCGGCGGCACCGTGCGGCAGATCCTGGCCGAGCTGAACAAGGCGCAGAAACGCGCCTATACCTCGGTGGCCACGGTTCTAAAGATCATGGAGCAAAAGGGCTTCCTTACTAGCGAGCGCAAAGACCGCTCTCTGGTCTACCGCCCCGCCGTTCCCAAGGCAGAGTATCAGAAAACATCTCTGAAAAACCTTTCGAGCAAGCTTTTCAACGGCGCGCCCGCCGCCCTGGTGGCGCGGCTGGTCGATGATGAGGATGTGACCGACGAGATGCTCGAGGAGATGCGGGCGCTCTTGGAGGAAAGGCTGGGGGACAATGCCAACTGATGCTCTGCTGAATGCCTATATTGACCTGAATATCCTGCTGCTGGCCGGCACTGCCCTGTGGCTCGCTGCCCGCAAACTGCTGGCCCGCAGCAAGCTCGGCCGCGCCTACCGCCCGCAATTGCGGCTGTTGAACGGGATGACGGTCCTGCTGGCGGTGACGCCCGTACTGATCATCGCCTTTACGCATTTCGTCACTCCCCATCCGCCGAATTTCTCCGACATGCTGGTCTCGCAGTATTTGCAAGGCAATGTCAGCATGAGCGCCAGCAGGTTTGAGACGCTTCTGGGCCTGCGCGTGGATGCCGTGCGCAGCCTCACCAGTTTGCAGCCGCTTTGGGCCCAGGCCCTGTCCGCAGCTTTTGCTGCCGGGATGCTGATTTGCCTGGCCCATGTGGCAATCTCCGTCTTCCGCCTGTACCAGAACCTGGCGGCCGCGTTCACTTGGAAACGGGTTGGCCGGGTGCAACTGATGGTTTCCGACACAGTGCGCGTTGCCTATTCCACCCGCGGGCTCCGCCGTCGCTACGTGGTGCTTCCCGCCGCCCTGCTGAACGACCCGCGCGACCTGCGCCTGACCATTGCGCATGAGCTGCAGCATTTCCGCCAGCGCGACATTGAATGCGAGTTTTTTCTGGAAATGCTGCGTCCGCTGCTGTTCTGGAATCCCGCCTTTTACCTGTGGCGGCGTGAAGTGCGGCTGCTGCGCGAATTTGCCTGCGATCAGGCCTTGATGGCACGGCCCCGGGTCGATGTGCGCGCCTATTGCGAATGCCTGATCCGCGCCTGTGCCCATGCCGCCCGCGGGCCCGCTCTGTTCACCCGCCGCAGCCCGGCAGTAGCACTGGTCGACCGCCGGGAAACCCGCCGCGGCGCCTCCTTGCAGCGTCGCATCATCGCGGTGACAGCCCGCCAGCCGCAAGGGCAGAACTCCCTGGGCTGGGGCGTGGTCTCCCTGGCGATGGCCGGGGTGGTGCTGGGCACGGCCATGCTGCTGCAGCGGCCCAGCGACTGGAGCCATGACCGCATCATGCTGTCGACCATCGTCAACCTGGAACGCATGGCCAGCCGCAGCACCTCGCCGACGCTTGCCATCAGCGCGCTGAACGGCGGCTTTGCCGTCCCCTCGCAGTAGGCAGCCAATTCCAGGTGCCGGCCGGGTACGGCCGTTCCAATCTTTCAAAAGATGCACCGCCGGTCCGTTGATCAGCGCCCGGCAATGGATGATTGCTGCCCCTTCCCAGGCAGGGAACAGCAGCCTTTCGTACAAAGGTTTCAGGGGGCGGTCAGGCATCAAAGCCGGCTCAGGCAGATTCCTGCACGACCGGCCCCTGGGCTTGAGCGGAGAAAGGATCAGGAAAAATCCAGAGCAGCAAAGCGCCTAGGAGACAGCCCTGTTCAGGCAACCCGGCGCCGGAAATTGCGGCGACTGTACAACGGGATAGAACCCGGCCCTGCGGCGGCCTAGCTCTATGCCACGGCACACGGAACACCGTGGCCGCTGGTAACGAACCCAAAAGTATGGAGTGTCTCACATGAAAAAATTCGCACTGACTGCCGCCGCTTTTGCTGCACTGACCGCTGCGCCTCTGGCCGCAATGGAATCCATCACCGAGGCCGATGCGGACGGTAACGGCAGCTATTCGCTGGAGGAGCTGCAGGCGGCCTTCCCTGATCTGACTGCAGAAACCTTTGCCACCATCGACGCCAATGCCGATGGCGAGGCTGATCTGGCCGAAGTGAAGGCAGCGGCGGATGCCGGCCTGCTGGCTGCGGCCAGCTGAACCCGCGGCAAGGCGGCTCTCCCCCCGGAACCGGGCCGCCTTGCCGTATTGTGTCCCTGCCACTGTTAAAGGGTGCCACGGCCCCGCGTTGCGGGGCCTTTTACGTCTGATAACATCCCATAGGCAGACCGCCCCCCTGGTGAGCGACAGTGTACAGCGGCAGACCAGGCGGCCACATGCTCCACGAACCACGTCCTCCCGCAGCCAGTGGGGCCCTTCAGAAGAAGGGACAGACCGTTGGCTTGGGCCATCTCGAAGACGGTGCATGCATCGCCTGCGGGTTGGTAGTTGGGAACGGATGGCATATTCATCGCATTCACGGCTTACTCTTCCGGTACTGCCACGGGGCCGGGTTTGATGACTTCGCGGCGGACCGCGACGGTTGCGTAGATGAACAGCAGCGCGCCCAGGACAACCACCACACCAGAGCCAAGGCGCATCAGGCAGAACAATTCCAGCTGGTCCTGCACATGGCCACGAACACGACGACGAAGAACAAGGAACCCCGTAGAACACGTTCCTGGCCCGCGACTTGGTAAGTATCTCTGACATATCGCGCTCCTGCTTACACTTGCGGATGAGGTCTGCCTAAGCCCGCGCCGTGCAAGAGATGTTGTCGAAGCGCAAAGACCACGCGCGTTGCTGCACGCAAGATGCAGGAAAAGGAGGATCCGCCATGCGACGCCCCTATTTCGACAACCCGGACCTGCCCCTGTCAGAGCTGTTTCACCACTGGCCCGCCTGTGCGGCCGCGTTCATGCGCCGCCGGATGCTCTGCCCCGGCTGCCCGATCGCCCCCTTTCACACCTTGATCGACGCCTGCAACGAATACGGGCTGGAGGAGATGGTGTTCCGGGAGCAGCTGCGAGGATTAAGGGGGGTCATAAAACTATTTGAAAGATATCGCGGCTGGTCTCTTGCAATCATGGATCGCCTACACCATCTCAGTTCAGCAAAGCTTCTTCCTAGACCTTCTGTTTCCTAACGGCCCCAGTTGTTCCTATGTCGACACTGGGCCGGGCTATCGCGTGTTGCGGATGGCATTTTTCAAGGAGACGACACGATGGCTAATGGCACCGTGAAATGGTTCAACTCTCAAAAAGGTTTTGGTTTCATCGCTCCCGAGCAGGGTTCGCGGGACATTTTTGTCCACATTTCCGCTTTGGAACGCGCTGGCATCCACCAGCTTGACGATGGCCAAGCCGTAACTTTCGACATCGAGAGCGGCCGCGACGGACGTGAGTCCGCCAGCAATCTTGCACTTGCGTAAGCCTTTACAGGCTTGAAACGATTGGCGGGAGCATTCTTGAAATGCCCTCGCTACCGTATCTGTCATTGTTGACCCTCAGATGCGGTTTCATCCCAAAACTACCGAAAGAACAATCTTGATAGAAATCTCTTGGGGTACTCCCATGTCTATTTTCCTGCCCTCGGAAGGCCGGACACGAAAAATCACAACTATTGAACAAGCCCACTTCTGGTTGCAGCGAGCCTGGCCGGTTTCTGATCACAACAGAAACATAGCGATTGAGAAAATCGACGCCGTCATGGACTGTCTCGCTCCCGTCGGCACCGCCCGCGCAGCTTTTCTCTCTGCAGTTGACACCGCTGGGTATCAAACGGACTCCGCCGCCTCCGCTTAGATCATCGCGCCTCACTCACCGGCCCCCTGCCGCACCAGAGAGAAAATCTGAACTGAACTTTCGCCCGCTCGTTATCCCTTCCCCCGAACCAACCCACTAGGAGTGACAAGATGACCAAGCTTAATATCGAGGGATTGGGCCTGGCCGGTCTGCCCCGCAAGGAAACAGCGATCGAAAAGACCACGCGTGCAGCGCGGGAAATCCTGGACGACGAAAACGAACTTCGGCGCAGCAAAATTGAACGCCTGAAACGGACCCGGCTTCAATATGAGCACGGCAGTCAGCCCCCCAAAGACCCGCTGCAGAAATGACTTTGGGCGAGAAGGCTCATGTCAACTGATCACCGGGCATAGCCAGCCGCAAGCCAGCCCCTGGCGGCAATTGCAGTAAATGGCCTTTACAGCTGCTCTGTGCCAAGATTGCCTGCACGACCAGGACACCAGGCCCTCTCGGCTTTCCGACCGCCTGTTTTTGAAGTTTTCAGGGCAGCCAGCAGGCCACCTCCCGGTCTTTCAGCCGCCCTCCCCCTGCGCGCCGCTCAGTATCACCAGCCGGTGCGGTCGGTGACCAGGATATGCTTTCGGGCGGACTGCACGATGCCGTTTTTCTCCCAGGCTGACAACAGGCGGCTCACCGTATGCAGCGTGGTGCCGGTGATCTCGGATATATTGCGGCGGGTCACGGGGAAGGCGATCTCGATCCCTTCCTCCACCTTGCGTCCCGATTGGGTCACCATTCTGAGCAGCGCTGCTGCCACCCGCTGCTCCAGGGCTTGGGTGGCCAATTCGGTGATCCGGGTCTGCATCTCCCCCTGGCGCCGGCCCAGAGTGCTGAAGCTCTCAGTGGCGAACCCTTCGTATTTTGCGGTGAACTCCGGCCACAGCCGCTCCGGCCAGGACGGCCGAGCGATTCCGATGCCGCCACCGCGGCGGCAGGATAGGTGTCGCGGTTCAGCGCCGGTGCGATGCCGAACAGCTGGCATATCCACGAGATGATCTTTGGTTACGGCGCGGCGAAAATGCCGGTTCCGTTCGGAAATTTCGATGCCGTCACCCTGGCGTCAAAGCCCGCCTGACTGCGGTGAACGAATACAAAACCTGATTCGAGCGCCTGTTCCCTGGGCGTGGGATCCGCAAGAAGACCATCCTGACCGCACTCGCCATCTATCCGCGCACGATTGTCAGCGGCGTGGCCGGTTTTGACCGCCGGGCAAGGGGAGATTCAACGGCACTATCTGAGGCGGCCAAACGCGGCTTTGCGCTGTTTAACGGGCGGGCGAATTGCCAGTCCTGTCATTCCGGCTGGATGTTCACGGACAACCAGCTGTATGACTTCGGGATGCAAACAACCGACCCAGGCGGCGGCCTGACCCCGCCGGATCCGGAGCGGAACTACCGCTTCAAGACCCCCGGGCTGCGCAACATGACGGTGCGGGCGCCGTACATGCACGACAGCTCGCTCCCCTCCTTGCGGGACGTGGTCCGCCATTATGCCGGCCGCGGCGCGGCCAAGGCGGCCCGGACGCCGGGTATCAAAGGTTTTGCGGTCACCGAAGAGGAAATTACCAACCTGATTGCCTTTCTGCAAACGCTGACGGATATGGAAACCAATGTGCCATCCCCTATTTTGCCCGCAAACTGATGCGCATGGCTGAGGCTCCCCGCCGATGAATATCAAACGCTCCACCGTGCTGCCGGTTCTGGTGATTGCGGTTGCAGCGCTGCTCGCCGCACTCCTGATCGGCGGGATGGCGATGTATGCATCCAGCCGGAAAGACCGGGTTCTGGAAACCTCGCTTGAGGTGATCCGCCGCGCCAGCGGTGTCAGCACTGGCATCATTACCGCCGAAGTTTATGCGCAAGATGTTCTGGCGATGACGCGGCTGATCCCGCAGGAAGAAGTGGCCAGCCAGTTTCAAGCGCATCTCAAGGAAATCAACTGAGATCTCAGCGCTTTGCTGGCGCGACCGCCAAGGGGCTGGAGATCGGTATCGACATCCCGGAAAACACGCCGGCGGTCTTCATCGGAGACAGCGGCCGGGTGCGGCAGATCCTGATGAACCTGGTGGGCAACGCAGTAAAGTTCACTTTGGAAGGCTTTATCAGTATCACTCTCAATTACGACGCCAACCATGCTATTCCCCTGTGCATTGATGTGCGCGATACCGGTGTCGGTATCCCCGAGGACAGCATCGGCCAAATCTTTCATGCCTTCGAGCAGGTCGAAAGCACCACTGCCCGGCGGTTTGAGGGGACCGGTCTGGGCCTGGCCATTTCGTCGCACCTGGCGCAGGCCATGGGCGGGCGGATCGATCTGAGTTCGGAGGCTGGCAAAGGGTCCTGCTTCACTGTCTGCCTGACGCTGCCGGTCGCCGCTCCGGTGCCGCCCCTTGCCTCGCCGCTTGCAGGCAAACTGGTGGCTGTTGCTGCGGACCTGGCATTTGCCCGTGACGCGCGATTGCGCCAACTGGCTCTCTGGGGGGCAGGCACAATCGCGCTTCAGAGCATCGACGGTCTTTTGGAAAAGGTGGCCGCAATGGCTGCGGAGCAGCGGCAGCCGGATCTGGTGCTGGTCGAAACCAGCCTGCCGTTGGAGCAAGCCAGAAGCCTGTGTCAGAATTTGCAAAGCTTGCCGGGGTGCAGGGACCTGCCGATTGTTTTCTGCACCGGCGGCCAGATGCTGGCTGAATATGAAGCACTGAAGGAGTGTAAGACCCTGCGTGTGCTGATGAAGCCCGCCCGCAACAAACTGCTTTTGCAAACGCTGCAGGAGGTCGTGAACGCCGCCGCCACCCCGGCTGCCGCCGCGGTGCTGCCCGGCCTTTTGCTTCAGCTGTGATGCACTGGGGCTGACCAGCCTCAATGCTCACGAAACTGCACAAAAACACACGAAACCGTGATACAATGACGGTCTGCCTGAGTCCCGGCTTGGTTGCATTTCCGGGATCGGGCAGGCGTTTGCCGGCGCCGCTCGCACAGGGACAGCGAGCCGCGCACAATGGCACTTTTGGTGAAAGTTAATGAGTGATTGGGGGATCACATGTCCAATTTACAGATCGGGGCCGCGCGTCCCGCTGATGGCTATGCCACACATTCCGATAATCCAGACTGGGGGGCAACCGGTACCGGGTTGTTGCATTTGGCACCTAGCGGCCTGACCTCTGATGGTGGCATGTCCGGGGCCGACCGGCCCAACCCGCGTGAGATTTCCAACATCCTTTCTGCGCAAGATGGCGGCACCGTAAATGCTGCCGGCGCGTCGGATTTCCTGTGGATCTGGGGGCAGTTTCTGGACCATGACCTATCGCTGACCGGGGCAGAAAGCGAGACCGCCGCAGATATCGAAGTCCCGGCGGGAGATCCCTTTTTCGATCCTTTCGGCACCGGTGAGGCAATCATCCCCTTTACCCGCGTGGCACCGCAAGACGGTGAGTACCTTAATGAGATCACCGCATTTATCGACGCTTCCATGATCTATGGCTCGACGGTGGAAACGGCTGCCGCAATGCGGGACGAAGGCGGCAGGCTGCGGATGACCAAGAACGGGTATCTGAACCGGGATGGCGATGGCTTCCTGACCGGGGACGTCCGCGCTGCAGAAAATGTGGCGCTGTCCTCGATGCACACGATTTTCACGCGGGAGCACAATCGAATGGTCGGGGAACTGGCTGCAAGGGATCCTGATCTGACCGACGACCAGCTGTTTGAGGCAGCCCGCGCCAGGGTCGAAGCACTGGTTCAAAGTGTCACCTTCAAGGAGTTTCTCCCTATCCTGATCGGCCAGGACGCGCTGGGGGCCTATCAGGGCTATGACCCGGCCGTGAACCCAGGCATTGCAATCGAGTTTTCGACTGCCGTGTTCCGTCTGGGGCATACGCTGTTGCCGGCGAACCTGCAGATGGTTGGCGCTGACGGAAGCGTTGCAAGCCCGCTGGCGCTGCGGGATGCGTTCTTTCAGCCGCATCTGCTGCAGGAACCGGATATGATCGAAAACGTCATGCGCGGCGCAGCTGCCCAGGCGTCCGAGGCAATAGACACAATGGTGGTCGAGGATGTGCGCTCGTTCCTGTTCGGCCCGCCTGGCGCGGGCGGGCTTGATCTGGCGGCACTGAACATTCAACGCGGGCGCGACCTGGGTGTCGCAAGTTATAACGGCCTGAGGGAAGCGCTTGGCCTTGGCCGGGCAGATAACTTTAGCGATATCACGCAGGATACCGGTCTGGCGGCCAAGCTGGAGGAGGCATACGGCGAGCCCGATCAGGTCGATGCCTGGGCTGGCGGGCTGGCAGAAGACCCGTCCGGCGGCGGGTTGCTTGGGGAAACCTTTACCACGGTGATGGTGGACCAGTTCACCCGCCTGCGCGACGGCGATCCCTTTTGGAGCGAAGGGCGCGAAGGCATTCCTGCCAGCGAATTGAAGGCGCTATGGCAAACAAACCTGTCGGATATCATTTTACGCAACACCAATATCAGCGCCGTTCAAAAAGACATATTCACAGCGATGGACAGAGCTGCCGGCACCAGTGGCGACGACACCCTTGAAGGCAGTGCCGGACGCGATTTCCTGTTCGGCCGAGAAGGTGCAGACAGCCTGGCCGGCCAAGCAGGCGGCGATGACCTTCAGGGGGGGGGCGGCAAGGACAGCCTGTCTGGAAACAGAGGTGATGATTGCTTGAATGGCGGCGCTGGCCGGGACTATTTGAATGGCGGATCCGGGGAGGATTTTATGTTTGGCGGCACCGGCAAGGATCATCTTGCGGGAAGGCGGGACAACGACGAGCTGTCAGGCGGACGCGGCATGGACGAGCTGTCAGGCGGACGCGGCATGGACGAACTGTCCGGCAACAAAGGCAACGACACGCTTGACGGCGGCTTGCATGCTGACACTTTGACTGGCGGATCCGGAAATGATCTGCTGACTGGCGGCGCCGGCGGCGACTGTTTTCTGTTCCGGACCCGGCACCACGGTAATGATACCATCACGGATTTTGAACTCGGCCAGGACGAAATCAAGGTAACCGGGCCGATGCGCCGCACCTTGTTTATCGAGGACTCGGAAGCCGGAATGAAAATTTCAGATGGTGCAAACTGGTCCCTGCTGCTGGAGGACATCTGCATCGGCGACTGGTTTCAAGCCGGCGACAGCCTGTTCTGACCACAACCGGCCTGACGCGCCGGCAACCTGAACGAGCCCCGCCGCATCGGCAACGGCCGGCCGCCAATCGGAAACTTCCCCGCATGCCGGTGGACCGGATGTCGTATGTCCCCCATCGGCTGACGCAATCAAAGGACAGGCGCCGTTTAGCCTGCGCCTAGAATGCCCAATCAGTTTCCGCAAGGCCGCAATGCCCCGGCGGAAGGCGACAGGCATCGGGGAGGACGCGCCGCCATGAAAGACAAAACCACCACCACCGAACAAGCCATGGCACTGATCCGGGACGGGGATGTCGTGACCACAACCGGGTTTGTGCAAAGCTGCATCCCCGAAATGCTGCACGCGGCCCTGGAAAAGCGGTTTGTAAATGAAGGCGCGCCCCGCGATCTGACCCTGATCATGTGCGCAGGCGCCGGCGACAGCAAGGGGCTGGGCACCGGGCGGCTGCACCACGATGGGCTGTTGCGCCGGGTGATTGCCGGTAATTTCGGCCGGATGCCCAAGGTTGCTCAGGCCGCGCAGGAGAACAAGATCTGCGGCTACAACCTGCCGCAGGGGGTAATTTCGCAGCTTTACCGCGCCTGCGCCGCGGGCCAGCCGGGGCTTTTCTCCAAAGTCGGCCTGCATACCTATGTCGACCCGCGCCATGGCGGCGGCAAGGTCAACAGTGTGACTGAGGAAGACATTGTCAAACATGTCGAAGTCGATGGCGAAGATTGGCTGTTCTACAAAGCCACCAAGATCGACGTTGCCTTTATCCGCGGCACCAGCGCCGACCGTTCCGGCAATATCAGCATGGAGCGCGAGGCGCTGACCCTGGATTGCCTGGCGCAGGCGATGGCCGCGCACAACAATGGCGGCATCGTCATTGCCCAGGTGGAGCGTATCGTCGAGGACGGTTCGATCAAACCCAAGGACGTGAAGATCCCCGGCCTGCTGGTGGACTGCGTCTGCCTCGCCGATGACCCGGACATGCACCGGATGAACTATGGCGTGCAGCATAACCCTGCCCTGTCCGGTGAAATCCGGGTGCCGGTCGAAGGCATCGCCAAAATGCCGCTGGACCAGCGCAAGATCATCGCCCGCCGCGCCGCTTTTGAACTGCCGCCCAACGGGGCCGTCAACCTCGGCGTCGGCGCCCCCGACGGCGTCGCCGCGGTGGCGAACGAGGAGAAGGCCACCCCCTACATCACCCTCACCACCGAGGCCGGCGCGGTCGGCGGCGTGCTGGCAGGCGGCTCCAGCTTCGGCTCCTCAGCCAATGCCGACGCCATCATCGACCAGAACCAGATGTTCGATTTCTACGATGGCGGCGGCCTCGACCTTACCTGCCTCGGCATGGCTGAATGCGATGCCGAAGGCAGCGTCAACGCCTCCCGTTTCGGGGGCCGCCTGAACGGCTGCGGCGGCTTTATCAACATCTCGCAGAACTCCCGCGCTGTAGTCTTTGCCGGCACCTTCACCGCTGGCGGGCTGAAAGTCGCGGTTGAGGACGGCAACCTGCGCATTGTGCAGGAGGGCCGCAACAAGAAGTTCGTCCGGCTGATCGAACAGATCACCTTTTCAGGACCTTACGCCTCGCAACGCTCGCAACCGGTGCTTTACGTGACCGAACGCTGCGTGCTGCAGCTGACGCCCAATGGGCTGGAGCTGGTCGAAATTGCGCCCGGCATCGACCTGCAGAGGGATATTCTTGATCAGATGGAGTTCAAGCCGATCATCGAGAATGTCACCCAAATGGATCCTCGCATTTTCCAAGATGAGCCGATGGGCTTGATGAACGACTTGCTGAACCTGAACCTGTCGGAGCGGGTCACCTATGATGCGGTTCGTCACACCATGTTCCTCAACCTCGAAGGCTGGAGCGTCAAGAAGAAGCGCGACGTCGAGGACCTCGCCCGGGTCCTGCAGGATGCCTTTGCCAAAAGCGGCGGGGATGTGAACATGGTGGTGAACCAGAACGGCTTCCGCATTGCCGAGGACCTGCAAGATGCCTACGCAGCCGTGGTCGGCCGGACACTGGAACGCCACAGCGCCTCGATCGCTCACTACACCACCAGCGCTTTCATGCGCCTGAAAATGCAGGGGACCCTCGCCAGCCGCGGAGTGCAGCCGCATATTTTCGAGAGCGGTGAGGAAGCGCATCAGGCCATCTGGGGATCCTGACAGGGTGACAGACTGCGCCAGCCCTTGCCGGGCTGGCCACCCGTCCGCACCAGCCCGTGCGCGCCGGAATGAAGCGGCCTGATCCCTCTTTCCTGCTGTTGGCTGACGCTCTGAAATTTTACGCAAAGGGTCAATAAGCCCTTGAGGCAGCTACGGTTTCCAAGGGCATCAGACCGTCGCCGGCTGACGAAAATCCGGGGGTGTGCAGATTTCTTGAAGAGAGCGGGTCAGGAACTGCATTTTTTTTCAAAAACCCTCTTGCACCCCCCAGCAACAAACTTTAGACAGCGCCTCACCGATGGGGTGTAGCCAAGTGGTAAGGCAGCAGTTTTTGGTACTGTGTATCGTAGGTTCGAATCCTACCACCCCAGCCAATTTTCTCTGAAAAGTCAAAAAAATAAGAGCTTTCCCAGGCTCAGCTTAGACTCTGTGTCTCAGCCATCTGAAACTGTGACACAGAGTGTAACACAATGCGTTGCGCGCTATGCACGCAAGCGGTCCGTCTCTCCACAAATCCAGTCGTCTGAAGGAGGGACATACCGAAGAGCACTTTCATCGTCAGGCAGGTCTGGATCGCGGCATCTCTATACTGCGGTTGCCGTCCACGCTTGCTCGTTGGTGGCGGCACCCAGGCCATCTCTGGATCGAACCAGATCGCAAGGGAGCCGCACTGCTTCAACGCTGCGTTGCAGGCCGGCCAGTTCTTGGTCTTGTAGCTCGGCGGGATGGGGCTGCCCATGAAAGCCGGCTACCATGCTGTATTCACGAGATGAATCCCTCATCCAGCCTTTGCGCAACAAAGCCATGCCGCATGAAAAATGGGGCGAAACCCCATGTGCCTTTGTCGAATTGGCCAAGGGGCAGGAGGCCGATGCGGATATACTGCGCAGCTGGTGCCGTGACCGACTTGCGCCCTGTAAGGTTCCGGGCAGGTTCGTCTTTACGGCGATACCGAGAACCCCGACTGGGAAGATCCAGAAATTTGCCTTGCGCGAGCAGCCGAAGTGAATTGCGGCGCCCTGACCGCGCAAGCACCGGGCGTGTGTTTTCGATACTCTTCTGGGACGGCCACCACTGGCGCCGCCCCCTTGTTCCCCATTTCGGTTCAGGGATCGATGCGGCTTCCGTCCCAGGCAAAGCAGTGCCCGCTTTGAGAAGGGCTCAGGGCGTCGATCACGGCCATCATCCGGGAAACCGAATACTGCGGCGAAAAGCACTTATCCGGGGCGGCGTTGCGCAGAAACGGCTGGGACAGGCCGCTTTCCACTGTGCCGGGATGCAGCCCTACGGCAATGGCCTCCGGGTGGCTGCGGCGGATTTCAATCGCGGCAGTGCGGATGAACATGTTCAGCGCGGCTTTGGACGCCCGGTACGAATACCAGCCGCCCAGATGATTGTCGGAGATGCTGCCGACGCGGGCGGACAGAGCGGCAAAAACCCCGCGCCTGTCACGCGGCAGCAAGGGCAGAAAGTGCTTTGCGGTCAGGGCCGGGGCCACCGTGTTGGCCGTGAAGAGCGCCAGGAGTTTCTCAGCGATCAGCTCTCTCAGGGATTTTTCCGGCATGATATCCCCCGTATGCAGGATCCCGCTCGCCAGAATCACAAGATCAACCGCGCCTATCCCGGCGACCTGCTCCGCTGCGGCTTGCAAGCTGTTTTCATCCAGATAATCCACCTGCAGCGTCTGAACACCGGCCGGGGCTTGGGCTGCCGGACTGCGGGACAGGCTGTGTATGCGGGCCCGCGGGTATTTCTGCGCCAGTTCACTCAGGAAAGCTGAGCCGATCGCCCCGGACCCGCCGCTGACAACAATATTCTCCATGACCAGGCACCTTCTTATTGAGGGTTTGCGTTTGGTACGCTCCGTAAGCGAAAGCGGATCAGTCCTTGATGCCCTGGACGCCCAGCCGGGCTGGAGGGAGCCGAAAAAATCACGGCCGCCTATGATCCAACTTTCACACCGGTCCGTATGAGGACTATGCTGACACTAAACTTGGACAGACCGCCCGTTAAAAACGCTGTGCTTCGGGCATTCCTTGAGGACAAAGCAGTAGTGTCAAAAGAAAAAAACTACTCACAGCTTACTATCTGGTTACTGGCCGTGCGCGATCACCGCGACCGCGCAGCCTTCGGTGACATGTTTGATCACCTAGCCCCGCGCCTGAAGGGATTTGTGATCCGCTGCGGCGCCCGCCCCGCGCTGGCCGAGGAGATTGTCCAGGACGTTATGCTCACCATCTGGCGCAAGGCAGCGATGTTTGACCCGCACAAGGCGCAGGCGTCTGCCTGGATTTACCAGATTGCCCGCAATCGTCATATCGATATTGTTCGCAAGGAAAGTCGGCCTGTCCCCGATGAGCTGGGAGTAGATCCCGGTACAGAGCCCGATGCCAGCCAGATCCTGGCCTTGGAGCAGGAATCCCTGCACCTCAAGCAAGCCATCGCGCAATTGCACCCCGACCAGAAGGAAATGATCGAAAAAGCCTATATCGGCGATCTGACCCATCAGGAGATCAGCACCCAGACGGGCTTGCCGCTGGGTACAGTAAAGTCGCGTATCCGCCTTGGCCTTGGGCGGCTGCGCAAGGAACTAAAAGGATTGCGTTGAATGCCTGCAATCACACATCACATCCCCGATCCGATGATCGCGGCCTATGCGGCGGGCAGCCTGCCGCATGCTTTTTCCATGGTTGTTTCCAGCCACCTGTCCCTTTGCCGCGACTGCAAGGCAGCGCTTGGCGCGCATCAGGCGGTTGGCGGCGCGCTTCTGGAGGGGGCCGCCTGCGTGGCGATGCAGGAAGGCGCAAAATCGAACCTTCTGGCGCAGCTGGATGAGCCTGCAGCGCCGGAACCGGTCTATGACGCAAAGGGGATCTACCCTGGGCCGGTGATGCAGTCGCTTAAAGGGCGGCCGCCAAAGTGGCGCACGCTGGGCATGGGGGTGAAGCAGGACATCCTCTTCGAAGATGACTACGGCTCCGCGCGGCTGCTTTACATCCCCGCCGGCCAAGCGGTGCCGGATCACAGCCACAACGGGCTGGAACTTACCCTGGTGCTGCAGGGCAGCTTCAGCGACGAAACCGGGCGGTTTGGTGTCGGGGACGTCGAGATCGGCGACGAGACCTTGGA
The DNA here is from genome assembly GCF_055902035.1 of Leisingera sp. SA215. Taxonomy (NCBI): domain Bacteria; kingdom Pseudomonadati; phylum Pseudomonadota; class Alphaproteobacteria; order Rhodobacterales; family Roseobacteraceae; genus Leisingera; species Leisingera sp. SA215. The sequence goes on along the minus strand of NZ_JBVVXU010000015.1, from coordinate 9,804 downwards.
GCACACACCGGTTGCAGATGCTGGCGATCCCTGCGTCTGCCTGGCAGCCACCGATGCACCGCTGCGGTTTAAGGCGCTGATCCCGCGCCTGCTGCAGCCGCTGTTCCGAATTTGACGAAGTTGGTTTGAGGCTGCCGCTGTTAACGGGCGGCCAGCCTTACTTCCCGCGGTAAACCAGCCAGTCGGGCAGCAGGTCAAGTGCCTTGATCGCGTAAGAAAATGGCCGAGGGAAATCCGTTCTGAACCGGTGCGATTGCATGGCGGCAACCACATGTCCGGCGGCGTCTTCCGGGTCCATCAGCTGCGGCATCTTAAAGCTGTTCTTGTCCGTCAGCCGGGTTTTGATGAAGCCCGGGTTGACCACGCGCACAGTGACGCCGCTATCCTTCAGGTCGTGGCGCATAGTCTCGGCAAGGCTGATCAGCGCAGCCTTGCTGGCGCCATAGCCGATCGATGCGGGCAGCCCCCGGTATCCTGCCAGGGAGCCGACCAGCGTGATATCACCCCGGCCCGCCTTGACAAATCCTGGGACCACTTGCCCCAGAACCCGCAGCGCGCCGGTGAAGTTCACGTCGCTCATTGCCAGCACCGCCTCGCTGTCCCAGTCCTGGGTGCGCATCGGCTCATAAGCGCCTGCGTTGTACAGGAGCGCATCAACCGGCCTGGCCTGCTGTGCGGCATTCGCAACCGACTCCAGATCGGTGACATCCAGCGGCACCGGCTCCGCCTGGCGCAGCTCTCCAGCCAGCTCGTTCAGCGCATCCTCCGACCGCGCCGACAGGATCAGCCGGGCGCCGGCCCGGTCCAGCCGCCGGGCAACCTCGCGCCCCAGCCCGTGGCTGGCGCCGACCAGCCAGAAAGTCTTGCCTGCGAATTGCGTCACGCGCCTAGCCTCCCGAAAACGTTGAACTGTCTGAAATCAGCGGTTCCGGCGGCGCGGGCTTTTTCAGGAAGGGCGCGCGCTTGACCCAAAGCTTCAGCGCCTGCCAGTAAATCAGCGCCACCACCCGCGCCGCCCCCAGCGGCCGGCGCAGCGCGGCCCGCGCCAGCCCGCAGGTGGTGACGGGGCGGCGCAGGCCGTTCAGCGTCGCCAGCACGCCCTCGGCCCCGTTGGTATAGTCAATCCGGATGTTGACGGCATCTTCAGTCATCCCGAAATTGAAACGGTAGCGCCCGGCCACCTGCTGGAACGGCGAGACATGCATCAGCTTTTCCGCATCGATCACCTCGCTGCGCTCAATCGGGCGGAAATCGGGATGGGCCGCGAAATAGCAGTGGCGGTGGCCGAAGGTGTTGTTCACCTCAGCGATAAAGGCACGCGGGCTGCCATCCTTGACCGCGATCCAGAAGCTGACCGGGTTGAAATGGAACCACAGGAAACTCGGCTGGGTCAGCAGCAGCAGCTGCGCGCCCTCCATGGGGAAACCGCGCCGCTCCAGCTCCTCGCGGAACCAGGCGACGCCGCGCCCGTTGCCGCGGGGGCCGCCGTGGCGGCGGTCGTGGATCGATAACAGGTTGAAGCGGTTGCGTGAAAGCAATGGCGGCGAGCCATGGGTCATGTCAGTCAGAATGTAGTCCACGCCGTAGCGGAAGGCATTCTTCAGGCTGCCCCGACGCGCGTGAAATGTCTGTGCTGCAATATGTTCGATCATACACCGGATACGCAGCCGCCTCTGCGCCGGATCACCCGCTAACACAGTTTTTTCGGGAACGAAGTGATCCGCATTCTTGCCGACGGCGTATCCGGTCTAAACAACAGCAAGGGAAAACCGACGCATGCTGGATCAAACTCAGGGACCACGCCGCAAGATTGCCATCGTGGGAGGCGGCATTTCCGGGCTGTCCGCGGCGTATTTCCTGTCTGAACGACATGATGTTACCTTGTTTGAAGCCGCGCCCCGGCTGGGCGGCCATGCGCGCACCGTGCTGGCGGGAAAGAATGGCGATCAGCCCGTGGATACCGGCTTCATCGTTTTCAACTACGTTACTTACCCCTACCTGACCCGGCTGTTCCGCGAGTTGGACGTGCCGGTGATCAAGAGCGAGATGAGCTTTTGCGCCAGCATCGATGACGGCCGGCTGGAATACGGGCTGAACAGCCTGCGCATGCTGGCCGCGCAGAAACGCAACCTGGTGCGCCCGCAATTCCACAAGATGGTCGCCGATATCGTGCGTTTCGGTAAACGGGCCGAGGCGGCCGCCACAGATGATGACAAGACCATCGGCGAGCTGGTGGAGGAGCTGGGCCTCGGGAGCTGGTTCCGCAATCACTACCTGCTGCCGATGTGCGGCGCGATCTGGTCGACTCCTGTCACCGACGTCGATGCCTTCCCGGCCAAGTCGCTGGTCCGCTTCTTCCGCAACCACGCGCTGCTGGCGGGCACCGGCAAACACCAGTGGTGGACCGTCGAGGGCGGCAGCATCGAATATGTCCGCCGTCTGGAAACCGCGCTGATTGCCCGCGGCTGCGAGATCCGAACCGGCTGCCCGGTTCAAAGTGTCATCCGCCGGGGCGGCCGTGTATCGGTGCAGGCGCAGGGGGCGGACCCGCGCGGTTTTGATGACATCATCCTTGCCTGCCATTCCGATCAGGCGCTGGCCATCCTTGGCTCTGATGCCACTCTGCCTGAGTCCACCGCGCTTGGAGCAATCCGCTATCAGCCGAACACGGCGGTGCTGCACTGCGACGAAGCCCAGATGCCCAAACGTCGCAGCTGCTGGTCCAGTTGGGCCTACCGCAGCCAGGGCGGCGGAGTCGGCGTTACCTACTGGATGAACCGGCTGCAAAGCATCCCGGAAAGTGATCCACTGTTCGTGACCCTGAACCCCACCCGGCCCATCCCGGCGGACAAGATCTATGACCGGGTGGAGTTTTCGCATCCTGTTTTTGACAAGGCAGCCCTGCGCGCCCAGCGCCAGATCCGGGCGATGCAGGGACAGAACAACACCTGGTTCGCGGGCGCCTACAACCGCCACGGCTTCCACGAAGACGGCATCGCCAGCGCCATGCGGATTGTCCGCATGATGAACTCTCTCACCCCCTTTCTGGTCAAAGGAACAGATCATGGCATTCACGGACAAAGCCCTTCAGTCGGAATTTGTGACGGTCTGCGCGCGACTGCGTGAGGGGCGGCTGACGCTGCGCACCCCGGATGGCGCACGGTATGAATTCGGCGACCGCGGCCCCGAGGCCGAAATACAGATCAACGACTGGGCCGCTGTCTCCGCTATGGCGGCACACGGCCAGATCGGGCTGGGCGAAGCCTATGTGCAGGGCTTGTGGGACACCCCGTCCGTCGAGGGGCTGATGCAACTGGCGATGCGCAACCGCGAGCACCTGGGCAGCTACGATCAGGCCAGCCCGCTGAACCGGGCCAAGTTCCGCTTCGTCGACACCCTGCTGCGGGCAAATTCCAGACACGGCGCCCGCAAGAACATCCGCGCCCATTACGATGTCGGCAATGAGTTCTACCAGCTGTGGCTGGATGACGGCATGACCTATTCCTCCGGCCTGTTTGGCGCTGACGGCGATGATCTCGCCCAGGCACAAAGCCGCAAGAACGCCCGTATCCTGTCGCGGCTGGGCAGCGGCGAGCGGGTGCTGGAGATCGGCTGCGGCTGGGGCGGCTTTGCCGAACAGGCCAGCACCGAGGGCCGCGACGTGACCGGCGTCACCATCTCGCGCAACCAGCACAGCTATGCCGAGAGCCGCCTCGACGGGCGTGCCGACATCCAGCTGCGCGACTACCGCGATATCGAGGGCAAGTTCAACAATATCGTCTCCATAGAGATGATCGAGGCCGTCGGCGAACGCTACTGGCCCAGCTATTTCGCCAAGCTCAAGAACAGTCTGGCCGAAGGCGGCCGAGTGCTGCTGCAGGCGATCACCGTGCGGGACGACTTCTTTCCGGCCTACCGGACCTCCTCCGACTACATCCGCCAGTATGTCTTTCCCGGCGGTATGCTGCTGTCCGACCAGGTGATCGCGCAGCAGGCAAAATCGGCCGGGCTGCAGGTCGCGGACAGCTTTGCCTTCGGGCAGGATTATGCCCGCACCTGCCGGATCTGGGCCCAGCGCCTTGCCGTGCAGAAGCGCCGGATCGCGGAACTGGGCTATGGCGAGGCGTTCTTCCGCAATTGGCAGTATTATTTGCAGATCTGTGCAGCCTCCTTTGCCATCGGCCACACCAATGTTGTGCAGGTTGAGCTGGCCCATGCGTAGGCTGCTGTTGACCCTTTGCCTGCTGGCGGTTCCGGCGGCAGGCTTTGCCTCCCCTGTGCAATCGCTGCTGCCGGGGGCGGAACAGCGCGGCGCTGGGACATTCCGGTTCCTTGGCTTTCCGGTTTATCAGGCCCGGCTGTTCACCAGGGGCGCCGCGCCCTTGGACTGGTCGCAGGATTTCGGCATCGAGCTGACCTATCAGCGTCGGCTGAGCCAGAAGGATCTGGTCGAGGCAACCCTGCGCGAAATGCGGCGGCTGGGGCAGCCCGCCCCGGCCCGCGCCCGGTTTGAGGCCTGTTTTCAGGCCGTCTCCCCCGGCGACCGGTATCTGGCCGTCAGCCAGGGACCTGACCGGGTGAAGTTCCTGCGCAATGGACGCACCGCCTGCACCCTGAGCCAGCCCGGTATCAAGCGCGGCTTCATGTCGATCTTTGTCGGCGCAAACACCCGCTCCGCTCGGTTCACCCGCGCGCTTCTGGGCTGAGGATGCTGTACCCCCGCGTCAGCCTCTATGCGATGATGCTCGCCTCGGCGGGGATCCCGCTTTATATTCACCTGCCGCAGTTTGCCTCGGTGAATTTGGGGATCGGCCTGGGGGCGCTTGGCGGCATCCTGCTGGTGATCCGTTTGTTTGATTTGGTGCAGGACCCGTTGATCGGCTGGGCTATCGACCGCTGGCCCGGGGCGCAGCTTTGGTTCGCGCTGGCGGCGACGGGTGGGCTGGCCGTCGGCTTTCCGCTGCTGTTCGGCCTGACGGCGGGCCCGCAGGCGGTGCTTAAGCTGGTCTTGGTCCTCCTGCTGCTGTTTTCGGCCTACAGTCTTGGCATGATCCTGCTCTATGGCCGCAGCGCCACGCTGGCCAAACAATCCACCCCGCGCGAGCTGATGACGCTGGCCGCCTTCCGCGAGGCGGGCATGCTCAGCGGCGTGATTTTTGCCGCCATCGCACCGGCGGTTCTGGTGGCGCTCGGAGCCGCGGGCCAGGGCTATCCCGCCTTTGGCCTGACCCTCGGCGGCTTTGCCCTGTTCACCGCCGCGGCCACCCGGCCCATGTGGAGGCGCCCGGCTGTCACCGGCCAACCGCTGTCAGCCCTGGCCCTGACCCAGGCCGGCGCGGTGCGTCTGCTGGTACTGGCAGTGCTCAATAGCCTGCCGGTGGCGCTGACCTCCACCCTGTTCCTGTTCTTTGTCGAGGACCGGCTGAACCTTCCCGCCTACGCAGGGCCGCTGCTGGTGCTGTTCTTCCTGAGCGCTGGCCTCAGCGTGCCGCTGTGGGCGCGCCTCAGCCAGCGGATCGGGGCGAAACAGACGCTGCTGATTGCCATGCCGCTGGCCATCGCCAGCTTTGCCGGCGCGGCCTTTCTGGGGCCGGGCAGCGTGCTGGGCTTTGCGGTGATCTGCGCGGTATCGGGCGCCACCCTGGGCGCTGACATGGTACTGCTGCCCGCCATGTTCAGCATCGCGCTGACCCGCGCGGGCCTCAACGCCTCCGCCGCCTTCGGCATCTGGTCCTTTGCCGGCAAGCTGGCGCTGGCCCTTGCCGCCGCCCTGGCGCTGCCGCTGCTAGAGCAGCAGGGCTTCCAGCCCGGGGCGGACAACAGCGCCCGGGCGCTCAGCGCGCTTGCCCTGGCCTATGCCGTGCTGCCCTGCGTTCTGAAAACCGCCGCTTTCGCCTTTGCCCTGACCCTGCCATCAGAGAGAGCAACCGCATGAAACTCCTGACCCTTGCCCTTGCCATCATCGTGCTTGTGATGTTCGCGAAAACCTACCTGTTCAGCTTCCGTTTCCAGTCGCCGCAGGATTATGCGGACTCCGGCCCGCAGTTCATCCTGACCAAGCATCTGTCCGGCGAGATCCTGTCGGAGGGGGTGATTTTCGGCCCAACTGGCAAGATGACCAACAGCTTCACCGCCAAAATGGTGGGCGAATGGGACGGGGAAACCGGCACGCTGAGCGAAGAGTTCACCTATTCCAACGGCGTCACCCAAAGCCGGATATGGTTCCTCACCCTCGGGCCGGACAATACATTCACCGCTACGGCCGATGACCTGGCCGGAGAGGCCAAGGGCATCGTGTCCGGCTCCACCATGCAGCTGACCTACGAGATCATCCTGCCCGAAAGCGCAGGCGGTCACACCCTTAAAGCCACCGATTGGCTGTATCTCACAGCTGACGGGGTGATCATGAACAAGTCCGAGATGCGCAAATTCGGCCTCAAGGTTGCGGAACTGGTCGCCACCATGCGGCCTGCCAGCTAACCCCTGACGGTGATACCCGATGCCCCCATTTGACGATCAATCCGGCAGCCGCGGCCTCATCCTCATTCTGGGCGATCAGCTCAGCCGCAACATCGCCGCGCTCAAGGGCGCGGACCCTGACCGCGACATCGTCCTGATGGCGGAAGTTGCGGAGGAAGCCGGTTACGTACAGCACCACAAGAAGAAGATCGCATTTCTGTTTTCGGCAATGCGCCACTTTGCCAAGGCGCTAAAGGAGGACGGCTGGCAGGTGCACTACGTGCGGCTGGACGACCCGGATAACTCCGGCAGCCTGACCGGTGAAATCGACCGCCTGCGCGAGGCGCATCCATTGGCCCGCGTGGTTGTGACCGAGCCCGGCGAATACCGGCTGAAATCTGCCCTTCAGGACTGGGCGGAGGCGGCGGATGTTCCCCTGGATATGCAACAGGACAGCCGGTTTCTCTGCTCCCATGAGCGGTTTGGCGAATGGGCCGAGGGGCGCAAGCAGCTGCGGATGGAGTATTTCTACCGCGAGATGCGCCGCGAAACCGGGCTGCTGATGAACGGCGAGGATCCGGAAGGCGGCAAATGGAACTTCGATCACGAAAACCGCAAGCCCGCAGAGGACGGCCTGACGCTGCCGGAGCCGCCGCAAACCAGCCCCGATGAGATCACAGAGGAGGTTCTGGATCTGGTGGAGTCGCAGTTCGGCGACCACTTCGGCACCCTACGCCCGTTCTGGTTTGCAGTGACCCGCGAGGATGCGCTGGCGGCGCTGGAGCGCTTCACCGGGGAGGCGCTGCCGAATTTCGGCGACTACCAGGATGCGATGCTGGAGGGGGAACGGTTCCTCTACCACTCCGTCCTGTCTCACTACATCAATGCGGGTCTGCTGGAGCCGCTGGAGGTCTGCAGCCGGGTGGAGCGGGCCTATTACGAAGGGCACGCGGCGCTCAATGCGGCAGAAGGTTTCATCCGCCAGATCATCGGCTGGCGAGAATATGTACGCGGGATCTACTGGCTCAACATGCCGGGCTATACCGAGCGGAACTTTCTGGAAGCCACCCGCCCCCTGCCCGGCTTCTACTGGACAGGCGACACAGACATGGCCTGCCTGGCTGCCGCCATCAACCATACCTGCGACGAAGCCTATGCGCACCACATCCAGCGGCTGATGGTGACGGGGAATTTCGCCATGCTGGCGGGCGTCGACCCGCATCAGGTGCATGAATGGTACTTGGCGGTTTACGCCGACGCCCATGAATGGGTCGAGGCGCCCAACGTGATCGGCATGAGCCAGTATGCCGATGGCGGTCTGCTGGGCTCGAAACCCTATGCCGCCAGCGGCAACTACATCAACAAAATGTCGGACCACTGCCCAACTTGCCGCTATGACGTGAAGCGCAAGACCGGTGAGGGAGCCTGCCCGTTCAACCCGCTCTACTGGGACTTCCTGGCTCGCAACCAAGCCAAGCTGCGCGATAACCCTCGCTTGAGGCAGGTCTACAGCACCTGGGACAGGATGAGTGCCGGACAACAAGACGAATATCTGGAAACTGCCCGGCAGGTGCTGGAGCGGAATTGTGACGAATAACATTGCCTTATATCATTGCGCCCGTTGAAGGATCGCGTTTCAATCGGCAACTCTGTAAGTGCTGGGGAATTCACCTTTTGGAATTCTGGCCATTAGTCGAAATATCCGCGTCTTGGATGCTGACACATCCAAGGACGAAATTTTCACCTGATCCACCGGCCACTTCGCACTCGCAACGAATGGCTTGTGTGGATAGCTCCAGCATTGCAAGGCATTTTGATTTGGTTTCGCACTGGTCAAAAGCAGACGTGTGTCCGGCCTCACATGATGATGTCTCCGTCAATGGTATTATTTCTTCATCGGCGCTCGAGGTGAGCTCTCTTTCGGCAGACCCTTGTCTGCAAACCTCACATCCGGCGGGACCAGCATCCCAACCACTGTCCCGCATTCGGGACCGGAGAACTCCAAAAGAACGGCACCACTCTGTGAAAACGGCATCTATTGTGCCACGCCGGACAACGGCGACGTTCCCTCGGTCACCAAGCCGCCATGCCGTCGCAAAGCAGCCTGATCTCATTAGCTGTCAGGCGGCGGGTCCCAAGGTCGCTCCGTGTGGGACCACTCCATCAGTGGCGAACCGCCAAAGGGCAATCAGCAGCTTTCGGGCAAGCGCAACGATCATCACCTTACGCACACGCCGGCCGGTCTGGCCTGTTCGCTCCCGGAACCAGGTAACCTGCGCGGCACCGGGCTGGTAGCGTAGCCAGAGCCACGCCAGTTCGACCATCGTCGTTCTAAGCCGCCTGTTTCCGGCTTTCCCGATCCCTTGCTCACGCTCTACTCCACCGCTGTTGTAGGGCGTCGCCGTAAGACCAGCATACGATCCCAACGCCTTGCCATTGGCGAAGTGGCGCACGAAAGCCTCGCGAACCAGCACGGTGGCGCTCTGCACCCCGATACCGCGTAACCGGCAAAGCTGCTGGATCATTTTTCCGGCCTCATCCGCAGCGGGTTCCTTAACCACGGCATCACGCTCCCGTTCCAGCTGAGCGATCTGGGTGAGCACGAGCTCGAGCCTGCTCAATAGCCGGTCAATCTTTGCAAATGCGTTCGGCGGCAGCGGCTCACCGAGCCCGGTGCGCAAATCCATCAATCGATGCCGGCGACTCTGGAGGAGCGGATTGTAACCCTCGACGCCTAATGTCGCCAGTACGGCGCCGATCCGGTTGGTCAGGCTGATCCGCTCGGAGATCAACTCCGTTCGCTCGCGGATGCATCGCCGTGCATCCTCGTCGGCTTCGTCCGGGATTGGCACCATGGAACAGACCCGCGGTTCTCCGCAAAGCCACGCCATCAGAGTGCGGAGAAGCAACTCGGCATCTATACCATCGGATTTGGCGCGGCGCATGCGGCGATCAACTGGAACACTCGAAGGCTGGACAACGTGGACCTCCACGCCCTTCGCGATCAACCATCGCGCCAGCCAGAATCCGGACCATCCAGCTTCATAAATCGCGATCACACGATCGACTCGAGAGCCAGCGGCGGCGGCACGGGTCCGATACCCATCGATTGCCGTTTCAAGGGCCAGCTTATCAGGTGCGATCATAGTTCTGGTCTTAGATTGCGGCAGACCAGGCACTTGTGCCGCCAGGACCCAAGACTTGCTGCTCAACTCGATCGCAAGGACAAGCGTGCGGTCGTATTGAACAGATTTCGGCGTATTGAGTGAGTACGACATGACCAGTTCTCCTATCATTGGCATGGCGCAGCCTATCCGCTCTGCGCCACTAATCATGGGATCTGTT